>JBFXAN010000129.1:0-18861 GCA_050184225.1 Dehalococcoidia bacterium | reverse complement strand
TCGGGATCACCATCATGCCCACATGGAACTCTAGATTATGGAGCACTGCCTGATCAAATCGCGATGCGCGCGTTAACAATCCTCGCAATAAAACACTCGACGTGAATTAAATGTCGGGTTTGACTTCGAATGAAAAACGCAGGCCCAGATCATCCCCGACTACCACAACACTGTAACTGCGGTAAATAAACTCACCATAACGTCTCCGAAGCTTTTCTGCTTGTGCATTCATGCTGGCCTCTTCGATTGCACATGACAAATCAATCTTCTTGTGCGCGCTATTCTACCATTAAGGATATTCCTGTGTCCCTGGGAGCGCGGGCATCTTGCCCGCATGGTCGGCTGGACTTTATGCGGGCAGGATGCCCGCGCTCCCAGGGACGATTCGCTTTCTCGTGCAACAGGCAGTAACGAGCACGGCCGCTCTCTGCCGAGGGCCGCGAGGTTGCCGGTGGCAGCCGCCTTACCGCCGTACATCAGGCTGCGCGTCGCGGAGCAGGATGCGCTATGATTCTGCCGACGTTTGCGGATTTGCCGGTGGGTGGAGTGACCCGATCCGCACGGCAGGAGGAGCAAGATGACGATGCCGCCAACTCCCACGCGCCGGGACGTGGAACTGCAGCTGATCAAGCGCGCCTGGAGCGATGCGGCCTTCGCCCAACAACTGCAGGAGAACCCCCGCCAGGCGGTGGAGCAGGTGCTCGGCGTGGATCTCCCTGAGGGCATTGCGGTTCAGGTGCTGCAGGAGACGCCCACCACGCTGTACCTTGTGATACCGCCTCAGCCGGACACACTGCCGGCGGGCGAACTCACCGACGCCGACTTGGCTGACGTGGCCGGCGGCGCGAGCGCTTGGGGTAGCTGTGGGCCAACGAACTGCACCTGCGGAGTGTGCACCGAAGTTGGCTGTCCAACCGAATGACGACCGAGTCGTCCCCACCCTTCGGGACGCAGGCAACGCGGCGCACCGGCGCCAAGCTCGGATGCGGCGCCGAGCGCGCGGGACGCCGCATCCGAGCAGTCAAGGGAGCGGGAACCAGATGACAACGCCACCGACCCCCACCCGCCGCGATGTCGAGCTGCAATTGATCAAGCGGGCGTGGACCGACGAGGCCTTCGCGCAGCAACTGCAGGAGGACCCCCGCCGGGCGATCGAGGACGCGCTGGGCGTGCAGCTGCCGGCGGAGATCACGATTCAGGTAGTGCAGGAGACACCCACCACGCTCTACCTGGTGGTACCGCCAGCGCCGGACAGGCTGCCTGAAGGCGATCTCACCGATGCCGACCTGGCCGCGGTGGCGGGCGGCGGCTGGGGTTTTGACACCGGTAACGATAATTGTTCTGGTGGCGCCACGTGCGTATCGTACTGCCCGGGGTGTGAATAGGTCCGGTCAGATAGATCGCCGGGCACACACGGTGTTGCCTGTTCGCCTCGGGCACGGGACAGGCAGCGTGGCGGCGCTCGCAGTATAGGAGTGGGCGGCGCGGCTCCGATTAGTCGATCGACCGAGCGGCGTCGTGACGCGGCCAGGAGGCAAGACGAGCGATCATCGGTCATGTGGTAGCGGAGGGGTGCGCCCCACGGTCACCGAGGACGCGAGGAAGCCAGGGTCCCGGAGCTCGGCGCGCTGCCGGCACAGATGAAGTCGCAGAGCTACGAAGGGAGCACCGGAGTGACAACGCAACCGTCCCCCACGCGCCGAGATGTGGAGCTGCAGTTGATCAAGCGGGCGTGGACTGATGCCGCCTTCGCCCAGCAGCTACAGGAGAATCCCCGCCAGGCGGTGGAAGCCGCCCTCGGGGTGCAGCTCCCAGAAGGCATCACCATCCAGGTGGTGCAGGAGACGCCCACGACCCTCTATCTGGTGATACCGCCCGCACCGGATACACTGCCGGAGGGCGAGCTCACCGACGCCGACTTGGCCGCAGTCGCGGGCGGCGGCTGGGATGCCTCCGATAGTTGTACTTGTATGGGCTGCTCGGGCGCACAGTGCTCGCCGGCATGTGAATAGGCTCGGTCAGAAAGATCGCCGGGCACCCAGGGCGCGAGCTGTCCGCTTCGAGCACCGGGCGGGCAATGTGGCGGCGCTCGCAGAAGCCGAGCCGACGGTGGTGGCTCCTTTCTCCAGCAAACGTCGGCTCAGCAGTTCACACTCATCAGTTCACAAAGGATGATCCATGGTTGAGGCCGCGATCCCAATCACCGATAGCGCGGTGGCGGAGATCGCCGCGCGGGCGAGCACCCTCACCGAACGTCTGGAAGTCGGGTTCGCGCCGTTGTCGGTCATTCACGACGACGCCCGCGTGCAGGCGCGCATCGAGCGCTGGCGCTCACTCGTCGCGGAGGGCGACCCAGAGCGGTTCGACAAGCGATTGGCCTGGGACGGCCTCGACATCGATCGGGTTCGTCGGGTCCTCGGCGCGGTCAACCTGACCGGGGCCGGGTGGCCGCTGCCGGGCTGGGCGCAGACCTTCACGGCCGCGATCATCGCGGCGAAGGAGATCGCGGATGTGCCGGCGAGCGACGAGGAACGCGAACAGGAGTGCGACCGCTGTCTGAACCCGGAGCATCCGCTGCCGTTCGAGGACATCCTGCTCTCGTTCGTTATCGTCGCCCGCCGCACGTTGGCGGCGCGCATCGGCGCCGCCGGCGCGTGTCTCTCGCCGGCAGCCTGCGCGGCCCTGGAGCGCAGCCTCCTCCAGGAGCTCAGCCGGATCAGCGGACAGGCTTTCGAGGTAGAGTTCTCGGCTCACCGCGCGGTGGCACGATCGTCGCTCGCCCGCCTGATCGCCCGGGCGCGGGGCGAGGTCACCAGGGACGAGTACCAGGCGTTCGTGGTCGCCATGCTCAACGGCGGGATCGTGTCCTTCTTCCGCGAGTACCCCGTCCTGGCGCGGCTTGCGGCCACGGTCACGGACTTCTGGGTGGACGCCATGTGCGAGTTCCTGCTCCGGCTCCAGGCGGACCTCCCGGCCATACGGCATGCGTTCCAGCCTGATGGCGAGCCAGGCGTCGTCGCGGCCGTCGGCGCGTCGCTCTCGGACCGCCACAGCAATGGCCGCTCGGCGATCGCCGTCACCTTCACCTCCGGCCTCAAGGTGATGTACAAGCCCAAGGACCTCAGCCTGGAGGTGGCCTACTTTGATCTGCTCGCCTGGCTGAACGAGCATGGCGCGCCGCTGCCGTTCAAGCTGCTGCGCGTGCTCGACCGCGCCGGCTATGGTTGGGTGGAGTTCGTGGAGCACCAGCCGTGCGCCGACGAGGAGGAGGCACGGCGCTACTATCGGCGGGCGGGTACGTTGATCTGCCTGATCTACTCCCTCGCGGGCAACGACTGCCACTGTGAGAATCTGATCGCCTCCGGCGAGCATCCGGTGATCGTGGACCTGGAGACGATCATGCATCCCCAGGCCAAGCCGCTGGAGGAGGTCACGGTCGACATCGAGGCGATCGTGCTCGCGGTCCAGCAATTGATCGACTCGGTCCTGACCACCGGCCTGCTGCCGCGCTGGATGATCGGGCCGGATGGTCGCAGCGTCGACCTGAGCGCCCTCGGTGGCGTGAGCGAACAGGAGGGCATCATCGCTGTCCCGATCTGGGAACACGTCAACACCGACGAGATGGCGCTCCGTCAGCTGCATCCGCCGTTCCGTCCTCGGGCAAACGTCGCCTTGTTGAACGGTGTGACGCTCTCCCCCAACGACTACACAGCTGAAATCGTGGATGGCTTCCAGCAGATGTACCACCTGCTCATGCGCGAGCGGGAAGCACTGCTGGCCGCCGGCGGTCCCCAGGCCACGCTGGCCGGCCGGCAGGTGCGCTTCATCGTCCGCCCGACGGTCACCTACGCCAAGCTGCTCGCGGGCGCCCTTCACCCCCAGCATCTGCGCGACGGCGCCGACCGCAGCATCGAGCTCGACATCCTCGGCCGGCCGCTGCTGGACACAGAGGCGCGCAACCCCTACTGGCCTCTGCACCGCGTTGAGCAACGGGACCTCGAGCAGATGGATGTCCCCTACTTCAGCGTCCGTGCAGACAGTGACTCGCTGCTCCTGCCCGGTGGCGAAGCGATCGAACAGTGCTTTATCGAGACCTGTGCCAACCTCGCGGCCGCGCGCCTGCGCGCGCTGGACACCGAGGATCTGGGACGTCAGCTTGCCTTCATACGTGCCTCACTCTACACGCGGACCGCCAACGAGCAGGGGACTACCTGGCCAGATCACGAACCAGGCATGGGCGTGGAGGCGGACGCCCCGGTGAGCCGGGATGAGCTACTCCGCCTGGCCGCGCGGATCGCGGAGGAGCTTGACACGAAGGCGATCCGCTCCAACGACGGCAGCGTCTCCTGGATCGGCGTCTCTTATATTCCCCAGGCCGAGCGCTATCAGCTCCAGCCGCTGGGGCCGGAGCTCTATGCCGGCACCGTCGGGGTGGCGCTCTTCCTGGCCGCGTTTGAGCAGGTGTCTGGTGGGGCGGGCGTTCGCGACCTCGCGCTCGGCGCCCTCCAGCCGCTGCGCCGGGACCTGCGCGAGCACGCCGATCGGCTGGTGCGCGTGATCGGCATCGGGGGCGCTGCCGGCTGCGGCTCGCTGATCTACGGACTGCTGCAGATCGGCCGGCTCCTCGGTGAGGCGGACCTCGTCGGGGACGCCCGGCGGGCAGCGGCTGCCCTGACTGAGGAGCGCATCGCCCAGGATCGGACCCTGGACCTGATCGGCGGAGCTGCTGGCGCGATCCTTGGACTGCTGACCCTGTACGACGTGACCGGCGATGCCACACTCCTGGAGCGTGCCGCCGTCTGCGGTCGCCATCTCCTGGAGCAGCGCGCCGATCTGGCCGGTCAGCGGGCCTGGAAGACCCTGGGAGGGGAAGCGCTGACCGGGTTCTCGCACGGCGCCTCTGGCATCGGCTATGCGCTCGTCCGTCTCTACCAGCGGACCGGCGAGACCGGCTTGCTGGAGGCAACAGCGGAGGGGTTCGCCTACGAGCGCAGCCTCTTTTCATCGGAAGAAGGCAACTGGCGTGACCTCCGCGGGTTCAAGGCGCAGGGTCGGGATGGTTTCCAGGTCTCCTGGTGCCATGGGGCACCGGGCATCGGCCTCGCCCGCTTGGGGGCCCTTCCGGTGCTCGACGACGAAGCCATCCGCCAGGACCTGGAGTCCGCGCTGCAGACAACCGAGGCGTTCGGCGCGCGGGGAGTCGACCAGCTTTGCTGCGGCGCCCTCGGCCGCGCGGAGATTCTCTTGCAGGCATCACAGCGGCTCTCCCGACCGGAACTGCGCGACGCTGCGCTCCGACAGGCTGCTCACGTCGTCCGCAGAGCGGAGCGCGATGGTCACTACCGCCTACAGGCCGATCTCCCCGAAGGCGTCTTCAGCCCCAGCTTCTTCCAGGGGACGGCCGGCATCGGCTACGAGCTGCTGCGTCTGGCGTACCCGGACCGGCTCCCTTCCCCACTGCTGTGGGAGTAGCGCGAGGATGATGGACGGCCACGACAGGAGCCAGGAGCCGGAGAGTGTCGCAGAGAGTACGGAGGCCGTGCCCTCCCACCTCTTCCGCCGGCAAGCGCTCGAGCAACTGACGTCTCCGGAGCAGCTCGACCACTTGATGCAGATCACCAGCCCGCGAAGCTGGCTGGCGCTCGGTGCGCTGGTCTGCGTGGTCGCGACGGTGCTCGTCTGGAGCGTCGCCGGCCGCGTCCCCGCCGAGGCCACCGGGCAGGGGATCTTGCTGCGCCCCCCCGGCATCTATCAGATTCAAACCGCCGGCGCCGGGACGATCGCCGATCTGCGTGTCAGCGCCGGCGACACGGTCCGCGCGGGTCAACCAATCGCCACGCTCACGGCCCCAGAGGGTACGGAGACCGAGATCACGAGCCGGCAGGACGGCATGGTCCTGGCTGTTCTCATCGAGCAATACATGTTCGTGCATCCCGGAACCACGGTGGCGACCGTCGAGCCGCTGACCGAGAGCATGCAGGCGATCGTCTACGTTCCCGCGGCGCAGGCGGGTGACATCTCCCGCGGGATGAAGGCTCACATCGCACCGCAGGCGGTCAGTGCCGAGCAGTACGGCTTCGTGCTCGGTACGGTCGCCGCCGTCTCGCTGTACCCCGCGACCCCGGAGCAGATCCGCCGGATCGTCGCGAACGAGGCGATCGCGCGCACATTTGCCGGCGGGGAACCGGTCGTGGAGGTCCGGGTCGACCTGGTCCGCGACCCGGCGACGCCGAGCGGCTTCAAGTGGTCAGCATCGCGCGGGCCTTCTGTGCAGCTCGCGAGCGGCATGCTCTGTTCGGTCGATATCATCCTCAGCGAGCAGCGGCCGATCAATCTGGTGTTCCCAACCAGCAACAAATGACGGGTATCTTCATTTCATGACAGTTTCAATGCAGCCACCCGCGCCGCCGGCCGGCGGGGAGCCGTCCCGTAACGCGCAGGGGTCGCGGCCCCGACCCGCGTACCGGCGGGTCAAGACCCCGACCGTGCTGCAGATGGAGGCCGTCGAGTGCGGTGCCGCTGCCCTGGGGATCGTGCTGAGCTACTTCGGTAAGGTCGTCCCGCTGGAGGAGCTCCGCGCGGCCTGCGGCGTCTCGCGTGACGGCAGCAATGCGCTCAACATGGTCAAGGCGGCGCGCGCCTACGGCCTGGTTGCCAAGGGCTTCCGCGAGGAGGTCAACGATCTGCTGGCACTTCGCCCACCGATGATCGTCTTCTGGGGCTTCGGTCACTTCGTCGTGGTCGAAGGCTTCGGCAGAGACCGTGTCTACCTGAACGATCCCGCGGTCGGCCCGCGCACCGTCTCCTACGATGAGTTCGACAAGGCCTACACCGGCATCGCCCTCACCTTCGAACCCGGCCCTGACTTTCGCAAAGGTGGTGAGCGGCGCGGACTGCTGCCGGCCCTGGCCTCACGCCTGCGCGGCTCGTGGACCGGCCTGATCTACTGCGTGCTGGTCGGCCTTGCGCTGGTTGTCCCGGGTCTGGCGGTGCCGGTCTTCAGCAAGATCTTTGTCGACAACTACCTGATCAGCCGGCAGACGGGCTGGGTCCTTCCCCTGCTCGAGGGCATGGCGCTGGCCGCCGTGCTGCTGGCGCTGCTGACCTACCTGCAGCAGCGCTATCTGCTGCGCCTCAGCACCAAGCTCTCTCTGACGATGTCCAGCCGGTTCCTGTGGCACGTCCTCCGGCTACCGATGGAGTTCTACACACAGCGCTATGGCGGTGAGATCGGCTATCGCGTCTCCCTCAACGACAGGGTGGCGCAACTGCTTTCGGGCCAGCTCGCCACCGCCCTCCTCAATGTCGTCACGGTCATCTTCTATCTCGGGTTGATGTTCTACTACGACGTTCTTCTCACCCTCGTGGGCATCGGCTTCGCGCTGCTCAACGTCGTCGCCCTGCGCTACGTCGCGCGCCGGCGCATCGATGTCAATCAGCGGCTCCTCCAAGAGCAGGGCAAACAGATGGGGGCCGCGATGGCGGGCCTGCAGATGATTGAGACAGTCAAGGCGACGGGGGAAGAGGCCGACTTCTTCTCGCGCTGGGCCGGCGCCCAGGCGAAGGTTCTGGACGCGCGACAGGAGCTGGCGATGCCAACGCAGGTGCTCAGCGCCGTGCCGTCCCTGCTCTCGCTCCTCAATATGACGGCGATCCTCACACTCGGCGGTCTGCGCGTGATGGAGGGCGCGATCACGGTCGGCACCCTGGTCGCCTTCCAGAGCCTGATGATCAGCTTTACCCAACCGATCACCACCTTCGTCCTGCTCAGTACCTCGCTCCAGGAGATCCAGGGCACCGTCAACCGCCTGGACGACGTGCTGCGCTATCCGCCCGACCAATCAATCGCCGCCGCTCCGATGGCAGATGAGACCGGCGCGTCACCCAAGCTGGCCGGCGGCCTCGAGTTGCGCAACGTCACCTTCGGGTACAGCCGCCTCGACCCGCCCCTGATCGAGAACTTCAACCTGACCGTGCAGCCGGGGCAGCGCGTCGCGGTCGTCGGCGCAACCGGGAGCGGCAAGTCGACGATCGCCCGCCTCGTTTGCGGCCTCTACACCCCCTGGAGTGGTGACGTCCTCTTCGATGGCAAGCCCCGCACCGCGTATCCGCGGGACGTCGTGGGCAATTCCCTCGGCTGGGTGGAGCAGGAGATCTTTCTCTTCGAAGGTACGGTGAGCGACAACCTCACGCTCTGGGACTCACTCATTTCCAAGGACCAGATATCGCGGGCGTCGCGCGACGCCTGCGTCCATGACGTCATCCTCGCCCGGCCCGGTGGCTACGAGAGCCACGTCGAGGAGGACGGGCGCAACTTCAGCGGCGGTGAGCGCCAGCGCCTCGAGATCGCGCGGGCGCTGACCCGCGACCCGGTCCTTCTCGTGCTCGACGAGGCGACGAGCGCGCTCGACACGATCGTCGAGGAGCAGATCGACCTGAGCCTGCGCCGCCGCGGCTGCACCTGCCTGATCGTGGCGCACCGGTTGAGCACAATCCGCGACAGCGACGAGATCATCGTGCTCGACAACGGCAAGGTCGTGCAGCGGGGTACGCACGACGATATGAAAAACGTGGACGGACCCTACGCCCGCCTGATCGCGGGCTGACCAAGGCTGCCGGCGTGAATTTCTCCACGAACGACCTCCTGCAAGAACCCGGGACGCCGGCGCTCATCGAATCCCGCCGCCCCCTGCTGCTCGACGATCCGGCAAGCACCTGGATCGTGCAGTCGGGGGAGCTTGCGGTCTTCGTCGTCAACCTGGACAACGGCCGGCCGGTTGGCTCGCGGCACTACGCGTTCAGCGCGCTCCCCGGCGCCGCGCTCTTCGGCATGGACCTGGCAGCGAGCAGCGCGCGGGTCGGCTATCTCGCCTCCGCTGTGACCGACGCCCAACTCGCCAAGGTTCCCATCGCCCGCCTCGAAAACGCTGGGCGGCAGGCAGCCACCACCGGGCAGGTGGCGACGCTACTGGATGCCTGGATCGTCGAGGTCTCCCAGGGCCTCACGGCCGCACCGCATCCCGCCGCCGCGTTACCGCTGACCGCCGGGCAGAGCGTGTCGGCCGGCGAGGGGCAGGCGATCGGGCCGGAAGGGGGAATCCTCTGGGCGAACGTGGCTGAGGGTGAGGCCTGCTTCTGCGGCATCGAGCCGCTCACGCAGGCACATGGGACCCCGCCGGTTCCGCTCTCCCCGCAGACCTGGCTTCAGGCGGCGGGCGCATGCACCATCTTCGCGGTGGCGACGGACGAAGTGCTGACGAAGGACGGAGCGTGGCAGGGACTGCACGCTTTCCACCAGGCCATCCTCGACTGCCAGCGGCTGCGAATTGACGCTCTGGAGCGCGGCGAAGCCGGCGTTCTCAAAGAGGAGGCAGAGTACGAGCGATCGCTTGAGCAGCAGACCGTGGACGCGCTGGCCGGTGTGCTCGATCGGAGACGCCGGCCGGCCGCCACGCCGCCATCTGGCGAGCCGCTCCTCGCCGCCTGCCGGCTGGTCGGCGCCGCGCTGGGAATCTCCATTCAGGGTCCAACCCGGTCCACCTCGACGGAGGCTCTGGGCGATCCCATCGCGCGCATCGCGCGGGCGTCCCGCGTGCGCATTCGTCGTGTGGCGCTCGTCGATGGTTGGTGGGAGCGGGAGAGCGGTCCGCTGGTCGGCCGGACCGTCGATCACCGGCCGGTTGCGCTGCTACCGGCATCCCGACAACGCTATGACATGGTCGACCCCGTGTCCGGCACACGGACGCGGGTGAACCGGCGGGTGGCCGGCGGGCTGCTGCCGGTGGGCTACGAATTCTATCGCTCCCTGCCTGAACGCGCGCTCAGAAGCTGGGATCTGATCAGCTTCAGTCTTCACGGCAGCAGGCCGGACGTTGCCCGACTGCTGCTCTTCGGCGCCGCCGGCGGCCTGCTCGCGACGCTCATCCCGATCGCCATGGGCCTGATCTTCGGTACGATCGTTCCCAGCGGCGAGCGCGGCCGCCTGGCAGCGGTGGCTGTGGTGCTCGTCGGCGCCGCGATCGCAGCCGCGTTCTTCCAGATCGCGCAGAGCATCGCCATCCTGCGCATCGAGTCACGGATCGACGCCTCGCTCCAAGCGGCGGTGTGGGACCGCCTGCTGCGTCTGCCGATGCGCTTCTTTCGCGACTACTCGGCCGGAGACCTCGCCAACCGGGCGATGGGGATCGACACGATCCGTCAGCTTGTCGCGGGCGCGACGGTCTCGACCGTCCTCGCCAGCGTCTTCTCTCTGTTCAGCTTTGCCCTGCTCTTCTATTACGACGCCGGTTTGGCTCTGGTGGCGGCGCTGCTCACGATGATCACGCTGGCCGTGACGGCGCTGATCGGCTATCTACAACTCCAGTACCAGCGCCGGCTCAGCACGGTTCGAGGCCAGATCTTGGGCACCGTTCTGCAGTTCATCATGGGAATCGCCAAGCTGCGCGTCGCCGGGGCGGAGTCCCGCGCATACGCTGTCTGGGCGCGGGCGTTCGCCGCGCAGAGCCGGCTGACCCTCAGCGCGCAGACGGCGGCCAACGCGCTGACGGTCTTCAACGCAGCCTGGCCGGTCGTGATTTCGATGGCGCTCTTCGCGACGATCGTCTACCGGGAGGAGGGGGCGATCTCCACCGGCGCCTTCCTGGCCTTCACAGCGGCGTTTGGGCAGTTCCTGGCCGCGATTACGGCCATGGGCACGGCTTTCTCCATCATCCTTCAGGCCGTGCCACTCTACGAGCGGGTCACACCGATCCTCCGGACGCTGCCGGAGGTCGATCGAGCGAAAGCCGACCCCGGCGTGCTCAGCGGCGTCATCGATATCCAGCAGCTGTCCTTCCGGTACCGCGATGACGGGCCGTTGGTGCTCGACAACCTCTCCCTCAGCGTCGCCCCTGGCGAGTTCGTCGCCATCGTCGGTCCATCGGGTGCGGGGAAATCCACGCTGTTCCGGCTGCTCCTCGGCTTTGAGGCGCCGGAGCGCGGCACCATCTCCTACGATCATCGGGATCTCGCCGGGCTCGATGCAGAGGCGGTACGCCGGCAGATCGGGGTTGTCACACAGGATAGCCAGGTGACGCCCGGCACGATCTACGCCAACATCATTGGCTCCGCCGATCTGTCCTTGGATGACGCCTGGGAAGCCGCGCGCACGGCCGGACTGGACGAAGACATCCGCCGGCTGCCGATGGGGATGCTGACCTACGTAAGCGAGGGCGGCGCGACCTTCTCGGGAGGTCAGAAGCAGCGGCTGACGATCGCCCGCGCCATCGTCAGAAAGCCACGCATCCTGCTCTTCGACGAAGCGACGAGCTCGCTTGACAACCGCACCCAGGCGATTGTCAGCCAGAGCCTCGACCGCCTCCAGGCGACGCGCCTCGTCATCGCGCACCGGCTAAGCACCGTTCAGCACGCCGATCGGATCGTGGTCATCGAGGACGGGAAGATCCTCCAGAGCGGGACGTACAGTGATCTCGTCAACGCCGAAGGTCCATTTGCCGGCCTCGCGAAGCGTCAGCTAATGTGACCGACATCAGCCCGCGAGTGACCGTCCTCGACCCGAGAAGGAAGAGTATGAGGTATATCCGCGGAATGTGTCCCAGATATTTCACCGGGTCCATCCAGCCGAGGCGGCTGACAAGGCACATGCTGACACGACTGCTGTCAAGAGGCGCCGCATCCGCAAACCTGAATCTGTGTAGCCGCCGTCTCCCAATGTGGGACATCTCAAAGAGTGCGTCGATGAAGACAACACAAGATCCCACGCTGACTCTGAAGGCTCAGCGCGCCGTGGCGATGCATGGATACAGGGCATCATGCGCATCCTCCGCTCGCAGATGCTGGAGGTAATGCACAACGACTACATCCGCACGGCGTTCGCCAAAGGGTTGCGCGGCCGCTCCGTCTGGGTCGGTCATGCCCTCAAGAACGCCATGCTTCCCGTCCTTACGGCGTTGGGCTTCGCCATCGCCCAATCCCGGGCCGCGAGATCTGGTGGGACCAGCACACCCGAAGCATTGCCGTCCTGCTGAGCCGTGGTCATGTCCGACCCTCCCTGCTGTCCGTACCTGTGAGTATAATCCGGCCGGTCACGCGGTCAGTGTGGTCGGTGCCCTTGCTCCCCGGTTGCGGATTCACTCTTAAGGTGCTCGTCGTACCAGCCAATGGCGAGGGCGATCGATTGCGGGAGCGCGATGCCACGGCCGATGCCGTTGCCGCCCCCGGTGATCACCGCGACCTTGCCTGCCAGATCCCTCATGCTTCTTGCTCCTCCGTCATCCGACGCTCCGCCGCGCGCTGCTTCGACTCGGCGATCGAGCTGAGCATGCACAAACAACGCCCGATCGTCTCGCTAAACGATGATGGTTCCAATGTGGGCCGCGCTATATCTTACCGGAGAGTATAATCTAACGGTTCACCGAGCACTAACAGCGATCCAGGGAACGAAGTGAGCATTCAACGACGAACCCGACGTGGTAGTGCTCAGAATATCCTCAACCGGGAGGTCAACCCATGAGCGTAGAAGAACCCATTGACGCATCAGGACTCGAACGTCGTAGCCGTACAGTTTCGTGGGTGCCGCCTGCGGCCGCCCGCGCATTCACCCAGTCGCTCCGTGCGAGCGGCGTCCCCACGGCAACCCTTCGCGCTGCGATGTTGAGGGGTGAGCTTCCGCCGATGCCCGCCTGGGACTATGTCGGCGTACGGCCGGTGGAGGCGGGTGAAGGTAGGGCAATCTGCGAGCTCGATCCGGGTGAATATCTCGCCAATGGTCCTGGCTCAGTCCAGGGAGGGGTGCTCTGTACGCTGATCGATGCGGCGATCACGCTCGCACTCGGTCCCGCTGTTCGGCCGCCGGGTACCACGGAGGTCACGCTCGAGCTCAAGGTCAATTTCGTCCGGCCGGTGCCGATCGGCGCCGGAGCGATTCGCTGCGAAGCCGAAGTTGAGCACGCGGGACGACAAACTGCCGTCAGCCGCGCGCGTGTGGTGGATGGCTCTGGCAAACTCTTCGCCACCGCCGTGGCGACAACGCTCTTCGTCGCCACAGGAGAGCAACTCGAACGTGTTGCGCGCCAGACCGCCGAACCAACCACAGACCAGTAGTCATCGAGCACCGGGCGACTGACGGTATCCTGACACGCGGCGGTTCAACGGGCTGGCGGAGAATGAACACGAGCTACCAGGTGTCGATACAAGGACGCTTCTTGCCGGCGCGCGGTACCGGCGGCGGCGCCGATTCGAGTCCTGCCGCCAGCAGGTGGCGTGTGTCGGCCGGGTCGATCACGTCATCCACCTCGAAGACGTGTGCCGCGTTGAGCGCTTTGCCGCGCTCGTAGGCCTGCGCGACGAGGCGCTCGTACAGCGCGCGACGCTCGTTCGAATCCTCGATCGCTTCCAGCTCGCGGCGCCGGCCGAGCTTCACCTGCCCCTCCAGCCCCATGCCGCCGAACTCCCCTGTAGGCCAGGAAATCGTGAAGATCGGCAGCCGGTGATTGCCGCCGCCCATCGTCTGGCCGCCGAGGCCGTACGCCTTGCGTAAGACGACGAGGTACTCCGGCTGGAAGCCGGGCAGCATCAGCGGCTCGCGGCCCGGCTCGCCCGTGAGGAACTGATAATCGCCCAGCGCCAGCAGCACATTCGAGGCCGCGGCGTAGTCCGCGTACGGGCTGTCCGAGCCGAACGGACATGCCCTACACGCTCACCATGCTCGCCCGCCACGCAGACACTTCCGCGGCGGCCGGATTCCTTCACTCCGGCATCCACTTCGCGTTGACAGAGTTCGCATATGTGGCTCTCGCGGCGCAATACTGACGCTGGGTATCTCCAAGACATCACCGTGGCACACGATCGGAGACGTGCGACGGGTTCTACTCGAGGGCCGAGATGAACAGTCGAGTTATCGGACTCTATACTGCCGCGACCGCCGGCGCGCCCATCGTCAGCCGGACGTGGGTCGACGTGCTACCGGGCGCTGGCATCGTCGGTGACCGCTACGCCCGCGGCCAGGGGCATTGGAGCGACCCAAAGTGGCCGGACCAGGAGCTGACGATGCTTGAGGCGGAGGTGGCCGAGGAACTGGCGATCGACCCCGCTGCGCTGCGCCGCAACGTCGTCACGCGGGATGTCCGGCTCGACGCGCTGACCGGCGCGCGCTTCCAGATCGGCGGGGCGGTGCTCGAAGGTGTGCGCCCCTGCGACCCCTGTCAGTATCTGGAGACGCTCACCCGCTCCGGCATCATGCGCGCGCTGGTGGGACGTGGCGGGCTGCGCGTCCGGGTGATCACATCCGGACGCATCTGTGTTGGCGATGCGATCGTTCTCGTGCCCGCGAGTGGCTGACCGTCCGATCACCTGCTAATGGACACGGCGTCGAGGCTAGCCGGTGGCTGTGGATGCGTCGTCCTTCCGGCCACGCCGCCTGCCGTGCCGTGGTTGCGTCGGTGGTGGCGGGTTTCGGAGGATACCTCGAACGACCTGGTCGGTGACCTGGTCCGCGATCACTTCTGGTGAGAGGCGGCCCTCCGGCGAATACCACGCGGTCACGCCGAGCACGGCGCGCAGCAGCGTGAAGGTCATCAGCTTCGGGTCATGGTCGACGAAGATGGCTGCCCTGATACCGGACTCGATGATCGCTCGTATCAGCCCCTCATAGCGTCGCTGGAGCATGCGGACCATCTCGCGGCTCTCGTCGCTGAGGCGACGTCCGGAGTTGAGGACGTTGGCGAAGCGATCGAGATCGTCGAAAATGTGGCCGACGAGGTCGCGGACCGTCGCCCGCAGCGTCGCCTCCGGTGCCTCGCCGCGCGCGACGATCGCCTCGATCCGTTCGATCGCTTCGCGGACGGCGGTCGCCCGGATCTCGGTGAAGATCTCTTCCTTGCTGCGGAAGTAATAATAGATGACGCCCTTGGTCACGCCCATCTGCGTGGCGACATCATCTAGCGTGGCGTCAACGTAGCCGTCGCGGGCGAAGACGCGGGCGGCGGCCAGCAGGATGTCACGTCGCCGCCCTTCGGCGCGCTCCTCATTCTGCATTCGATGACCCCGCAACCCGACCTGCGTGCTCATCTGCACTACCTCCGCGACGAAGCCGTTCAAAGGGCAACTAACCGAGGAGATTGTACAGGAAGGCACTGCAACTCAAAGCCCAGCGATGGCGCCAACGCCAGACCAGCGATCCCCGGTCACACCGGCTGAATCGAGGATCGAGCGTGGACCGGCGCTTCACCGTCACCGACGATCGGATCAAACTCAGGCGATCGCACAGGATCGCGCCACACGCTTCAACAGCACGCCGTATACCGATTTCCGGCGGATGATCGTAGAAACGAAGCCGGAGTTTGTGATCGCCCTCGGCCGCCACTGCGACATGCCGGAGACGTTTCGTTACCTCGTCGACGCCGGTATCCCCTTCCTCATGGAGAAGCCGTGGGGTGTGGACGCGGAGACGGTGGAGGGGCTGGCGCGGCTGGCGGAGGAGCGCAGGGCCTGGGTCGGCGTCCCCTTCTTCACCCGCTACTCGTTCTGGGCAGTGCGGGCGAAGCAGATGATCGAGGCAGGGGAGTTCGGCGCCGTCTCACACATTGTCTTTCGGATGATCCGGCCGACGATGCAACGCTACATCGAGTGGGATTCACCCTGGATGGACAAGAAGGCGGAGGCGGGCGGAGGCGCGCTGCCGAACCTCGGCGGCCACGGCTTCGACATCGCCCGCTTTATCACCGGTGAGGAGCCGGAGGTAGTGTCCGCCGCGGTCAGCTATCGGGTGAACCGTCGCGAGGTTGAAGACTACGGCCTCGCCACGCTCCGCACGCCGAGCGGCATCCTCATCCACAACGAGGTCGGCTACACGATGCCCACCTGGCCGGCGAAACGGCGCTGCTCCGGGCGGTGCCGGAGGGCCTGCACATTCTGGCGCCCAACCGCGACGAGATCATCCCGACGCCGGAGGGATGGCAGACCGGATTCGGCGAGGCGGTCCGGTAGGCGCTGGAGGCATACGGGCGAGGTGAGCCGCCGCCGATACCGGCGGGCGAATGCGCTCGCGCGGTGCGTCTCATCCACGACAACTACCGCGCGGCCGGCGTGCGCTAAAGGAGGGTAGAGCAGCGATGGAGATCGATGGGCGCGTAGCAGTCGTGTCTGGCGCCGGCTCGGGCATCGGTCGGGCTTCAGCGCTGGTGCTCGCCCGAGCCGGCGCGAGGGTCGTTGTCGCGGACATCGGTGACGGCGCCGGCCAGGAGACGGTGGTACTGATTCGAGACAGGGGTGGCGTCGCCGAATTCGTGCATGTCGATGTCGGCATCGAGGAGGAGATCCGCCGAATGCTAGCTGCCGCCGAGGAGTTGTACGGCGGGCTGCACATTCTGCACAACAACGCGGGTATCTTGACCGCGGGAGCACGCTTCCCCAAGACGCCGCCAGACCGGTTCATGCGAGTCGTGGATATCAATCTCCGCGGGGTGATGCTGGCGACCTATCACGCCATCCCGATCATGCACCGCAGTGGCGGTGGCGTAATCGTGCAGACAGCCTCATCGGCGGCGGTCGGTCCGCACCGCCTCCATCCCGAATACGCGGCATCGAAGGCGGGGGCGCTGAACTTCACACGATCTCTCACGTATTTGGAGGAGGATTACGGGATCCGGGTCGCCTGCATCTGTCCCGGCCTCGTGCGGACGAGTCTGGCGGCGCACGCGGCAGCAGCGATGCCGCCCGAGGATAGGGAAGCGTTCGTCCAATTACGGTCGGCCCTCCGGGAGCGGCCACACCTGGAGGCAGAGAAATCATGTCAGCTCAGCCGAAGGCGCGATGTAAGGGTGCACTGTGTCGGTGATGGTAGAGCGGCGCGCCGCGTTCTTCGAACTGATCCTGGACCACTGCGATATCGCGGAAGCCGGCTTCGTTCACCAGCAGGCGATCTGCATGCGTGGTGGTGATCGTGGTCTCCGTGACCGCCGCACCCGCTACCGACACAACAGCCTTGGCGGTGGGCTGCGATGAAGACGTGGCGGCCGTTGCGCGGCGTGCGTGTGCTTTCCTTCGAGCTGGCATTTTCGCTGCCGGCGGCTACACGCGTGCTCGCCGATCTCGGCGCCGAGGTCGTTCGCGTGTGCCGTCCCGGGGGGAACTTCAGCGACTACGTCAACACGATGGATGGCAACGGGATCAATAAGCACGCGATCACCATCGATCTCCACACCGAAGCGGGGCGTGCGCTGGCGCTTCAATTGACCGAACGCGCAGACGTCGTCTGCAGCAACTATCGGGCGCCGGTGATGGAAGGGTTCGGCCTCGACCCTGTCGCGCTGCGTGAACGCCGGCGCGACCTGATTCTGCTTCGGGTCTCGGGATATGGCGTGCCCGGTCCCTGGCAGGACTTTCCCGCGTACGGCCCAAGCACCGAGGCGGCGGGAGGCATGAACGCTGCCATGGGCACATCCGAGGATCCGCCCATGCGGGTAGGCAGCGGTGTGTTCGCCGACCAGCTCTCGGGGCGGTATGCGGCGCTCGCTCTCCTCGCCGCGCTCGACCGCCGGCAACGCACGGGTGAGGGTTCCACGATCGATCGGTCGATGACCGAGGCAGTTTCCCATCTTCTGGGCGATCAGCTCCTGTTCGCCGCGCGCCACGGGCACGCCCCTTCCCGGATCGGGAATCGCCACGCGACTGCCGCGCCATACGGGATTTACCGATGCGCCGGTAAGGATGACTGGGTGGCGATCTCGGTATTCACCACCACGCGGTGGCGCTCCTTGTCCGAGCTCCTGGACGATGGGGAATTGCGGACGCCCGAGCTTGACGACGCCGCAGCACGACAGAACGAGCAGGACCGGATCGACAGTGCCATCACCCGTTGGTCGGCGCAGCACTCGAAGGAAGTGCAGCATTCCCAGCAGCTCGATCTGCCGTGCCCGCGCTTCCCGCGCCACATCGCCTGCGAGTGGTGGCCGGGCGGTCGCCTGCATTGCCCGCCGTCGCTCGGCGATCGCGCGGGGCTGATACGTCAGTCCTGGATCCTCCTCCGCCTCGCTCGTCACCCATCCCCCGGTGATCATCACCATCGTCGGGCAGAGGACCGCCCCGGACACGGCGAACCGCTCCACAAATCGAACGACGTAGGCGGCGCCCAGATCCGCCTTCGCCCAGCCATAGGCAAGCCAGTGCCAGTAATCCTCAGTGACGCCGGGACCACCGTCCGGAGAATGCCGGTCCTTCATCCGGACAACGTCCTGGTAAAGCGAGGCGTGGAGATGCTCGATACATTCCACGCCGGCCGCGGCCGCCTCGCTCGCCGTCGTGCGGGCGACATGCGCAGTGGTCCAGCGCCGGTCATCGATCAGGCGCCCCTGCTGTCGAACAGCGTCCCACCCACAATCGCCAGCGTGTTCGTCATCGCGCCCTATCCGCCCGCCGCCGTTCCGGCCTGCTCCGCCTCGACGATCAGGTTGAGAGTAAACTCGTAGTACTCGACCGTCTCGCTATAGGACGGTCGTTCCCGTTCGAAGACAATGCGCGGCTCCGATCCACTCATATCCAGCTTGGCGGCAAAGCGCGGCCACATGAATGGCGCCACGCGCACGATGCGCGCCTCAATGCCCTCCCGGATGCGCTCGTCAGAGAGCGTCTTCTGCAACGCCGCCTTCATCGCCGGGAATTGCTGCAAAGTCCGCAGGTACGCCTCAGCGCATCGCTCGACGCATTCCCGGTTGCGACCATCATCGAACGCCGCGTTCGCCTCCTCCATCAAGCGTCGCAGCGCTGGATCGGCAATAGCGGATGGCTTGACCCCAAGAGGCATGATACTGCTCCTGTACCCCTCCCCCGGCCCCTCCCCCCGCTGACGCGCGGAGAGGGGTGCAC
>JBFXAN010000128.1:0-18914 GCA_050184225.1 Dehalococcoidia bacterium | reverse complement strand
GGAGCGGCCGACAAGCGCCACCGTTTGCCCGGCGCCGGCCTCGAAGGAGACGTCGCGGAGGGCGGGTGGATCGGTTGGGGTGTAGCGGATGGTGACGTGATCGAAGGTGACGGGGTGGTGATACCTAACCCCCCGGCCCCCTTCCCTCGCAGGGAAGGGGGAGTCTTCGTCAACCGACGGTACCAGTATTTCGTTGGGTGGCACCGACGAATCTTGTTCCACCATGGCAGACCAGAACTCCCCCTTCCCTGCGAGGGAAGGGGGCCGGGGGGTTAGGTTGACCCCGCCCCCGTCGCGCACCGGCACCGGCTCGTCTTCGATGGCGAAGTAGCGGCGGGAGGCGGCGAGGGTTTCCATCAGTTGTTTGAGGGTGACGACCAATTGGGTGACGGGGGCGAAGGCGGAGGCGGCGAGGACGGTTGCCAGGGGGAGTTGGGCGCGGGGCATAGCACCGTCGGTGACGAGGGCAGCGCCGGCGGCCAGCACGGCGAGGGCGCCGAGGGCGGTGAGGGCGTCGATCACACCGCTCTGGAGCGACTGGTCGCGCATGAAGTGGACCTGGAGGCCGGCGAGATGGCGGCTGTGTGACTCGATCTCGGCGGCGCGGCGGGGGCCGGCGTCGAAGGTGGCGATCGTGCGGAGTCCCTGGACACTGTCGACCATGAAGGCGTTCACCGATCCGGTCTGATCGCGCACTTCGCCGCCGAGATGCTCCATCGCCCGGTTGGCGATCAGCGGCGTCAGGGCGACGCCGATCACGAAGGGCAGGAGGACGAGGGCCAGCGGCCAGGCGATGACGGCGAGTGCGATCAACACGCCGCCGGGCACGATCACAGCGACGAAGGCGGGCGACACTGTATGTGCGAAGAAGAGCTCGATCGTCTCGACGTCGCCGGTCGCGGTGCTGACGAGGTCGCCGGAGCGCCGGCGTTGGAGGTAGGCGGGTGCGAGTGGGTCCAGCATCCGATAGAGGGCGATCCGCATCTCGGCCAGCAGGCGGAAGGCGAGGTCGTGCGCGATCCAGGACTCGGCCCAGGTGAGCATGGCCGTGATCGGCACGAGTGCGAGCAGCCCCCAGAGAAACGGATCGATGTCGCCGCCGGTCACGACCCGGCCGACGAGCAGTGCGCCGACGGCGCCGAGGGCGACGACGGACAGGGCATGCACGACGCCGAGGATGAAGGTGAGCACGGCCTCGCCCTTCCAGGGACTGACGAGCGCCAGCAAGCGGCGCCAGACGGTGAACGTCGGGAGCCGGTGTTGCTCGGCGGCCTGGTCGAGCGACACGCGTCGGTCGACGGCGATCTCATTCGCGCGGCGGTTATTGGTCGCGGCGGCGATGCGGGTTTCCGCCGCTTGTTCCTCTTCGACCGTGTGCTGTGCCGCCATCAGCCTGGCGTAGATGCCGCCGGCGCGCATCAACTCAACGTGTGTGCCGGTCTCGACGACGGTACCGCGATCGAGGACGATGATCCGGCCGGCGTTGACGACGCTGGAGAGGCGATGGGCGATGACGAGCGTGGTGCGGCCCTGCTGGAGGCGGTCGAGCGCCTGCTGGATGATCGCCTCGTTTTCGGCGTCGACGCTGGAGAGCGCCTCGTCCAGCACGAGGATCGGGGCGTTCTTGAGCAGGGCACGGGCGATGGCGATGCGCTGACGCTGGCCGCCGGAGAGGCGCGTACCCCGCTCGCCGACGATCGTGTCGTAGCCCTGGGGCAGCGCCGCGATGAAGTCGTGCGCGTTGGCGGTGCGCGCCGCCGCTTCGAGTTCGGCGGACGAAGCGTCCGGCCTGCCGAGGCGGAGGTTGTCGGCGACGGTGCCGTAGAAGAGGTAGGTGTCTTGCGCGACGACGGCGACGTGCTGCCGGATCGCATCGAGCGGGAGGTCGCGCACGTCGTGGCCGCCGAGCAGCACCTGTCCCTGCTGTGGATCGACGAAGCGGAGGAGCAGGTTGACGATCGTCGACTTGCCCGCACCACTTGAACCGACGACGCCCAGCGCCTCGCCCGCGTGCAGGTCGAAGGAGAAGTCGCGCAGAGCCGGGCGCCGCCCGCCCTGATAGCCGAAGGTGACCGCCTCGAATCGCACCGTGGGTGCGAGCGCCCCGATTGCCGATTGCCGACTGCCGATTGCCTCCGTCACCTCGGGCAGCGTATCGAGGATGTCGTAGATGCCGCGGGTGGCGGCCTGCGCGACCATGCCGCGGTGGTAGAGCGCGACCATCTCCCGCAGCGGGCGGAAAATCTCGACGCCGAGCAGCAGGACGATCAGGAGTGTGCGTAGATCGAGCTCGCCGTCCTGGACGCGGACCGCGCCCCAGGCAAGCGCGATCGCCGCGCCGGCGGAGACGCCGAGCATGGTGATGCCGCTGGTGCCGATGTTGACGGCGAGCACGTACATCGTCGCGCGGAAGACCTGCCGCGCCCGCTCGGCGAGGAGATTGCCGCGCTGCCCGCTCTGGCCGAAGGACTTCAGCGTCGGCAGCCCCTGGATCGCGTCGAGGAAGTCGGCGCCCAGGTTGGCGTAGGCGGTGCGCCGCGCCAGGGAGCTGTCGCGGTTCCAGCGATGGAAAGCGGCCGGTGCGATCAGGGTGAAGAGCGCCGCGATCAGGAAGATCAGGGCGGTGCGCATATCAAGGAAGGCCATGATGCCGAAGATGATGATCGGCGTGAGCGCGGCGATCACTAGCTGGGGCAGGTACTGGCCGAAGAAGGTGTCGAGCTGCTCGACGCCCTCGACCAGGGAGAGGAGGACGCCGCCGGTGCGCTGCTGGTCGAAGTGGCCGGGGCCGAGCCGGAGGACGTGTTCATAGAGCCGGCGACGGAGCCGCACCTTGAGGACGGCGGCGGTGGCGTTGGCGACCTCCTCTTTGGCGAACTGGAGCGCGGCGCGAAGCAGGATCAACCCGACGAGCAGGACGAAGACGCCGGCGAGGGCGGAAAGAGTCTCGCCTTCGAAGACGCGGGCGAGCGTGTCGCCGGTGAGCATCAACCGCCAGATGGCAACGGGAACGGCGACGATGCCGATCAGCGCGGCGAGGACCATCCGCCCGCGCACCCCCACCGTCATCGCAAAGAGCCGAGGATCGAAGTACATGACCGGAGTCCTTTCACGCGCGGCGAAGGACCGCTGAGGAGTGTGGCCCGACTCTACATGCAATCAGTTGCAATTGCAACGCGACAAGATGTGTATGGCCGAACGCGATTCAGCGCATCGCCGGTGCGGAACGTGAGCGCAGCAGAGCGCGTCTTGAGATGAGGAGGCGAGGGCGAAAACGCCCGAACGCCGCGACGTGGCCTCAGGAGGGGGGGAAGTGAGGAGCACATCGCGGCGTCCGATGTCTGAATGATACCCGCCGAATGTGACGGGAAGATGGCGGCGACGTAACGGTTTGTGTTCTCGGTCACAAAAGATGTGTCTGCATCCGGCCGAGGCGTCGGGGTGTGCTGGCTTCGGAGTCCGCGTTCACCGTACCCTGGCGCCATGTCTCATCTCTTCCTTTTTGATATCGACCTCACGTTGATTCGGACGCCTGGTGTGGGTTCGGCCGCGATGAACGAGGTGCTGCATGACCTCTATGGCGTGCCGCGTGCCTTCGCCGGAGTGGATTTCGGTGGCCGCACGGACCGCTCGATCATCCGCGACGCGCTGCGAAATTGCGATCAGGACCCGGATGACGCCGCCTTCGAAGCGCTGATCGCCGAGATCGAGTCGCGTTACATTCCGGTGCTGGTTAGGAACCTGCACGAGCGGGGCGGCTGGATCCTGCCCGGCGTGCGCGACACGCTGGAGCGGGTGCGGGCGATCCCTGATGCGCGCGTTGGCATCACCACCGGCAACTTCCGCCGGGCGGCGGAGGTCAAGCTCCGCTACTTCGGCCTGGATCACTACTTCACGGACGGCGGCTACGCCGACGACGCCGAAGACCGGGCCGAACTGGTGCGCATCGCCATCGGCCGCCTCGGCGGTGCGGTGGGCGGTGAGTACGGCGTCTTCGTGCTCGGCGACACGGCGCACGATATTCTCGCGGCGCAGGCCAACGGCGCCGTGGCGATCGGCGTTGCCACCGGGTCGAGCTCGCCGGAGATGCTGGCGGCGGCGGGGGCGGTGCACGTCTTCAATGATCTGTCTCAGCCGGATGAGATGCTGCGATTGGTGTTGGGAACGATGCCCGCGCCATCTCCTGTCAGCCGGCTCAAGTGAGTACTGCTTTACTGTCCCGATGGCTTCGCGCCGGTAGGCTGAAGGAGATGAGCGAGACGATCATCTTCACAGCGAGCTTGCCTCGGGATCATGACGACGCGGTATGCGTCATCTGCGGCGATCTGATTCGGCGTGAACAGCCCTGTGTCAGGGCCTCGGACGACACGCCCACCGGATTCATCTCGGTGCTGATTCATCGCCGCTGTCATGCCGATCTGCTGGTTCCCATGCCGCTCGCGGCCCGCTGAACCGGTATCCCGTGCGCCGGCGATACTTTCTCTCCACGACTCGCGCGCTGACTGCTACCGTGTGATACACGTCAGGAGCAGATGTTTCACGCGGAGTGCACGGGTGCGATGACCTTGCCCTATACCACCGATGGATGGCCGGCGGACCGGCCGCTCTATCACACCGCGTACTATAAGGATGAGACCGGCATCTCCGCCGTGGTCAGCGATTGGCGCGATACGTTGCTGTTCATCGTCCGCCGATCGTATCAGGATGCGACGTACGAAGCGGCCCAGCACCCGACCAGCGTCGATCGCCTGCTTCGCCTGGAAGTGGTGCGCCGTCTTCAGCAAGAAGACTGGGAGAACGGCGTGACGTATCAGATTGACGATGCCTGAGCCGCTGCCTGTCGCGTGTGGGCGACGCTCGGCGGTTGGGGTGGGCGCACGAGCGCGATCATCACCGTCGCCAGGAGGTAGGTGGCGATGAAGAACAGAAATGCGCTCTGGTAGCTGCCCGTCCGGTCATAGGTGATGCCCGCCAGCAGCGGACCGCCCGCGCTCGAAATGATCTGGAACGGCATGCCAATGCTGCGCACCGTTCCCAGGGTGAGCCGCCCGAAGTAGTTCGCCCAGACGACTTCGTTGATCGTGATCACGCCGCCGATGCCGATGCCGAAATAGAACGTCGCCAGATAGGCAAGCGGGAGGCTGCCGGCATTGCCCGCCGCCAGAATCGCGCCGATGGCGCTGCCGCAGATGAGAAACTCGACGATGGCGCAGGAGCGCACCGGGTAGCGGTCGATCAGCATCCCCCAGATCGGTTTGAAGATCAGCCCCGCCAGCCCGATCGCCGTCACCGCACCCGCCGCTGCCGCCGCGCTGTGACCGGAGTCCTCGAGGAAGGGGACGAGATGGAGAAGCATCGCGCCCATGCCCATGCTCGCCAGCCCAAAGGCAGCGATGATCAGCCAGAGGGCGGGGGTGCGGATTGCTGCCCGGCGGGTCCAGACGGCGTCGCGGCTGCGTAGCGCCTCCGGTACGCGCGTGGCCGGAGCGTCCCGCGGCGGCGCTGCCGCCGGCGCCGGATCAGGGTCGCCGTCAGGCTGAAGGCCCATGTCCTCAGGCCGGCGGCGCATGATCAGGGCGGCCGCCGGGATGACGAACAGCCAGATCAGGATACCCAGGGTCACCCAGGCGGCGCGCCAGCCATAGGCGGCGATCAGGCGCTCGCAGAGCGGCGGCAGCGTCATCGCCGCCACCGACGTGCCGATCGCGCCGATCGCGATCGCGCGGCCGCGCCGGCGCACGAACCAGTTGGCGAGGGCGACGTTGATCACGAGCGACCCCATGCCCAACTGTCCGACGGTGAACAGGAGGCCGCGGAAGAGATAGAAGCCCCAGAGGTGATGGACAAGGCTGAGGCAGATCAGCGCCGTGCCGCTGATCGTGGCGCCGATCATCATCAGCGCCTTGCCGCCGCGCCGGTCGAGGATGGGACCGACCAGCGGTGCCAGCAAACCGTTGGTGAAGGTGCTGACCGACTGTGTGCCGGAGATCATCGCCCGGCTCCAGCCCAACTCCTCCGTCATCGGACGCATGAAAACGCCGAGCGTATAGGCGGAGACACCCATGGACATGGCATTGGCGATGAAGGCGAGGCCGACGATGTTCCAGCCGTAGAACCAGCGGCGGCGCGGTGTGTGGGAGATGGGGATCGGGTTGACCTGCGCCACAGGACGCCTCGCCCGCAATAACCGCACAGTCGTGCGATTTATGCGACGACTCTAGCCCCCGGCGACGGGTCTGTCAACCTGCCCTTCGAGCCGGCGCACGTATGCTTCGAGAATCTCCCGTGCTGCCGCCGGCGGAAGGTTTTCGGGCGTGACCAGCTGCTGCACGGCGAGGCCGGTGCCGAGCGCCAACAATGACTCTGCCTCCCGCTCGGCCCCCAGGTCTGTCACAAACTGGCCGGACTCGATACCCGCCGCAATCAAACGGGTGAAGAAGCGCCGCTGCCGCGCGTAGCGTTCGTCATGACGCTCGCGGAGGAGCGGGTCATGGCCGGCGCCGGTCAGGTATTCCAGGTAGAAGCGCCAGCCGCGCCGCCGGCGGTCGCTGTCCACGAGGAAGGTCTCGACCATCCGCCGCAGCTGCGTCCCCGGCGGTAGCGTCCGATAGCGGTCCCAGTCGGCGGGCAGGGCGTACGACGAGTCCATCGCCTCGATCAAGAGCGTCCGCTTGTCGCGGAAATGATGCGTGATCGTGCCGGTGCTCAGGCCGAGCCGGGCGGCGAGGTCGCGCATCGACCAGCCGTGCAGCCCCCGCTCGCTGATCAGGTCGGCGACGGTCCGCGCGATCTGGCGGCTCGAATCAGAGGCGCCGCGCGGCCGGCCGGCCGGCCGGGGCCGGTGCGGTGCGTCAACGGGGCGGGCGCGGTCGCCCGAAGCGGACTCATGCTGGTTTGTGGTCACGAGGAAAGTGTCCGTTCGGCCGCCCTCCGGATGCAAGCACCGCGGTCCTCGACCGGCCGTGTGCATCGATGCAGCACCGCGAGCGATCGGGGCTGGGCGACCGTCACTTTCGCTGAACATCCTCCCTGGCCCTCGGCGATCACACATATCACCTAGGTGAGTCGCAGCAGCGGGTGACGCGCCGTCACCCACTCTAGCCGGAGACTGCAAGCGGCAAGTCGCGACGACGCTTGCCACAGACTGGAGAGGGGAAGTGCATCTATGAGAAATCGCTTTGCACAGTTTGGAGTAACGGCCGCGGTGGCAGCCTTGCTGCTGCTCAGCGTCGCCTGCGAAGAGCAATCGACAGCCGAGCAGCAGGCGGCGCTGTGCACCGAGCTCACAGAGCTCAGCACGGACCTCCAGAACCTGGAGGATATCGGACCCACCTCGACCGTTGGCGAGCTGAAGGACGCGGAGAAAGCAGTGCGGGAGCAGGCGGAGGAGGTTCGCAGAGCCTACCGATCGCTCCAAGAGTCGAAGGCAGACGATCTGAAACAGGCCGTCGATAACCTGGAGGAGTCGGTCACCGATATCTCCAACAGCACGACGATCGCCGAGGCGAAGGCGAACATCGCCCAGAACGTGGTGGCCGTTCGGACTGCCACGACCGCGCTGTCCACGCAGTTCGACTGCGGATAGCGCGGCAGCGTTGCCGTTCACCTCGGTGATGTGACCCCTGGGTGAAGATAGATCACCCACTCGTGCTAGAGCCTCTTCTCTCGAAGATGTCGGTTCGCTTAAGGGCGACATTGAGGGCCGGCTGCCGTCAAGCCGGCTCGTCCCGGTAGCGATCCGCGGAATATGATCCGGCCGTGCCAGTCTGGCGAGGCACGGTTCGTATCAGTCTCCCGCGCCTTTCTCCCCAGATGTCCGGGGTCCATGGTACAGTCATCCGTACCAATCTCCCGCGAGTTGCTGCTGTGTCACCCGCCGCAGAGCGCCCTGTCATGTCACCCGGGTCCAATCCTCGCCCGCTCAACGTGGCGCCGATACCCGTGCCGCCGGCCGCGCTCGGGACCGCGATCCTCGAAGCCAAGCTGCACCCACCGCTGCTTCTCCATGCCGAGCACGTGACGCGTCCTCGCTTGCTCGAGGTGCTGGACGAGGTGCGGCCACTGACGCTGCTGGATGCCCCCACCGGCTTCGGTAAGTCGCGGTTGCTGGCGGCGTGGTGTGCCCAGGGGGCCGGAGACCGGTCGGTCGCCTGGCTCTCGCTCGACGAGAGCGACAATGATCCCTCCCTCTTCTGGAGCTATATCCTCCACGCCCTACGCCGGGTCGCGCCGGGGTGCTTTGGCGAGGTGCTCGCCTTGCTCGATCAGCCGGGCGTGAGCCTGGCGCGGGCCGTCCTGCCGGCCATGCTCAACGAGCTCTGGTCGCTCGATCGGCCGCTCGTGCTGGTGTTGGACGATTATCATCTCATCCGTGAGGCGGCCTGCCACGAATCCCTCCGCTTCTTCCTGCGGCGGCTTCCTCCAACGCTCCGCCTGGTGATCGCTTCGCGAACGGATCCACCGCTGGGCCTGGGGACGTTGCGCGCCCGGGCCGAGCTGACCGAGCTTCGGGCCGCTCCGTTGCGCTTCACCGAGGCGGAGGCGGAGAGTCTTCTTATCGAGCGGCTCGGTTTACCCCTTACCGTGGAGGAGGTCGCCCGCCTCACCGCGCGGACGGAAGGCTGGCCGGCCGGGCTGTACCTGGCGGCGCTGTCGCTGCAGGGGCGGGAGGATGTGAGCGCCTTCGTCGACAGCTTCAGCGGTCAGAGCCGGCATCTCGTCGATTATCTCAGCGCCGAGGTGCTCGATCGGTTGCCCGAGGCGACGCGGGCCTTCCTGCTGGAGACATCTGTATTGGATACCCTCTCGGTGTCGCTCTGTGATGCCGTGACCGAGCGGACCGATGCCGCGATTCACCTGACCGAGCTGCAACGGACGAACCAGTTCCTCATTGCCCTTGACGAGCGAGGGGAGTGGTATCGCTATCATCATCTCTTTCAGGAACTGCTCCAATTGGAGCTGACGCGCACCGCCCCTGATCGGGTGGCGACACTGCACGCGCGGGCGGCGGGATGGTATCGCCGCGCGGGCGAGCCGATTGGGGCGATGCGTCATGCCCTGGCGGAGCCGGACCACGCCCTGGCCGGCGAGATATTCATCGAGAACGCCGAGTCCTTGCAGGCGACGGGGCGATTCGCCACCGTCGAGGGCTGGATGGACCAGTTTCCGGAATCAGTAGTCGCGGCCAATCCACCGCTCGCGCTCGCGGTCGCCTGGGTCGCGGCGCTGGCCTACCGGCCGAAGCGGGAGGTCGAGCGTTGGCTGGCGCTGGCCGCCGCGACCGACCAGCAGCCAGGCCCGTTCATCGTGGGCTCGCACACCCTGCGCTCGGGCGCCGCGCTTGCGCGTGCCTTCTCCTTGTTGGACGACGTCGGCGGGGCGGTCCAGGCGGGGGAGGAAGCCATCCAGGTTGAGGCCGATCCGGCGCGACATACCTACCTGCTGGCCCGCGCTTCGTTGGGGCAGGCACTGTATTTCGCTGGTCGGGTGGCGGAGGCGCGGCCGCTGCTGGAGGCGGCGCTCTCCGCTCCGCTGGCGCACGAGCAGGTGTCGAGTGTGACGCGTTTCCTCGCCATCCTCGCGATGGTCCACCTCGACCTGGGCGAGATCGGCCGCGCGGAAGATTTGGCCCACCGCTCGACGGAACTGCGCGAGCGATCGGGGTTGACGGAGCATCCCAGTCATTGGACGACCTCCCTGGCGCTGAGTATGGTCCTGGCCCGGCAGGGTCGCTTCGCCGAGGCCGAGGTGGTACTGGCCGAGGGCGTCGAGCCGCGCCTACCGACGCTCAGTGAGTGGCGCATTCCCTACGCACATGCCTTGCTCGTGCTGGCGCCGGTGCGCTTCGCCCGCGGCCACGCCCAGGCAGCCGAGGCGTTGCTCGACGAGGCGCGGGCTGCGATCGCCGCCTGCCCCGACCCGGGCATGCTGCCGGCGCTGCTCACGACGACCGAGCGGTCGCTGCACCGGCTGCCCCGCCGCGCCACCGGGCTGCACGAAGACCTTTCCGACGGCGAGCTGCGCGTGCTGCGGCTGCTCGCCACCGACCTCAATCAGCGAGAGATCGGCCGGGAGCTGTATCTGTCGGTGAACACGGTCAAGACCCACACCCGCAACATCTACGGCAAGCTCGGCGCCACCTCCCGCCAGGAGGCGATCGCCCGTGCCCGCACCCTCGGCCTGATCGCCTGATCGGTCCATGGTACTCGGCGCCTGTCTCCTCGGTATCGCCTTTCACCTGGGTGATGTGGCCTCTGGGTGAAGACGGATCACCCACTCGTGCCGGAGTCTCTTCTCACGAAGGCGTCGGTTTGCCGGCCTAACCTAGAGGAGGAGCACAGCATGGCACAGGACGAGAAAGACGCGCGGAGCATACTTCCCATTCCCGATCGGGCGAACACCGGTCCGATCACGTACGACGCCAAGGATCCGGACACCGCGTTTCCGCCGATCGAGCCGCTGCGTCCGCCGCCGGGCGCCCCGAATGTGCTGGTCGTGCTGCTCGACGATGTTGGGTTCGGCGCATCGAGCGCCTTCGGCGGACCCTGTCAGACGCCCACCTTCGAGCGGCTCGCCGCGAACGGCCTCAAGTACAATCGCTTCCACACGACCGCGCTCTGTTCACCGACCCGCCAGGCGCTGCTCACCGGCCGCAACCACCATTCGGTCGGCATGGGCGGCATCACCGAGATCGCCACTTCTGCGCCCGGCTACAGCTCGATCCGTCCGAAATCGAAGGCGCCGCTCGCGGAAACGCTCAAGCTCAACGGCTACAGCACGGCCCAGTTCGGCAAGTGCCACGAGGTGCCGGTCTGGCAGACGAGCCCGATGGGACCGTTTGATGCCTGGCCCACCGGTTCCGGCTTCGAGCACTTCTACGGCTTCATCGGCGGCGAGACCAACCAGTGGGCGCCCGCGATCTATCGCGATACGGTGCCGGTCGAGCCCGAGCGCACCGCCGAGGAGGGCTACCACTTCACCGAGGACATGACCGACCACGCGATCGATTGGGTGCGCCAGCAGAAGGCGCTGATGCCGGACAAGCCCTTCTTCATCTATTACGCGCTGGGCGCCACCCACGCGCCGCACCACGTTCCCCAGGAGTGGGCGGACAAGTATACGGGCCGGTTCGACCAGGGCTGGGACCAGGAGCGGGAAGAGACCCTGCTGCGCCAGAAACAACTGGGTGTGGTGCCGGTCGATGCCGAATTGACCGCTCGTCCCGCCGAGATTCCCGCCTGGAACGATATGCCCGACGATCTGAAGCCGGTGCTCGCCCGCCAGATGGAGGTCTATGCCGGCTTCCTCGAGCACACCGACCATCACATCGGCCGGCTGATCGACGCGCTCAGCGACCTGGAGATCCTGGAGAACACGCTGATCTACGTGATCATCGGCGACAACGGCGCTTCCGCTGAAGGCACACCGAACGGCTGCTTCAACGAACTGATCGTCCTCAATGGCGCCGGAGGGCTGGAGACGGCTGAGTTCATGGCCTCACGGATCGACGACTTCGGCACGCCCAAAGCCTACAACCACTACGCCGTCGGCTGGGCGCACGCGATGGACACGCCCTACCAGTGGACCAAGCAGGTCGCCTCCCACTGGGGCGGCACGCGCAACGGCACGATCGTCCACTGGCCCAACGGCATCAAGGCCAAAGGCGGGATCCGCAACCAGTTCCACCACGTGATCGACGTCGCGCCGACCGTCCTGGAAGCGGCGGGCCTGCCGCACCCCGCGATCGTCAACAGCGTGCAACAGGCGCCGCTCGAAGGTGTGGCGATGAACTACTCCTTCGACGACGCGGCCGCTGACGACCGCCACGAGACGCAGTACTTCGAGATGTTCTGCAATCGCGGCATCTATCACAAGGGCTGGACCGCGGTCACGCGCCACTCGATCCCGTGGAAGCTGACCGAGATGCCGGCCTTCGACGACGACGTGTGGGAACTGTACGGTCCGGACGATTGGACGCAGGCCAAGAACCTGGCCGCCGAGATGCCGGAGAAGCTGCGCGACCTGCAGCGACTCTTCCTGCTCGAGGCGGCGAAGTACAACGTCTTGCCGCTGGACGACCGCCGGTTCGAGCGGTTCAATCCCGACCTCGCGGGCCGGCCGCAACTCGTCCGTGGCGACCGCCAGCTCTTGTTCGGCGGCATGGGGCGGCTCACGGAGAACTCGGTGGTCGTGATCAAGAACAAGTCGCACGCCGTCACGGCGGAGATTGTCGTGCCGGATGGGGAAGCGAACGGCGTGATCATTGCCCAGGGCGGCGCTTTCGGCGGCTGGACGCTCTACGCGAAGGACGGTAAGCCGGCGTATTGCTACAACCTTTTCGGCCTGCAGCAATTCAAGGTGTACGGCGACACGCCAATCCCGGCGGGTGAGCATCAGGTACGGATGGAGTTCGCCTACGACGGTGGCGGGTTGGGTAAGGGTGGAACGGTCACGCTCTATCTCGACGGCACCAAGGCCGGCGAGGGCCGTGTGGATGCCACCGAGGCGATGCTCTTCTCTGGCGACGAAACGACGGACCTCGGCAGCGACAGCGGCACGCCCGTCACGGACGACCTTGGCCCGCGTAGGGGCAATTTCACCGGCCGCGTGCGCTGGGTGCAGATCGACCTGGACGCCGCCGCCGAGGATCTCGACCACCTGATTACACCGGAGGAGCGGCTGCAAGTCGCCATGGCGCGGCAATAGGTAGCAGGAACTTCCTCGATACCCATGGTGGGGCAGCGGCGGGCGGCGTGCTGCCTCACCATGGTTCCTGTGGCGTACCTGAACCTGCTCGATCGTTACGGCGGCTCCCTCTGCGGGACCGCGGTCGCGCGCAACCTTCCGGGGGAATCCAGGAGTAAGGTCCAATGTGATATTGGCCATTGGGGTCTGCCCCGTTCGCGACCATACTTGGCTCAATGGACTTCACCACGCTCACGCTCGATCGAACCGGCGGTCTACCGCTCTATCGGCAGGTATGCGATGCCCTGGCGGCCGCGATCGGTGGGGGTGATATCCGGCCGGGGGAGCGGCTGCCCTCCGAGCGCGACCTGGCGGGGTGCCTGTCCCTCAGCCGCACGACCGTGGTCAACGCGTATCGGGAGCTGCAGGCGCGGGGGTTGGTGCGCGGCCACGTGGGGCGCGGCACCGTCGTCTGCGCCGAGCCGGAGAGCGACGGCGCCCCCTTCGCCTGGCGGGGCAAGGTGGCGGTTGCGGCGCAGCGGACGATGGACACGTCGCTGCGGACGCTGGTCCGCTCGGCGGAAGACACCGACCTGATCTCGCTGGCTGCTGGCGCCGCCGCGCTCGAATGCTTTCCCCTCGACGACTTCCGCGAACGCTGTGACGCAGTCCTCCGGGACAATCCGGCGGGTGCGCTCGGCCTTGGCCCGACAGAGGGGCAGCCGGAGTTCCGGCGGGCGCTGGCGGCGCGGTTCGGCGCGCGGCCGGAACAGGTGCTCGTGTTGACCGGGGGTCAGCAGGGGTTGGACCTGATCGCCCGCTGCCTGCTCGATCCCGGCGACTACGTCGTCATGGACCGGCCGGGCTACCTCGGCGCGATCCAAACCTTCCGCGCGGCCGGGGCGCGCATCGCTGGTTGGGATCTGGCGCGGGCTGATCTGGGCGAGTTGGAGGATCTGCTGCTCCGCTACCGTCCGAAGCTGCTCTACACGAATCCGACCTTTCAGAATCCGACCGGCCGCGTCCTCCCGGCCGCCGACCGTCGCGATCTGCTCGGTCTGGCCGCGCGATACCGTTTGCCGGTGGTGGAGGATGAACCGTACCGCGCGCTCGGCTTCGGGACGGAGCCACCGCCGACACTGTTTCACCTGGACCGGCACGACCTTGTTATCCATCTCAGCACCTACTCGAAGACGCTCGCCTCCGGCCTGCGGCTCGGTTGGCTGGCAGCAGCGCCGGCGGTGGTGGAGCAATTGACGCTGATCAAGCAGCGCAGTGATGTGTTCAGTCCCAGCCTGCCGCAGTTGGTCGTCGCCGGCATGCTGCGCGATGGCCGTCTTGACGCGCACATCGAGACGCTCCGCCTGGAGCACGCCCGCCGTCATCACGCGATGGACGCAGCGCTGCAACGGCAGATGCCACCCGGATCGATGAGCTTCGCACCGGTCACCGGCGGCATCTTCCTCTGGTGCCGGCTCCACCCGTCGATCGACGGCGAGGCCGTGCTGGTGGAAGCGGATCGGGCCGGCGTCAGCTACGTTCGCGGCGACCTCTTCTACGCCGATCGCGCCGGTGCGCAGGAGATGCGGCTCTGCTTCTCCGCGACGGCAGCGGCGCGGATCGACGAGGGTATCCGCCGCCTGGCCGGGGCGGTCACGTCGGCGCGGCGACGGCGCACCGTCGACGAGGGGACACGGTCGGTGGATTAGCATCCGCAAGGCGGCGTGTTCGCGTGTTCGATTGCACTTCGTCGGCGTATCTCCATGTGCTAGCATGATCCCGTTATGGCAGACACACGGACACGCTTCGCTATGATGATGCGCAGGTCTCGTCTGCCGGCCAGGACCGCCGGCGGGTAAGCCCGCTGTGTCCACGGACAGACGAGACGCTCCGAGAGGTCACTCGGAGCGGTTTTTTTTGTAGCCAATAGCCGTTAGCTGTTAGCCGTTAGTGCAGAGCCATACTAGGATTCAACGTACCGACGTTCGAGTTGGCTAACGGCTAACCACTAACGGCTAACAGCTACGACGGAGTGTACCGTGAGCGAGAAATTCTACATTACAACGCCGATCTACTTCGTGAACGATCAGCCGCACGTCGGGCACGTCTATTCGACGACGATTGCCGACATCATCGCACGGTATCGGCGGCAGACCGGCGATGCCGTCTTCTTCCTCACGGGGACGGATGAACATGCCGCGAAGGTGGTCGATTCGGCGGCCGAGCGCGGGCTGACGGCGATCGCGTGGGCCGATCAGAACGCGGCGGTCTTCGAGGAGACCTTCGCCAAGTTTGGCATCAGCAACGATGATTTCATCCGCACCAGCCAGACCCGGCACACGGAGAAGGTGCAGCAATATCTGACGGCGATGCTCAGCACGGACGACATCTATATCGGCCGCTACGATGGTTGGTACGACGCCGGGCAGGAGGAGTACGTCACCGAGTCGAAGGCGGCGGAGTCCGACTACAAGTCGCCGGTGAACGGCCGGCCGCTGGTGCGCAAATCGGAAGACAACTACTACTTCCGCCTCAGCGCCTTTCAGGATGATCTGCTGCGGCTGGTGACGGAGCAGCCGGATTTCGTCCAGCCGGAGGCGCGGCGGAATGAGGTGCTCGGTCGCCTGCGCGAGGGGCTGAACGATGTGCCGGTGTCGCGCACGGGGACGCCCTGGGGTGTGCCCTTCCCCGGCAACGAAACGCATCGCGTCTACGTCTGGATCGACGCGCTGTTCAACTACCTGACCACGGTCGATACGCCGGAGCGCCGTCACTTCTGGCCGGCGGATGTGCATCTGATCGGCAAGGAGATCCTCTGGTTCCACGCCGTGATCTGGCCGGCGGTGTTGATCGCGCTGCGGCGGACACCGGGGTACGAGTGGGTGGAACTGCCGCGACATGTCTACGCCCACGGCTTCTGGATCAGCGAAGGGATGAAGATGAGCAAGTCGCTGGGCAACTTCATCGACCTGGCGAAGCTCGACCACTACGTCAGCACCTACGGCCTCGACGCGTTGCGCTACTTCTTTGCGAGTCAGGGACCGCTGGGCGCGGCCGACCGCGACTTTGCCGACGCGCGCTTCGTCGAGGTGTACAACGCCGACCTCGCCAACAACTTCGGCAACCTCGTCCAGCGGGCGACGACGCTGATCGGTCGCAACGCCGGCGGCGTGCTGCCGGAACCAGACGCACTCGGTGAGGCGGAGCGGACGCTGCGGGCCGAGGCGGAAAGCCTGCCGGCGCGAGTGGCGGTGGCCTTCGATCGCTTCGCCGTCGACGAAGCGCTGTCGGCCGTCACCGACCTCGTCCGCGCGGCCAACCGCTACGCCGAGGAAACCAAACCCTGGACGCTCGCCAAGGAGGGCGGCTCCGGTCTCGCCACCTCGCTCTATCACCTGGCCGAAGCCGCCCGCCTCGCCGCATGGTATCTGACGCCGTTCATGCCAAACACCGCGCCGGAGGCGCACCGCCGGCTCAGCGGTCGCGGGCCGGAGGCCGGCCTCGGCGTCTTCGGAGCCGTGCAGCCGGGCGCGCCGGTGACGGGCGGGGCGCCGCTGTTTCCGCGGGCGCAAGTGGCCGCAGCCTCAAGTTGAGGATGGCCTACTATGATTGCAGAGTCGATCGTTTTGGAGGCTTCGCGATGGCTTCGGAGATCGAGGAAATAGAGGCGGCCATCACTCGGCTGTCGATTGACGATATCGCCGAGTTGCTTGCCTGGCTTGAAGAGTTTCACGCGCAGCTCTGGGACAAGTAGATCGAAGAAGATCTTGAGGCAGGGCGCCTCAATGCACTGATGGCTGAGGTAGAAGCGGAGTATGAGGCACATCAGAGGGTGTTTGAGAATAACAACCACTGGTCACATTGTCATCCTGAGCGAAGCGAAGGATCTCGGCGGTAAGACTGCGTCCGAGATCCTTCGCTTCGCTCAGGATGACAATGTCATGTCGTTCAGTTTATTCAAACACGCTCTTACCCTGCCGTGCTTCTATCACAAATAGTGATGAATTGGAGGCGGCATGCGCGTTGGATTTGTTGGGTTGGGGATCATGGGCCGGCCGATGGCGAAGAATCTGCTGAAGGCCGGGTTTCAGGTGACGGCCTACAACCGTAGTCCCGGCCCGCGGGAGGAACTGGCGGAGGCGGGCGCTGATGTTGTGACAACGCCGCGCGAGGCGGCGGAGGGGGCCGAGGCAGTCATCACGAACGTCACCGACTCACCCGATGTCGAGGCGGTGATCCTCGGTCCGGACGGCATCGTCGAAGGCGCAGCGCCGGGCACGATTGTGATCGATATGTCTACCATTTCCCCGGCAGTAACGCGGCGGATCGGCGCGGCGTTGGCGGAACGCGGCGTCAAAATGCTCGACGCGCCGGTGAGCGGCGGCGACCAGGGCGCGATCGCCGGCACGCTGGCGATCATGATCGGCGGCGATGCGGCGGACGTGGACAAGGCGCGGCCGCTCTTCGAGGCGATGGGGCAGCGGATCACGCATTGCGGCCCGCTGGGGGCGGGTCAGACGGTGAAGCTTGCGAACCAGGTCGCGATCACGGGCGCGTTGCTGGGCGTCTGTGAGGCGCTTACCTTCGCCCAGAAGAATGACGTGGACCCGGCGGTGGTGATCGAGGCGATCAGCGCCGGCGCGGCCGGTTCCTGGCAGCTTAGCAATCTCGGCCCGCGCATGCTCAAGCGCGACTTTGCACCCGGCTTCAAGGTGGGACTGATGCGTAAGGATCTGCGGCTCGCGCTGGAAAGCGCCCAGCAGCAGGACATGGTGCTGCCGGGGGTTGCGCTGGTGGCGCAGCTCTTCGCCGGTGTCGCTGCCGCCGGGTTGGATGAAGAAGGGACACAGGCGCTGCTGAAGCCGCTGGAGGCGCTCAATCGGGTGACGGTAGAGGGTGCGGAGTAGCAGGAGAGAGGTTCTGCCAAACACCATGCCACAGCTTTTGTACCACGCAACGGCGGCGTGTCAGCGAAGTGTCAGCGCGCCGCTATCGTCGTCGGTCGCGGCCGCGAGGACACTGGCCTGGACCGGCGTCGCACGCTCCGGTCAAACCGATCGCATCGCCTGGGGGTGGATCGATGACCGTCGAACGGCACCTCGACTGGGACGGCTGCTACAACGTCCGCGACCTCGGTGGTCTCGCCACCATCGACGGCCGCCGGACCCGCCGAGGTGCCGTCGTTCGCGCGGATGGTCTCGACCGTCTGACGACGATCGGGTGGGCAGCGCTGCGAGCGCATGGCATCCGCACGGTCATCGACCTGCGCAACGACGACGAGATCGTATCCATGCCGGACACCGCGCCGCGCCCGACGGACCTGACGACCATCCATGTGCCATTGGACGATAGCGCCGACACTGAGTTCTGGCAATATTGCTGGAGCAACGCGCTCGATGGCACCCCGCTTTACTATCAGCTCTTCCTCGACCGCAAGCCGGAGCGGTGCGCGGCGGCGGTGCGCGCTGTCGCGCGTGCCGAACCGGGCGGTGTCGTCTTCCACTGCGGCGCCGGGCGCGACCGGACGGGACTCGTCAGCCTGTTGCTGCTGGCGTTGGTCGGGGTCGTATCTGAGGAGATCGCCGCCGACTACGATATGAGCACCCCTCGCCTGCACCCGATGTGGGCCGCGCGCGGCATGGAGGATCAAGGGCCGATGATCGAGGCCGTCCTCGCGCGGAGGAACACGACAACCCGCGCCCTTCTGCTCGACATCCTGGCCTCACTCGATGCCGACGCCTACCTCTGTGCGGGTAGCGTGAGCGATGGCGATCTCGATGCCATCCACGCCCGGCTGTTGGATATATGAACCGATGGCGTCGCCCCTTGACGAGCAGATCGATCACACGGCCATGTTCATCCCTTGGCGAGTTCGATGGCCGGCGCTTGGATGAGCAGGGACGGGTCTACCGAGATGCGTGATGGTGAATCGAATTGGCTTTGGTCAACTGATCACGGTGTGTCACTGATACACTGAGGCCAGGAGATCGCAGTGACGTCGGCGATCGATGTGCGATTCGATGTTCCGATGAGTGAGAAGGATCTCAGACGATGGCGGCGTTACTCGACCGTATTACCATTGACCCCGACGTATGCCACGGGCAGCCTTGCATCCGCGAAATGCGATATCCAGTTTCCGTGATTCTTGAGCTTCTCAGCGCCGGGATGACCCACGATGAGATTCTTGCCGATTACGAGGATCTTGAGCATGATGACATCCTCGCGGCCCT
>JBFXAN010000127.1:0-19148 GCA_050184225.1 Dehalococcoidia bacterium | reverse complement strand
CGCGTGGAGAAGTATCAGCCTCCCGCCGGTGGATTGCTCCGATCGCGCGGTCCCTTCAAGGATGACGCACCCAACCCGGAGGGAAGCGGCGCGTTCCTTTACCTCAACATGGCCAAGGAGAGCATCACCGTCAATCTCGCCACGGCGAGCGGGCGGGCGATCCTCCGCAATCTGGCCGATCGTGCCGACGTGCTGGTCGAGGACTTCCCGCCGGGCACGCTTGCCGGTTGGGAACTCGGCGGTGATGATCTCCGTGCGACCAATCCCCGGCTGATCACGGTATCGATCACGCCGTTCGGTCAGGATGGCCCGTATCGAGACTATCTGATCACCGAGATCGTGGCGGAGGCGCTCGGCGGGTTGATGTACACGATCGGACTGCCGGAGCGCGAGCCGCTCAAGATCGGCGGCTCTCCCGCCCTGTACAACGCCGGCGGCGCCGCCTTCACCGCGATCATGGCGGCCGTCTGGCAGCGCGATGCCAGCGGTGAAGGTCAGTCGATCGATATCTCGATCCAGGAGGCGACCGCCTTCACCCAGATCCACGCCAGCATCCACGCCGCCTGGCAGGGCCACACACCGGAGCGGCGGCCGAACACGATGGTGCCGGCGGCGGACGGCTGGGTGTCCGTTGGTTTGGAGATGGGCGTCGCCGCCGACATCTGGCCGCGGATCTGCGAGTTGATCGAGCGGCCGGAACTGGCCGATGACCCGCGCTTCAGCACGACGTATGCCCGACGGGAGAACCGGGAGACGCTCAACGAGGTGGTGGGCGAGTGGGTGCTCCGCCAGCCCAAGGAGGCAATTTATCACCAGCTTCAGGGCATGCGCACGATCGCGGGATACGTCGCCACCGTCGAAGACCTCTATGCGAACGAACACCTGAACGCGCGTGGCTTCTATCGCGAGATCGAGCATCCGGTAGCCGGCGTCGCGCGGTATCCTGGTGTGCCCTTTCGGATCGGCGATGCCGAGGTCGTCGAAGGCCGGGCACCGTTGCTGGGCGAGCACAATCTCGTCGTCTACGGCGACGATCTCGGCTACACGCCGGATGAGATCGTGCGGCTGCGCGAGCGGGGGGTGATCTGATGGGTGCAGCCGCATCGCAGCGCCGCGCGCTCGACGGCGTTCGTATTCTCGACCTTTCCCAGGTCGCGATTGGTCCGTACGCGACGCTGCTCCTCGCCGGCCTGGGCGCGCAGGTGATCAAGGTGGAGTCGGACCGGCGGGCGGACACGAGCCGGGGCGCGGTGAAGCCGACGACCCAGGCCCAAATGAGCCAGTATCCCGGAGGCGACCCCGGCGAACAGCCCTGGAACCGCGCCGCCTACTTCAACCAGCGGAACCGCGGCAAGCTCGACATCACGTTGGACTTCACCACGCCGCGCGGCAAGGACCTCCTCCTGCGGCTGGCATCCGTCTCCGATGCCCTGGTCGAGAACTTCCGCGCCTCTGTGCTGGAACGGCAGGGTCTCGACTGGAAGGCGATCCGGCAGGCAAACCCGCACATCGTCTATCTCAAGCTGAGCAGCCAGGGTGCCACCGGACCCGAGCGTGACTACGGGTCGCTCGGCTCGACGCTGGAGCAGACCGCCGGTATCGCCTCGATCACCGGCTACACTGACGGCATCCCCCTGCTGACGAACGAGACGTACCCGGACCCGGTCGCCGCCATCCTCGGCGCCGGCGCCCTGATCGGCGGCTTGCGTCGGGTGCGCCAGACCGGCCACGGTCAATTCATCGATCTCTCCCAACGGGAGGCTACTGTCAGTCTGCTCGGCGAGGCGATGATGGATTTCGCGCTCAACGGCCGCGTTGCGACTCCGCTCGGCAACCGGCATCCGAGTATGGCGCCACATGGGGTGTATCCGTGCAGGACGGCCCTCACCCCCGACCCCTCTCCCGCCGAGCGGGAGAGGGGGGCACAGAGTGACCATGAACCTCAACACATCGATCGGTCAGATCAGACCGATGACCAAGCTGATGCTCACGGTCAGACCAAGCTCCCCTCTCCCGTCGGGACGGGAGAGGGGTCGGGGGTGAGGGCTACCTCCTGGATCGCGATTGCCGTCGAAACCGACGAACAGTGGCAATCGCTTCGTTCCGTCATGGGTGACCCAGAGTGGAGCCGTGACCCGCGCTTCGATACCGTCGCCGGTCGGTGGCGGCACCAAGACGAGATCGACGCGTGCTTGGCGGAGTGGACGGCCTGCTTCGATCACAACGAACTGACGCACCGGCTCCAGGCGGAGGGCGTCCCTGTCGGCGCCGTGCTCGACGGTGTAGAAGTGCTGGCTGACCCGCAGCTTGTGGCACGTGGCTGGTGGGAGCAGGTAACACCGCCGGCGATCGGCGAGCCGTTCCCGATGATCACGCCGCCCTGGCGGATGTCCGGCTCGCCGTATCTGCCGTTGCCGCCGGCGCCGCGGCTGGGCGAGCACAACGAATTTGTCTACCGCGAGATCCTTGGCCTCAGCGCCGCGGAGTTCGAAGCGGACCGTGCCGATGGCGTCACCAGTATCGAACCACGATGGTAGAGTACGCCGGGTAGGAAGCGATGGTTCAGGAGGCCGTGTCATGGATTTTGAGGTGACGTACACCGAGGAGCAGGAGCGATTCCGCGCCGAGGTGCGCGCCTGGCTGGAAGCAAACGTTCCGCCGGATATCGCCCGTAGAACCCTCGATGCCGAAGACAGCGCCCGCCGTTATCAGCAGCAGCGCGAGCTGGGCCGCAAGCTCGGCGAAAAGGGGTGGCTCTATCCGTTCGCACCAGTCCAATACGGCGGCGGCGGCCTCGATGTGGACCACACGATCATCCTCGAAGAGGAGGCGGACCGGCTCGAAATCTCGCTGCCGCCGTACTACGACTCCGGTGGCCGGCTGGGCGGACCGTCGATCCAGGTGTGGGGCACGGATGAGCAGAAGGAGCGGTTCCTGCCGCCGATTTACAAGGGTGAGGTACGCACCTGGCAGTTGCTCACCGAGCCGGGCGCCGGCTCCGACCTCGCCGGGGTGCAGACCCAGGCGATCCGCGATGGCGACGAGTACGTGATCAACGGTCAGAAGATCTTCGTCGGCAGCGACAACGGCGCCGACCGGATCTGGATGATCGCCTGCACCGATCCCGGCGGGACCCGTCACGAGAACGTCTCCTGGTTCATGATCGACGCCGACCTGCCCGGCATCACCGTCCAGGGGATGGACCTGATGGGCGTCGGCGGCGAGGGCGGCGCCGGCAGCGGCCAGAAACAGACGGTCTTCTTCGACGATGTCCGTGTCCCCGCCTCGTCGCTCGTCGGCGGTGAGAACAACGGCTGGCGCGTCGCCAGCACCCACCTCGAACTGGAGCACGGCGGCGGCGGGCGGATCGGACGGAATCGCTTCTGGGAGCGGCTGCTCGCCTACTGCCAGGAGAACGAGCGCGACGGCCAGCCGCTCACTCAGGACCAGGATGTGCGCGACACGCTCGCGGAGATCTACATCAAGAGTGAGGTCGGCCGCCTCTTCGGCCTGCGCAACTTCTGGCTGACCTACGCCCGTCAACCCAAGTCCTACGAAGGGCCTCAACTGTCGATGCATCGCAAGGTGTCCGGACTCTGGATGACCGGCGCGATCCTGGAAGCGATCGGTCCCGCCGCGCTCACGACAGACGCGACCTGGGGCTCGCCGGAGGGGTTCATCGAGAGCCAGCAGCGCAACGGCATCGTCGCGACGCATCCCGGCGGCACGATCGAGATCCAGAAGGTGAGCATGGCCCGCCGCATCGGCATCGGCCGCGCCCAGCGCGAAGCGGCCGGGACGGTGCACTAGGCGGGAATCGGCAATCGGCAATGGGGTCTGGAACTCACCGTCGTCCGCTTGATCGGTAGCCGTCGCTAATGGATCGAGAAGTGCCGCCGTGGTGAGTGCAGAACCCGATTGCCGATTGCCCACTGCCGATTGCCGCGCGATTGAAAGGAGCGCCCCATGGACCTTGCTTTGTCTGAAAGTCAGCAGATGCTGAAGAACACGGTGCGGAACTTCATGGAGCGGGAGGCGCCGAAGCAGGCGCTGATCGCATTGCAGCGGTCGGATACCGGTGTCGAGCCGGATGTCTGGGCGCGGGCGGCGGACCTCGGCTGGCTGGGGGTGCTGATCCCGGCCGCGTATGGCGGCGGCGAGATGTCGCTGACGGATGCTGCGGTGCTCTTCGAGGAGCTTGGCCGGGGGCCGATGCCGGGGCCGTTCTTCAGCTCGTCGGTGTTCGGAGCGCTGACACTGCTCGAGGCGGGCACCGCCGAACAGAAATCGAAGGTGCTGCCCGCCGTCGTCCAGGGGCGCGTCGTGCTGGCAGTGGCGGTGACCGACCCACGCATGTCCTGGGGACCGCTCGGCGTGACGATGCGGCCGGAGCGCCGGGGCGACAGCTATGTTCTCAACGGCGTCAAGCCCTTCGTCGGCGATGCGACCGCCGCCACCGACCTCGTGGTCGCCGTCCGCACCGGCGATGGGATGGAGGACATCAGCCTGCTGCTGGTCGAGAAGGACGCGACTGGCGTGAATTCGCGGCTGCTGCCCGGCTTCATGGGCTGGCAGTGTGAGGTGACGTTCGAGAACGTCGAGGTGCCCGCCGCCAACCTGCTCGGCGGACGGGAGAACGGCGGCTGGTCTGCCCTGGAGCGGGTGATGGAGAAGGCATTGCCGATCCTCTCCGCCTACCAGGTGGGCGGCTGTCAGGCCGTCTTCGACATGTCCGTCGAATACAGCCAGACGCGCGTGCAGTTCAGTGTGCCGATCGGCCGCTTCCAGCGCGTGCAGGACCACATCATCCGCATGGTCAACTTCCTCGACAGCGCCCGCTGGACCACCTACGAGGCGCTGTGGAAGCTGGACACCGGTCGCCCCGCTACGGCGAGCGTGCACATGGCGAAGGCCGTCGCCAGTGAAGCCTACCTAGAGGCGTGCAACGCCGCGCACGAGGTCCACGCCGGCATCGGCTCGGCCGAGGAGTACGGCCTGGTCAAGCACACGCAGATGTCCCGCACGCTGCTGCACGTCCTCGGCGATCCGAAATGGCACAAGCGCCGCATGGCCGACGCGCTCCAATGGTAAAGCGGTGCGGCTGCCATTCCCGTTTGTCATCCTGAGCGACAGCGAAGGATCTCGAACGCAAGTCAGATCTCCGAGATCCTTCGCTCTCGCTCAGGATGACAGGGGCGGTCTGTGGTGTTCGACACAGTGCGCTCGATAGGAAGGCGACTCCAATGACGATGGTGGACACCAGCTACGGCACGTTCCGCGCGGTCAGCTATCCGTGGCGGCTCTACAGCGGCGACAACGCGCTGCAACACCTCGGCGGCGAGGTAGAGCGGGCGGGCGCTCGACGCGCCTTTGTGATCTGCGGCCGGACCGTCGCCCAGCGTACGAACCTCGTGGCGCGCATCCAGGCCGAACTCGGTGAACGGTTTGCCGGTGTCTTTGACGCGATGGATAAGGACTCGACGTTTCAGTCGGTCCAGGCGGCGACCGAAGCGGCTCGTGCGGCCGGGGCGGACCTACTGATTGCCGTGGGCGGCGGCAGCGTGATCGTGGGCGTGCGGGCGGTTGCGATCTTTCTGGGAGAGTCGGGCGACCCGTTCGAGCTGATGACGCAATATCCCGAGGGAAAGCCGGCGTTCAGCCCGCGGTTGATGGCGCCCAAGCCGCCGATCATCAACATCGTGACGACGCCGACCAGCGCAATGAACCGGGCCGGCACCGGCCTGAAGAACGACGACCTCGACCACCGAATGGAGTACTACGACCCGAAGACGCGCCCCGTCGCGCTCTTCTGGGATGGGGAGGCGCTGCTCACGGCGCCAGTGGAGTTGGTGCGATCAACCGGCACGACGACCTTCACCGGCGCCTTGCGTAGCCTGGCCGCGCGGTCGTCCAACCCGCTGCTGGAGGGCGACCGGATCCACGCCTTCCGGCTGGCGCAGCGCGCCCTGCCGCTCGCGCTGGCGGAGCCGAACAATGCCGCGCCGCGGATCGACCTGTGCGCGGCGGCGTTCCTGGCGAACCGCGCCGCCGACGACGATACTGGCCGGCGCACGGAGCGCGATCCGGTCGGCAGCGCCTCCTACGCGCTGGCGACGGCGCTGCACATCCGCTATCACCACGTTGGCCAGGGTGAAGCGACGGCGGCGACCCTGCCGGGCACGATGCGGCACCTCGGCAGCGGCGATCCAGAGACGGCGTTCCGGCTCGCGGAAGCGCTCGGCGTCCGGCGCGATGGTATGTCCGCCAGCGGGGCGAATGCGGCGACGGCGGATGCTCTGGCGGAGTTCTACCGATCGATCGGCATGCCTGCCTGCGTCAGCGACCTGGGGATTCCCCGCGAGGAATTGCCACTGCTGGCGCGAGATACCCTGAAGAACTTCAACGCCAATCCGAATCAGCGGCCGGACGACCAGGTCGAGCGGATGCTCGCGCTGCTGGAGGCGGCGTGGTGAACGGGACAAGTACCGTTCGTCGCTCAGGAACGGATCGAGATCGAGAGCCGCAGCGAGATTGAAATTCAGGGGTGCGATTGCACGCATCGCTCAGCGGAGGTATCCGAGAAACTCTTCCGCAGTCAGGCCAGCCTGCTTGAGGATGCTGCGAAGGGTGCCTTGGGGCACTTGGCGCTCGCCGATTACGACGATCGCGATGTACTTCCTGCTCGCTCGATCAAAGTGGAAGGTCGCTCACTTTACTCCAATAGGGATCGGCATTGGGTGCGGTGATACATCCTCGCGTGGCCGAGCGAGGATCGTGACAGCCTCTCCGTCCGGTTCCGGCTGGCCCGGGATGATCATAATTCCCCGCTCCGCAAAGACCCTTTCGCGTTCTCCCTCGTCTTCGAGCGCGCTCAGATAAACAGTGACCGCATCTTCGAGCGAGTTAAAGGTCTCCTCAATTGTTTCGCCGAAGCTCGCGACATCGAGTTCTTCGCACTCGGACACGTAAAGTCCATCCTCCTCGTGAACCTTGAAGGTTAGAAGGACGTAACCAGACGATCGGGACATTGCATTCACCTGGGGCACGCACGCCTCCTGCAACAGTCGATCCGGATGCTCATTCTCGCGAAGTCGTCCGATCCAGTCGAACAGTACGAGTGCAAGTGAGAGTGTAGAAGTGCGTTGTCGCTGACGATGATAATCTGCGGGCGGCAGGTGATCGTCGCGCTGGACCAGCGGAACGCAGCTCCGCGGCAGCGGTCATGCCCAAGGATCTACGAGCTCGTCTGTTTGTGAATCGGCATTGATGGACGATCCCGCATTGCCCGATCGATAAGATCCGAGCCTTCTGCGATAGCTTCGACCTGATCGTCATCATGGCGGGCAAGCGCCCAGGTGAGAGCATAGTCGCGACCAAATTGATTGACCGCGTCGCGGACATCGGCCAACGCTTTGCTCTCAGACGGATAAGAGTCGACGATGTTCGCGCTTGCTGTGTCCCAGATTGCATACACCATGGGAATCCTCCCGCCTGGTTGCGGCGCGCTTAGGTCGCCACAACCGACACAACCAGATCCAGCATATCGCGTGGCCTACCCCAGAGCGTGTAGTGGCTCGACACTTCGGTTGTCTGCTCGAAGATCACAGCGGCGTGTTCTGATATTTCAAGGACCGCCACAAAATGGCCCATCGTAGGAAATCGTTCTGCAAGCACTCGTGAGGTTTCGAGAGTGCTGGTAACGGAGACACCTTCCCACAATCGGCGGTTCTCCGGCGTGTCATGCCGAAGGCGTACTCCGCGCATTCGGTGAGAGAGAAAGTCGGACTCGGTAGGCGGGTTTGACTTCACGACTCGATAGAATGTTGCCATCGCTTGATCTCTTCGGGACCTTATCGTCCGGGCAACATTCCGTCCATCGGCGGCCTGCTGGCCGGCGAGAAAATTCCGCCCTCTGTTGACCTGATGTAAACGCGCCTTAACCCACTGCTAACACGGCTGCCTCACGGTGGACCCAGACCGCATCTGGTCAGGTTCTGCGCTGGAGGTGGCGTTTGCTCGATATCCGTGATCTTCGGCTCGTCTATCCGAACGGTTATGAGGCGCTGCGTTCGGTCAGCCTGACGGTCCAGGGCGGCGAGGTCGTCGCCGTCGTCGGCCGCTCTGGCGCTGGGAAGTCGACCCTGCTCCGCTGCATTAACGGTCTGGAACGGCCGACGGCGGGGTCGGTCCTGCTCGACGGTGAGGATCTGGCACGGATACCGGCGCGCGACCTGCATAAGGTCCGGCAGCAGATCGGCTTTATCTGGCAGGAGTACAACCTGGTGGAACGCCTCTCCGCCATGAACAATGTGCTCACCGGCCGCCTCGCCCACGCCGGCCGCTTCGGCAGCCTCGCCTTTCACTTCGACCGCTCCCACCGCGCGATCGCCGTCCGCAGTCTCAAACGGGTGAACCTACTCCACCGGGCGAAGCAACGCGCGGACCGGCTCTCCGGCGGTGAGAAGCAGCGGATCGCTATCGCTCGTGCGGTGGCGCAAGAACCGAAGATCATTCTTGCCGACGAGCCGGTCGCATCCCTCGATCCGGAGCTTTCCGTCCAGGTGATGGAAGACCTCGCCCGTGTGGCGCGGGATGAGGGCGTCCCCACGCTGATCAACCTGCACGCCGTCGATCTGGCGCGGGCCTACTGCGACCGGATCGTCGGCATCGCCCAGGGCGTCGTCGTCTTTGACGGCACGCCGGCTCAGCTTGACGACGCGGCGCTGGACCGCATCTATCGATTCGACCGGCAGCCGGCCGCACCTGCCACGGTTGGCGAGACGACGCCAGAGCCTGAACTTGTGGGGGCGGCGTCCTGATGGCATCGCTGAGCCGTACCGCCCGGCAAGGTCAGAGCAGCGCCCCGGTGAACCGCGAGGAATTGCTGCGCCCCTGGCCGAAGATCAGTTTCAAGGCGATCGGCATCATCCTGCTGATCGTCGCGGCGTTCTACTGGAGCCTCCAGGGCACGCGGGCCGCGCCCGCCGAACTGATCGACGGTATCCCCAACATCGTCAACTTCGTTAAGCGGATGTTTCCGCCGCAGTTCGAGACGCAGACTGAGACGCTGCAGACGCCGGAGATTGCCCTGCCGTTCGGCATCACGATCCCGCGGATCGGCTTCGCCGGCATCACCTTCCCGTATCCGATCATCCTTAATGCGATCGTCGAGACCATCCAGATTGCGATCATCGGCACGGCGCTGGCGATCGTGATCTCCGCCCCGTTCGCCGTACTCGCCGCACGTAACATCGCGCCGCCGTTGGTGTACGCGACCACCCGCTTTGGGCTCAACGTCAACCGTGCGATTCCGGACCTGATCTTCGCCTTGATCTTCGTCGCTGCTGTCGGTCTTGGCCCCTTCGGTGGGGTGCTTGCCCTTGCGGTCGGCTCGATTGGCTTCATGGCAAAAGTCTATGCGGAGTCGATCGAGGCGATCGATCCGCAGCAGGTGCTGGCGGTGCGCGCCACGGGCGCCGGCCGTCTTCAGACGATCGTCTACGCGGTCGCACCGCAGGCGCTGCCGATGATCGCCTCCTATTCGCTGCTGCTCTTCGAGACCAACGTCCGTGCCGCGACGATCCTCGGCATCGTCGGCGCGGGCGGCGTTGGCTTCGAGCTGAACAAGTACATGGCCCTGTTCCAATACCAGCTCCTCACGGGCGCGCTGATCATCATCATCATCGTCGTTACCGTGCTCGACCGCGTCAGCGACCGCATCCGCAGGCGAATTACGTGAGGAGGTGCCAGGGGTCAGGAATCAGGCGTCAGGGAGACGGGCATGAGGGGACCAATCCTGACACCTAAAACCTGACCCCTGACACCAGGAATCCAGAGGAGGGAAGGACCAATGAAGAGACGCACTGGGCTAATCGGACTGATCCTACCGGCGCTGATCGCGGCGATGGCGCTCGCCTGCGGTTCAGACTCGAACGACGAAGCCGGTTCACAGGCGACACCGCAAGCGCCCGGCGCGAGCGGCGCGGTGGCGCAGGCGACGACCGACCCCCGAGCCGGCTGGCCGAAGACCTTCCGGCTCGGTTTGTTCGGCGGCGATGACGCTGAAGAGACGCTGCGCAACAACGAGCCCTTCAAGAAGTACATGGAGGAGAAGCTCGGCATTCCGGTCGAGGTCTTCACCGGCACGAGCTACGGCGCCGTGATCGAGGCGATGCGCGCCAACCGCGTCGACGGCATGCAGGTCGGTCCGTTCTCCTACGTCCTCGCTGTACAGGAGGCGAACGCGGAGGCGCTGGCCGTCTCGGTCAGTTCGACCGCGAAGGAACCAAAGTACGATCCGGCGATCAAACCGTTCTACATCAGCGTTGTCTTCGCCAAGAAGGGCAACGGCATCAATACCCTTGAAGATCTCAGGGGTAAGGGTTTCAACTACGTCGATCCGGCATCCACCTCCGGCCATCTCGCGCCGAAGACGACTCTGCTCAAGAAGGGCATCAATACCGACAAGGACACCCGCTCCGTCTTTGCCGGCACGCATCCGACGTCGGCCATCTCCGTCTGGAACGACAAGGCTCCCGCCGGTGCGACCAACGAGGGTAACCTCCGCAACCTGGCCGAGTCCAAGCAGATCGAGTGGTGCTCCTATCCGGACGGCGAGATCAACAAGGTCCGCACCGAGGCCGAGATCAAGTCTCTGTACGACTCCTGCCCCGACGGTAAGATCGTCGTCCTCGCCCAGACTGATCCGATTCCGAACACCCCGTTCGCCGTGCGGCAAAATCTGCCGGAATCCTTCAAGGCCGCGGTGAAGCAGGCGCTCCTCGAAATGAAGGACCAGCCGGAGATGGTCACGACGATGAAGCGCTGGTACGTCGACCCTCGGCAGGAGTTCGGCCTGCAAACACTGGACCAGTTCTACAATCCGCTCCGCGACATCGCGAAGCTACTGAACCTCGACCTGAAGGAGCTTGAGTAATGACCGTTCCGGTCATGGACCGCGAGCGCCGGCTGGAGGCGATCTCTCTCGCCTCCCCCGGCCTGCTGGAAGAACTGGCTGACGACGTGCTCCAGACGCTCGACGTGGAGGTCTCGCGCGGCCCCACCGTCGGCCTGCTGATGGTGCGCGTCGAAGAGCCGTCCGAGCGACGCCGCTTCAACTTCACCGAGGTAACTGTCTCCGAGGCTGAGGTCACCGCCGCCGGCCACCGCGGCTATGCGATGGTGATGGGCCGCGCGCCGGACAAGGCGCTCGCCGGCGCGATCCTCGACGCCGCGATCGAAGCCGGCCACCCCACGAGCGACACGATCGAGGAACACCTCGCCGCCGCCCTGCGCGACGAGACGCAGCGGCAGGCGGCCGCCTGGGAACGCGTCAGCCCGACCCGCGTCCGGTTCGAGGAGATGGCGCCATGAGCACTCCAGTTCTCACTCCGCGCGCCGCCCGCGAGCAGCACACCTTCCGCTCCTTGCTCGACACGATGGCCCGGCCAGGCACCGTCGCGCGGGCGGATCATCACCCCCAGGCCGGACGCCTCGCTCCCGCCGTCTCGTTGCTGGAGTCGGTGCTCGACCACGAGGTCACGTTCGCCGTCGTCCCGGAGCAGGCGGACCTGATCGATACGCTGCTCCGTCTCACCGGCAGCTACGTCGCCGCCCCCGACGAGGCGGACTACCTGCTCTGCGAGGGCGGCGGCATCCTCAGAGCGCTCCGTGACGCGAAGGAAGGCGCGCCGGAGTTCCCCGACAAGAGCGCCACGCTCATCGCTGCTGTCGCGTCGGTCTCCACCGAACCGGGCCGCGGCCTGCCGCTGCGGCTCGCCGGACCCGGTATCAAGGACACGCGAACGGTCTGGGTGGACGGTCTCTCGCAGGAATGTCGCGAGACGTTCGTCGAACGCAACGGCGATCTGCCCACCGGCATCGACCTCGTGCTGGTCGATCCGGACGGCGCCTTCACCTGTCTCACCCGCTACACCCGCCTGCTGATGGAGGACTAACCGATGGGCTACACCGCAGTCCGTGGCGGACTCGACGCGATCGAACACGCCGAAGCGCTGGCTGATGCAATGCCGCTCTGCTCCGACCAGCCGCTCCGCCTCGACCAGATCGCCGATCACCTCGCCCTCGCCCTCGCCCGGGTGATGGCCGAGGGCGGCCTCTACGACACCGCCCTCGCCGCCCTCGCGATCAAGCAGGCCGAAGGCGACCCCCTCGAAGCGGCGTTCCTCGTCCGCGCCTACCGCTCCACCCTGCCCCGCCTCGGCTACAGCTACGCCGTCAGCGGCCGCGATTTGTTCCTGCTGCGCCGCATCTCCTCCGTCTTCCGCGACATCCCCGGCGGCCAGCTCCTCGGCCTCACCCGCGACTACACCCAACGCCTGCTCAACTTCGACCTCGCGGAAGATGACCGATTGAAACACAAAGAATCAAAGAGTTCAAAGGGCACAAAGGATTTAGAGAACGAATCACAGGAAGACTTTGTGAACTCTGAATCCTTTGACTCTTTGTGTTTCAACTCGTCAGGTGAGCAGGAGTTCCCCATCGTCATCGACTTTCTTCGGGATGAGGGGTTGCTCGATGCGGAGCCGGCGGTGGCGGTGGATGAGGAGCCGTTCGATGTGACGCGGACGCCGGCGCACTTTCCGATTCCGCGGGCGGGGTGGTTGCAGGTGCTGGCGCGGGGGGAGGCGGGGGGCATGTTGATGCTCGCTTATTCCTCGATGCGTGGGTTTGGGGGGCAGGGTCACGGGGCGCTGGCGGAGCTTCGTTCGGGCGAGTTGCCGGTGCGGATCACGCATCCGCTCACCGGGCGGCCGGTGACGATTGGGCGGATTCCCGTCAGCGAGGCGCACTACATCTCGGGTGGGCACGCGTCGATGCAGGAGTCGGACAAGGCCGACTACCAACTCGGCTACGGCATCGTCGTCGGCCGCGACGAGCGCAAAGCGATCTCGATGGCGATCATCGACGCCTCGCTGCGCTTCGCCAAGCCGAACGACACCAGCCCGGTCGCCAACCAGGAGTTCGTCGTCAGTCACGTCGACTCGGTCGAAGCGTCCGGCTTTGTCGAACACCTGAAGCTGCCGCACTACGTCACGTTCCAGTCGAGCGTGCAGCGGTCGCGCAAATTCCGTCAACTCGTGGAGGCATCCAGCCGTGGTTAGTGTCCAGGAATTGACCCAGACGCACGGGGAGGCGGGGGAGGGCTACTCCTACGGTTTCCTCGACGCCGTCTCCAAGCGCGAGATCCGGCGCTCGCTGCTGAAGGCGGTCGCCATCCCCGGCTATCAGGTGCCCTTCGGCTCGCGCGAGCTGCCGATCGCCCGCGGCTGGGGCACCGGCGGCCTGCAGATCACGCTCTCGATCCTCGGTCCGGATGACACGGTCAAGGTGATCGACCAGGGCGACGACGCCAGCGTCAACGCCTCCAACCTCCGCCGCCTCGTCGAGCAGACCGCCGGCATTCCGACGACGATCGACACCGCCGAAGCGACGATCATCCAGACCCGCCACCGCATCCCCGAGGAGCGGCTGCGCGAGGACCAGACCCTGGTCCTCCAGGTGCCCGTGCCGGAACCGCTTCGCCGCGTCGAACGGAGCATGACCGCCGCCCGTCGCATGCACGCCGAAAGCGACTACTCCCGCATGTGGCTCGCGATCTACGAGGACATCGTCCGTCGCGGCGAACTCGGCGGCGCCGCCGGCTACCCGGTCTTCGTCAACGACCGCTTCATCATGGCCCCCTCCCCCATCCCCCGATGGGACATCCCCAAGCTGCACATGGCCGACGCCCTCTACCTCTTCGGCGCCGGCCGCGAGAAACGCCTCTACGCCATCCCCCCCTACACCACCGTCGTCCCGCTCGAGTTCGACGATTACCGCTTCGAAGTCGAGCGCTTCGACGGCCTCGCCTGCGCCCGCTGCGGCGCCACCGACACGTTTATGGACGAGGCTGTTCAGGCGGATGGCACGCGGTTGTATCTGTGTTCGGATACGGCGTGGTGTGAGAAACGGGTTTACCTCTCCCCCGACCCCTCCCCTCGCAGGGGAGGGGAGCCAAGTTCAACCGAGGTTGCCGGTATCTCGTTGGATGGAACCAACGAAACCCATTCAACCATCGCCCGACAGGACTCCCCCTTCCCTGCGAGGGAAGGGGGCCGGGGGGTTAGGTAATCCCATGCAAGACCAACCACTCCTCACCATCCGCAACCTCGCCCGCATCCACGGCCGCGGCTGCCCCGATTGCACCCGGCTCACCGGGCCGGAGCACGAGCGCAACAGTTGCCCATCCTGCGGCGCGATCGTCGCCTGCGCGGGCGTGAACCTGGAACTCTATCCCGGCGAGGTGCTCGGCGTCGTCGGCGAGAGCGGGTCCGGCAAGAGCACCGTCCTCCAGTGTCTCTTCATGGACCAGGAGCCGACCTCCGGTCAGGCCTATCTCACCAGCTTTTGGCGCGGTCAGAAGAACATCTGGGAGGCGAACCGGCGCGAGCGGCGGCAGCTTCGCAGCCGCCTGATGGGCATGGTCTACCAGAACCCCCGCGACGGCCTCGACCTGATGGTGACGGCGGGCGGCAATATCGTCGAGCGACTGCTCGCGGTGGACTGGCGCCACGTCGGCGAGATGCGCGACAAGGCCGCCGACTATCTCCACCGCACTGAGGTGCCGCTCGACCGGATGGACCACATGCCCGCCTACTTCAGCGGCGGCATGCAACAGCGGGTTCAGATCGCCAAGGCGCTCGCCAACAACCCCTCGCTCGTGTTGCTCGACGAACTGACCACCGGCCTCGATATCTCCGTGCAGGCGGGGGTGCTCGACCTCGTCCGCGACATCCAGCGACGCTACGGCCTCAGCGCGATCGTCGTCTCGCACGACCTTTCCGTCATTCGCCTGCTCGCCGACCGCACGGTTGTGATGAAGATGGGCCGGGTGGTGGAGGAGGGCGTCACCGACCAGGTGCTGGAGGACCCACAACACCCCTACACCCAACTCCTCGTCAGCGCGGCGGCATAAGGACGATTCATGAACCAATCACCGATCCTCTCCATCCGCGGCCTGAGCAAGACGATCACGCTGCACATCCTCGACGGCACGACGGTCGAGCCGTTCCGCGACGTCACCTTCGACGTGCAGGAAGGTGAGTTCGTCGTCGTCGTCGGCCCCAGCGGCTCCGGCAAGTCCTCGATCGTCAAGACCGTGCACCGCACCTATCTGGCGACCGGCGGCGAGGCGTGGTTCCGCCGCGACGACGGCTCGCTGGTGGACCTCGTCTCCACCTCCGACCGGACGGTGGTCCAGCTCCGCCGGCAGGAGATCGGCTTCGTCTCGCAGTTCCTCAAGGTCGAGCCGCGCGTCGCGGCCCTCGACGTTGTCGCCGGCCCGCTGATGCGCCGCGGCGTCGAAGAAGAACCGGCACGGGATCGGGCGATGGAACTGCTCGACGCCCTCGCCGTTCCCCGCCGCCTCTGGTGCTCGTATCCGACCCTATTCAGCGGCGGCGAACAGCAACGCATCAACATCGCCCGCGCGCTGATCGGGGAGCCGCGCCTGCTGCTGGCAGACGAGCCGACCTCCGCGCTCGACGCCGACAATACCGGCCGCGTGGTCGAGTTGCTCATGCAGGCGCGGCGGCGCGGCGTCACCATCCTCGGCGTCTTCCACGACATCAATCTGATCGAGCGCCTCGCCGACCGCGTGATCGTGATGCGCAACGGTCGCGTCGCCGCCGAGGGCCGCGTCGGCGAGGTCGAGATTCCGCGCTATGAAACCACACAGGAGTTTGCACCCCGTGTCTGAGGAATACCGGAGTGACCTGGATGTCGTGCTGATCGACGGCGCCACCGTCGTCCTCCCGGACCGAACCATCGAAGGCGGTGCGGTGCGGATCGCGGGCGACCAGATCGCCGAGGTGGCGGAGAGCCGCGCCGAGATCCACGGCGGCTATGACCGTACGATCGACGCCCGCGGCGCCTACCTGATGCCCGGCGTGATCGACCTGCACAACGACAGCCTCGAAACCGAGATCAATCCCCGCCCGGAGACGGACCTGCCGCTCGAGTTTGCCCTGGCTACCATGGAGCGGCGGCTGCTCCCCTTCGGCGTCACCACCGAGTTCCACGCGATGGCCTTCATGAACATGGCCCGCAACCGCCGCACCATCCAGGCGACGGCCGACCGCACCGAATACATCGCCGGACACCGCTGCTCCGGCCGCGCCCTGATCGATCATCAGGTACTCCATCGCCTCGATGTATGGTCGCCGGACTCGATGGACGCGATCTTCGAGTCGGTCGATCAGTTCCCGGTTCGGTACATCTCCCTGAACGACCACACCCCCGGCCAGGGACAATACCGCGACTTGGAGAAGTACCTCGAGCGGATGGTCGCCTGGACCGCCGCCCGCGGCGGCGCCCCGCCCGACGCAACCGAGATCCACACCCGCATCGCCACCCGCAACGCCGACACGACCACCATCCCCAGCGTCTACAACCGCGTCCGCCTTGAATCAGACCGGACGCCGATCGTGATCGCCTCCCACGACGACGACTCTGCCGCCAAGGTGGACATGCTGTGGGAACTGGGGGCACGCGTCGCCGAGTTCCCGATCACGATCGACGCGGCGCGACGGGCACGAGACCGCGGCATGTGGATCGTCGTCGGCGCGCCCAACATCGTCCGCGGCGGCTCCTCCAGCGGCAACCAGGACGCGCGCGAGCTCTTCGAGCTGGGCCTCGCCGACATCATCTGCGCCGACTACCACGCGCCCTCCCTGCTGCGCTCCGCCTTCCGCCTGGTCGCGGACGGCCTGCTCGACCTCCCCGGCGCGATCCGCACCCTCACCTACAACGCTGCCCGCGCCGTCGGCCTGACCGATGTCGGCGCGGTCCGCGAGGGCCATCGGGCGGACCTGATCCTCGTCCGTTGCGATGCGGACGCGATGCCAATCGTGGAGGCCGTCTACCGGGACGGCCGCGAGGTCTACACACTCAACGCTCCACAACCGGCAGGAGTCGCCTCATGACCGTGCAACACCGCCCGCAGCGCCGCCTCCTCGGCGAAGAGCCAATGATCGACCCAACCGCGCGCGTCTATCAGAGCGAGCTCGGCCCGTACACCTGGATCGGTCCCGGCTCCTCGATCGTCGAGTCGAGCTTCGGCGACTACAGCTACACCGCCGGCGACGTCTCGATCATCTACAGCGAGGTCGGACGCTTCTGCTCGATCGCCTCTCACGCACGCCTCAACCCCGGCAACCATCCGATGGAGCGCGTCACCCAGCACCACATGACCTACCGCCGCGTCCAGTACGGATTCGCCGACGAGGACGATGCGGACTTCTTCAACTGGCGCCGCGCCCATAAGGTGACGGTCGGTCACGATGTCTGGATCGGCCACGGCGCGATCCTGCTGCCCGGCGTCACGGTCGGCACCGGCGCGGTGATCGGCGCCGGTGCCGTCGTCACCAAAGACATCGATCCCTACACGATCGCCGTCGGCGTCCCCGCCAAACCATTGCGTCCGCGCTTCCCCAAGCACATCGCCGAGAAGTTGATCTCTATCGCCTGGTGGGACTGGCCGCGGGAGGTGCTCGAAGAGCGATTCGCCGACTTCAACGACCTCGACCAATTCATCGAGAAGTATGGATAGCCGGCAGCAGAAGCCCGCGGACGAGCCTGCCCTCGATGCGCATCCGCCGCCGACCACCATCCGGATCGTCACGATCAACACCGGCAAGTGTGACGGTCTCTACCGCGTCCGGATCCGCTGGCTGGCACGCGAACTGGCGCGGCTCGAACCGGACATCATCGCGCTGCAAGAGGCGTTCATCACCGAAGACGGCTCGGCGCACACGCCGAGCGAGCTCGCCGCCCGGCTTGGCGCGCAGGCAGCCGTCGCACGAGTGCGGTTCAAGGAACGCATCTGCGAGGGCCGGTCGCTCAGCGGCTGGTCCGGACTGGCGCTGCTCAGCCGGCGGTCGTGGACACAGCAGGATGTCCTCCGCCTGCCCACCGACGAGCGTGACGGGGAACGCATCGCTCTCTTCGGTATCACCTCCTACGGCGACCACGAGATCATCATCGCCAACACCCACCTCACTCACCTGCGGGATGCGGACGCGCTACGCCGGGCGCAACTGGAATCGGTGCTGCATCATCCGCTCCTGAGCCGCACCGACGGCGTCCGTCTGATCTGCGGCGACCTCAACACCACACCGGACGGCCCCGTGCTCTCACCGTTTCTTGGCGGAACTCAACAGCCGCGTCTGCTGGACACATACCTCCTCGGCGGTGGCGCGGAGCCTCGCGGTACGCTGACACCGCGCCCGAACGCCCCCGACCCGACGCGCACTCCCTGTATCGACTTCATCCTCACGCCGGCGGACGGGTCCGATGCCGCGCCATCGTTCAGAGCCTCACGCGTCGTCCTCAACCGTCCCCATCCGGACACCGGCATCTACCCGAGCGACCACTATGGTGTAATCACCACCGTGGTTCTCTCACGCCACTCAGACTGACACGAACCTAGGAGCGCCGCGCATGGAGAACCAGCCATCGAGCGAAGCATCACCACAGGGACGTCGCGTGCTGGTTGCCGTCGTTACCGGCGACGCCGGCGACCGCATCCAGCAGTGGCGGCAATTGCACGACCCGCAGCAGGCACGACGGCTGCCGCCGCACGTCACCCTCTGCTACTGGGCGCCGAAGGACGGCCTCGACTCCCTGGAACAACAAGTGCGACACGCCTTCGCCGATCCGGTAGCAGTCCGACTCGGCGCCGTCAAGGAGTTCGACAACAAGGAACACACCTTCTACGTCGAGGTAGGTGACACCGCATCACTCGATGCCGCCCGCCTGCGCCTCTACGACGGCACCCACCGTGAGCTGCCACCCCTCCGCGAGTGGACCTGGCATGTCACCTGCGTCCGTGACTCCCGTAACCGCGACCTGGACGACCTCCGCCGCGCGGCTGCCGGCCTCTGCCTCGACACCGAATGGCGGATCGATACCGTCGTCTGCCTTGAGCTGCGCGGCGACGTGTATGAAGCGGTCGCGAGGTGGATGGTCTGAACGGCGATTACCTAGCCCCCCGGCCCCCTTCCCTCGCAGGGAAGGGGGAGTCCTCTCCGGCGATGGTTGAGGTGGGATGGACATCCCACTGACAGACGAGATACTGCTACCTACGC
>JBFXAN010000126.1:0-19376 GCA_050184225.1 Dehalococcoidia bacterium | reverse complement strand
CGGCGACGAGAGCTAGTGCTATTCCCTCAAGTCCAAGTAACGGTCCAAGAATACCGTGTGCTGGCAGCAGCGCGAGACAGGCTACTATCTCTGCGATCGATCCCAGAGTCGGATATCCGGCACCCCGTGCCGCATCTGACAAGACTCGTCGGACACCGAGCTGAAGACCACTGAGCAAGAGTATTCTCGCGATCGGAACAGCCTCAGCGAATTCTTGGCCGAAGAACAACGGCACCAGCCACCCAGCCAGCGTCTCAAGAATTATCACCAGTGCCAGACATGCGGCTCCAGTTATCCAGAAGAACTGCCACATCAACCTGCGAGCAATATCCCGGTCAGGCTCCCCCGCAACATTTGGGTAGGCCACCATGCCGATACTTTGCGCCACGAAGCTGGGTAAATTCGTGAAGGCCGCACCGACTACGTATATTCCCAGCGCTGACGGCGACAAGAACAAACCAACCACCGCCTGATCGAGCCGAAAGGTCACCAAAGGAGACGCCGCCCCCAAGAAGCCCTTGACACCAAAACGAAGCATCTCTCGCAGCGACGGCAACCTCGCATGACCATAAGGGAAGGATGCCCCACGTACCGCCACAACAAGCGTCAGCACAGCGGCTCCAACATTCGACGCCGTCCAACCGGCAGCCACCTCCGAAAGCTCACCGACACGGAGTATGAACACAACGGTGAGGGCGACCGCATACACCAGCGCAGGTAGGAGACGGAGTACATTGAACGCTGCAAATCTATGCGTTCCTTGCAGAACAGCTAGTGCATATTGTTGGATTACCATTGATGGTATTGTAATCGAAGTAATCAGGCCTGCAATGAGTACGTTTTCTCCATCATTATCGGACAATATGAATACCAATACAATATATATTGCCATTGCCGCAATTGATTGCAAGGCTGCAGTCGGAAATATATGGCGCAATATCTCTCGCTCATTATGAGAGTTTCGTGCGGTAAAGTACGTAACGGCAAGGGGCAGCCCGAAGGTTCCCACTTGCCCAAACGCCGTGGCCAGCAAGGCGAACAGCGCCAAAATGCCTCGGTCCTCAACGCCGAGCAGCCTTGCGGCAAGCACACCGCTGATGAGTAGAACACCCTGGCCTGCGAATGCTGTCAGCACCGAGCCGCTAGTCGCTCCAACGAGGCGTTTCGTTGCTTTCATTTGCGGTTCTTAACTCTTACTTCTATCGGAGCAGCCAGTGTCGATGTGATAGCCGATGAAACTCATACTCTGGCAATAGTTCTTTTGCTTTGTCCAATACCTCCTGATTGGAAAATTCAACCAGAAGTATCGGGTGGTATGCATTCAGCAGTTCTGTTCCACCTTCCAGTACTTCAAGTTCAACGCCTTCAGTGTCAATTTTGATTACGCCCGGTAGATCTATTTCGTGCGCCATTTGATCCAGGGTCCATTGAGGCACGGGGACTGTGACTGATGCCCCCGTCTGTGGCTCCAAAGTCCACATTGAGCTCGAACCCCGAGCATATAGCACGGCTTCGCCTGACCGGCCGGCGAGTGCTCCCGCATGAACCACAGCATTGCTAATCTTGTTGAGGCGCAGTGTTGCATTCAGCCGTGCGCGATTATCCGGCAATGGCTCGAAGCAATGTACATGTCCTGCATTACCCACTTTTTGACTGGCTATCAATGAAAAGAATCCGATGTGGGTTCCAACGTCCCAGAATGACATTCCTGGTTTGAGCGTCGATGCTAACGCATTTTGACATGGCATTTCGTGTGTGCCAGTCCAATAATATTTCTCAGATCGAGGGTGTATCAGTATCTTCATCCCTGCCGCATGGCCGGTCCGAATCACCACTGCAGAAGTGTCGCTTGGTACCAGGTAGTTAATCATCGGTCGAAGGAATCGCGCCCCGAAGCTTCCGTTGGCAAGCCGAGCGGCAACGGGAGCAGGCACCGCATTGCCAATTGAGATTATTTGTCTCTTGGCTCTCATTGTCCAATTCATGGAATGTTTACTCATTTCTCCCCCACAATAATGTAATGTGTTGCGAGGTTATGTCGGTGACCACGGATTACCCACTCCTCGTAGGAAATGTATATTCTCTGCAACATACTGGAGAATTGAAAATACCTACCTCCTCTATATCGTGGCAAAATCCTCCAGGAACTCCACGCTGATGACAGAGGTTGTAGTGCTTGATGCCAACATCGATTGTAGTAAGCCGGAAAGACTGTATCTGGATCACGCCCTAGTAGCTGTTGCATCAGCCGGACGCCCAGTTCTTGTGGAACCACCATGTTGATCAGGCCGAAGGCCGAGTACCTACCAGAAAACTGCGCGACCAACCGGCCGCCCGACCTGAGGTAGCTTTGAAGGTTCTCCAGCGCCGCATCGAGCGGCTTCACGTGCTCTAGCACCTGCCAGCTCACGATCAGGTCGAAACGGCCCTCAAGCTCCGGCACGCGATGCGCGACATCTGCCACGTGCATCTCATTGTAGGAGCCTTCCGGCGCCCGCTGCAGTTCCGCTATGGAGAGATCAAGCCCGGCATACCAGCATCCCTCCGGCCGCTGGTCGGGCGGGATCGTCGGTGTTCGTCCGGAGCCTACATCAAGGATGCGCACACCTGCCACTAAGGATGGCTGCACCCGGATATCGAACGCATCGCGCCACCGTTCATGATAGCGGTCGGGCAGGCGGTTTGGCCGGCTTGCACGCCCACCGCCGAGCAGCGCCGTGAGTCGCGATCGATTCCGTTGATTGTCCGCCGCTCGGTTGGGCGCAGGCGCCTGTATTGACGATGGTGTGTCGCGTACCTCCCGCGCTTGCGTTGTCATTGGATACTGGCCAGTCGTCGACTCGGACGCGCGAGCAGGAGGGCCGATCTTTCGCAGCTTGCTGTCACGTCTACTCTAGCGCGAGTCAATCGATCAACCAATGATATCTGGACAATCTGCAAAACGAACGACATTTGACTACCTCCTTTGCTGTTATTACATCGTCTTCATCTTGAAATTCTACCACAAACTTGACACGTTTCTCTCGCAATATGCTGGTTGCCCCTCTCAGTATATCAACCTCCATTCCTTCTGTGTCGATCTTAATTACATCTGGCAGGCCATACATTGTAGCTAGGTGATCCAAAGTCCATCGCGGTATTTGCTCTGAGTCGAGTGCGTCAGAAGACTGTTCTGGCATTCTCTTGAAACTCAAACCATGCGATTGAATGACCTCCATCCCGTTCTCTTCCGCAAGGATGGCAGCATGGACGGTAACGTTTTGAATTTTGTTAATGCTGAGCTCTGACACCAGTCGGACGCGATTAGTCGGCATAGGCTCAAATGCATGAACAGTCCCAGTACTTCCTACCAATCTACTCGCTATAATTGCGAAGAATCCAATATGTGCTCCGATGTCCCAATACGACATTCCTCTTGTGAGCGTTGAGGCCAGCATGTCTTGATTGAACTTTTCATGTATGCCAGTCCAATAGTATTTTTCGCGCTTCGGATCAATGATCATATGCGCGCCAGCAGCATGTCCTGAACGAACAACCACTTCCACGAACTCGCCAGTGGCTACGCGATTGACTAATGGCCGAAGCATGCGAGTCGCCATACCGTCATATACGAGATGAGAGGCAATCGAAGCCGGAAGACTATTTCCAACTTTGATTGCTTTCTCGCGGATTTTCATGTCAACGCCTGGTCGAGCAGATACTTCATTGAGGCCGATAATTGCGCCGCTCCGTCTTGTACTTCGGCGTCGTCACACATGGACCACTGCCGGTTTGCCGCGCATGGAGATTGTGTACCAGTCGATTGTGCGGCGGAGGCCCTCGCGGAAATCGGTCTGGGCGCGGAAGCCGAAGCGGTCGGCGGCGCGGCTGACGTCGAGTTGGCGGCGGGGCTGGCCGTCGGGTTTGTCGGCGTTCCACACCAGTTGGCCCTGGTAGCCGGTGAGTTCGGCGATCAGTTCGGCGAGGTCGCGGATGCTGATCTCGCGGCCGCTGCCGAGGTTCACCGGGTCGGGGTCGTCGTAGCGTTCGGCACCGAGGACGATCCCCTCGGCGGCGTCTTCGACGTAGAGGAACTCCCGCGTCGGCGTGCCGGTGCCCCAGACTTCGATCTCCGGTGCGCCCGCCTCCCGCGCTTCGACGCACTTGCGGATCAGCGCGGGGATGACGTGGGAGGAGGCGAGGTCGAAGTTGTCGCCCGGTCCGTAGAGGTTGACGGGGACGAGGTAGACGGCGTCGAAGCCGTATTGCTCGCGGTAGGCCTGGCTCTGGACGAGGAGCATCTTCTTGGCGAGGCCGTAGGGGGCGTTCGTCTCCTCCGGGTAGCCGTTCCAGAGGTCGTCTTCGTGGAAGGGCTGGGGGGTGAATTTGGGGTAGGAGCAGACGGTGCCGGCGGTGACGAACTTCTCGACGCCGGCGAGGCGGGCCTGTTCGATCAGCTGGATGCCCATGATCGCGTTGTCGTAGAAGAAGCGGCCGGGGTTGTCGCGGTTGGCGCCGATGCCGCCGACGACGGCGGCGAGATGGATGACGATATCGGGGCGGCCGTCGCGGAGGGCGCGGTCGATGTCGTCGCGCTCGCGCAGGTCGTAGGCGGCGCTGCGGGGGGTGAAGATGTCGCGGGCGCCAGCCTGCTGCAGTCGGGCGACGACGTGGCGGCCGAGGAAGCCGCCGCCGCCGGTGACCATGACGCGCCGCTGCGTCCAGAATTCGCTCACGGCACTGCCTCCGTTGCTTGGGTGACGATGTGGCCGGCGGGGTCGAGGCCGGCGTCGACGAGGTCGGCTTCGAGCATCAGCCGGACCAATTCGGGGAAGCTGGTGCGGGGGTGCCAGCCGAGGATGTCCTGGGCCTTTGATGCGTCGCCGCAGAGTTCTTCGACGTCGGTCGGGCGGAAGTAGCGGGGGTCGATGGCGACGTGCTTTTCCCAGTCGCGGCCGACGAGGGCGAAGGCGACTTCGACGAGCTCGCGGACGCTGTGCATCTCGCCGGTGGCGATGACGTAGTCGTCGGGTTTCGGCTGCTGGAGCATGAGCCACATGGCCTCGACGTATTCGGGCGCGTAACCCCAGTCGCGTTGTGATTCGAGGTTGCCGAGGAAGACTTTGTCGCGCTTACCGGCGACGATCTCGGCGATCGCGGTGGTGACTTTGCGGGTGACGAAGGTGCCGCCGCGGCGGGGCGATTCGTGGTTGAAGAGGATGCCGTTGCAGGCAAAGAGGCTGTAGGCGTCGCGGTACTCCGCCGTCATCTGGTGGGCGAAGACCTTGGAGACGGCGTAGGGGCTGCGCGGGGCGAAGGGGGTCGTCTCGCGCTGGGGCCGCTCGCGCACCTTGCCGAACATCTCGCTGCTGCCGGCCTGATAGAAGCGGACGGGCCAGTCGGCGTGGCGGATCGCTTCGAGCAGGCGGAGGGTGCCCATCGCCGTGCTATCGGCGGTGAACTCGGGCATCTCGAAGCTGACGGCGACGTGGCTCTGGGCGCCGAGGTTGTAGACCTCGTCCGGGCGGATCTTGTTCAGGGTGTTGATCAGTGATGAGGAGTCGGAGAGGTCGCCGTAATAGAGGAAGAGGGGCAGGTCGCGATAGTGCGGGTCTTGATAGAGGTGGTCGATCCGGTCGGTGGTGAAGGTGCTCGAACGGCGCATGATGCCATGCACCTCGTAGCCCTTCTGCAAGAGCAGCTCGGCCAGGTAGGAGCCATCCTGTCCGGTGATGCCGGTGATCAGTGCCTTTTTCGTCATGCCGCACCCCGCGATGTCAACGTCTGCGGGAGCGCCACCGGCGTCCGGTGGAGTCCATCAATGAACGCCGCTGCCCGGTCCAGCGCCGCGCCGGCGTACAGGTGCTGCGCGGCGTGGCGTGGTCCGGCCTGTGCCAGTTGGTCGCAGAGCGCCGCGTCCGCCGCCAGCCGGTCGAGCGCGGCGAGGAGCGCCGTCGGTGATTCCGCCGGAGTCACCAGTCCCGCGCCGGAGGCCAGCACGGCGCGTTCGGTCGCGCCATCCGCCGGCACCGCCGCGACGACGGGGCGCCCGGCGACGAAGTACGAGGTGAGCTTGCTCGGCAGCGACATGTCGGTGACGGTCGCCCGCTCATTGACGAGCAGGATGTCGGCGGCGTGCAGGATGTCGGGGAATCGCTCGGCAGGTTGCGGGTCGAGAAAGGTTATGTTCGGCAGGCCGGCGGCGCGTGATTCCAACGCCGGACGCTGGCTGCCGTCACCCATCAGGACGAAGCGGAGGTTGGGCTGCGTTCGCGTCGCGATCCGCGCGGCATCGATAACGTGCTCCAGCGCCTGCTTGAGACCCATGTTGCCGGCGTGCACGACCACCTGGGTGCCGGCGTCCCAGCCGAGTTGCACGCGCACCGTCTCCCGCGCGAGTCGCGGCGGCGGGATGTGCGACCAGTTCGGTAGGTGCGTCATCCGCTCCGGCGCGACGCCGTTGCGGAGGAAGTAGTCGCAGAAGCCTTCGGCCACGACGCCGACGCCGGCAGCGCCGCGGGCGAGCCAGGCTTCGAGTGTCGCTGCCGCCCGGGCGACACGGCCGCCGCCGGCGATGCCGCTCTGCTCAGCGGCGAGTCCCATCAGGTCTTGGAAGAGGAGGCCATAGGGCACGCCGAAGCGCTTGGCAGCGGCGGCGGCCAGCAACCCCGTGCCGAGGTTGGGCACAATGCCCAGCACGACATCGGGCCGCGGCATCGGTGTCAGCGAGGATACGGGCAGAGCGTGGGCGAGGAAGGTTCCTTCAAAGAGTGCGCGTCGTGCCGCCGATTGGCGACGTGGGACGTAGTGTCCATACCGGCGGACATCGACGCCGCCGATCGATTCGCGCATCTGCCGGCGGCCGCGATAGCCATCGGTGATCCGCCAGCGGGGATAGTGGGGCATGCCAGTGATCACGGTGACGCGCGATCCGCCGGCGGCAAGGTGCTCGGCGAGTCCGGTCGTATACGGCGCGATGCCTGTCTCTTCCGGCCAATAGTTGATGCCGCAGATGAGGACGTGTTGTGGCCGGCCGGACGTACGGGTCTGCATCACGCTGCGCCTCGGCCGGTAATGACGGCGGGGATGGTGAGCACGATGAGCCAGAGGTCGAGCCAGAAGCTGCGGCGCTCGATGTACTGCAGGTCCAGATTGACCCACTCGTCGAAGCCGAGCTTGTTGCGCCCGGAGACTTGCCACAGGCAGGTGAGCCCTGGCGTTACATCAAGACGGCGGCGCTGCTCGAGTGTGTACTGTGCAACCTCCTCGGGCAGCGGCGGTCGCGGGCCAACCAAGCTCATGTCACCGCGGACAACATTTATCAGCTGCGGCAATTCATCAATGCTCAGTTTGCGAAGCCAGCGGCCAAGGGGTGTCACGCGCGGGTCGTTGCGGATTTTGAAGACGGGGCCGGACATCTCATTGAGGGTGAGCAGCTCGCGCTTGCGCTTCTCGGCGCCGTCTTCCATGGTCCGAAACTTGTAGCAGGTGAAGGGCCGGCCGCCGCGTCCGCAGCGGATCTGGCGGAAGATCGCCGGTCCCGGCGAGGTCAGGCGAATGAGGACGGCGACCAAGAGGAGCAAGGGCAGGAGCACGGCAAGGGCGATGACCGCCACGACCAGGTCGAGCGATCGTTTCGCACGTTCATACCCTGAGCGCTGCGGTGAGGCATTGAAGGCGTCCTCATCCGTAGCCCTGAGCGTTGTGAAGATGGTCTGCTGCACATCAACACCCCTGTCGAGCGTTTACTTTCAAGTGAAATGAGCCAACAAGGCGGGGTAGGAGAATCGTAATCATTGAAGTCAGTTTACGTCAATAGAGTGAACGTTAAGAATGGGTAACTTATCATGCTCGCTATGATGTTCTACAAGGAGGTACTGTATGAACTGAATCATCATCGCCGATCTGGATAGTGTTCTGTTGTGAGGCAACGATTTATGTTCGGTTAGGTTTCCGCCTGCGTCTATCGATGGCGAGGTTATGATCGAGGGCCATCGTGCGTGTGCCGGCAATTTCCGCGTCATGTGGTGACAACCACCAGCCGCGCCTGCCTGCATGACGACTCACACGGCGGAATCCAATCTTTCGTCCAGCCACCGGCGGGTGGAACCACGTCCATGCCGGCCCAGTACTCGGCACGAACTGGGCCGAACACCCGCGAGTCGCACGACTACGTCCTTTGGCGGGGAATCCAAGGGACGAGGATCGGCGGATTAATTATCAGTTACGCAAGAAACCAAGGAAGCCGCCGAACAACGCCTCGAGGAACGCGATGATGCGCGCAAACAGATCCTGGAGTCCGCCGAGATCAGGGACAGTGCTGCCTGGGCCGGTCTGCGCAAGCGCCTCAGGCATGACCGACGGCGCAACAGCAATAACAACCGCTGCCGCCGATGCCGCAACGGCTGCCGCGCCAAGCACGCGCGTCCAACTTGAGGTGAACAACTTCGCCATAACGTTTCCTCCATGTCCTCGTATACACGGGAGCGAGTGCTCCTGAGGACCAAACCTCGGTCATAGTACTTGACGATTGACCGCAAGACAACCACTTCGGCCTATCTGTCGCGCTAATGATGAAATGTGTAACAAAAGATTAACTTAGCATGAATGGAATAGTTCGATATTGGACACTCACGCGAATTCAAAAAGAAGTGCAGTGTACACCGTTACCAATTCGTTACCTGCAACCTTGCGTCATTATACCTTGCGTCATTATCAGGGGCGCGGCTTTGACCGGGTGTCGGGTGCACAACGTTCGATCATCGGGGGGATGTATGTTTTCGTATGAGCTAGATTCCCAATCCTGACGGTGTTCGACATGACCGGCAAAGGTGGAGATGGCGCGCGTGCCATGCCGTCATCATTGCAGTGCGCGCAGCATGTGTCACGCTTCCCTGATCAATTAAGTGAAGCAACCTCTGTGGCTTGTCATTCCGATTCCATCACGTTACGGTGAGCCGAGAGTGCGATCGTTCCGCCGTCTGAGGTGGGCGAAAGCGACTTGTCTGCGCAGGCGCGAGATAAACATCACGGTCAACGTAACTCGTTCGTTACCTTTATCATCGCGCAATGCAGAGGGCATTTTACGCAGGCAGATTCGGGCGAGGCTCGTCCTGGTTCTGCTCAGTTGACGACAGCAGGTGAATGTACGATGGAGTTACGCCAGTACGCGGTCATAGCCTGGCGATGGTCCTGGCTACTCATCCTGGGCGCCGTACTGGCCGGACTCGCGGCCTTCGTTGTGTCCCGGCTCCAAACCCCGGAATACGAAGCGAAGACGACGATGCTCGTCAATCAGTCGCAGGCCGTCACCGGCCCAACGTACAACGATGTCCTCGCCAATCAGCAACTGACCAAGACCTACGGCCAGATCGTCACGTCCAACCTCGTGCTCGATCCGGTCGCCGCCCAGTCCGGGCTGACCCCGGAAGAGCTGCGCGACAAGGTATCGTCTACGGTCCGCCGCGAAACGCAGCTGATCGATATTACGGTCCGTGATGCCGATCCAGAGCGCGCCGCGACGCTTGCGAACGCGGTCGGCGCGGCATTCGCGGAGCAGATTCAGAACGCCCAGACGACGCAGCAGACCCAGGCAAAGAACGACCTGGACCAGCAGATCGCCTTTGTGCAGGGTGTGATCCAGGAGCGGCGGGCTGAGCTCCAGACGCTCAATTCGCCGCAGGCAGGATTGCCGGAGGGACAGCGCCAGACGCGGATCTCGATCATCAACTCCGAACTGAGCGACCTGCATCAGCGGCTCGAACAGCTCAATACCAACGTTCAGGACCTGCGCGTCGAGAGCCTGAAGAGCACGAACAGCGTCACGCCCGTCAATGAGGCCCGGGTTCCTGCCTCCCCGGTGAGTCCGCGTACGCTGTTCAACACGGTCCTCGGCGCCCTGGTCGGGCTGATCGTGGCTGCCGGATTCGTGGCCGTCTTCGAGTATCTGGACGACACGATCAAATCCGCCGCCGATGTCAGCCGCGTCGCCGGGTTCGTCACGCTCGGCACGATCCAACGATTCCGCCCATCCGGTCGAGGACGGTCCAGCACGAGCGAGACAGTGTCACCGTCGGTCCAGGTGGTCACGGCCGCCGATGGATACTCGCCGACCGACGAGGCCTATCGCATGGTCCGCACCAACCTGGAGTTCGCGCGGAGCGGCCGGCCAAACCGGACGATGCTCGTCACGAGTGCCCTTCCCGGCGAAGGGAAGAGCACGACCTCGGCCAATCTGGCGATTGCCATGGCGCAGACCGGCCGCCGTGTCGTGCTCGTCGACGCCGATCTCCGGCGGCCATCGCTGCATCGCGTCTTCGATCTGCCGAATGCGACCGGTCTCTCGACGCTGTTCGTCATGGACAATCCGACCCTCGCCGGCCTGTTGCGGCCGACGCCGATCGAGACGCTGCAATTGCTCCCCTCCGGTCCCCTGCCGCCCAACCCGGTCGAGCTGATGGCGTCGGGCCGGATGGAGGAGATCATCACGCTGCTCACCGCCGAGGCCGATATCGTCATCTTCGACAGTCCGCCACTGCTCAGCGTCGCCGACTCGGTGACGCTCGCGGCGCGACTGGACGGCGTGGTCCTCGTCGTCGATGCGGGCCGGACGCGATCCGGTCTGCTCGCCCGCGCCGCCGAACTGCTCAATCAGGCCCAGGCGCACGTCTGGGGCGTCGTCCTCAATCGGGTCAAGGCACGGAGCGGTGACGGGTACTACTACTATTACGGCGGATCGCGGGACCGTGGTGAACAGCGGGAGACGACCTCGGCCGACGAGATCCGTGCGGCCGCGTCCCTTCCACCGCAAGCGACGAATGGCGCGTCGCATCGCCGTCGAGACTATGCCGAGCATCCAAAGCCCGGCGGCTGACCTTCGATCAGCGCCAAACGTGCCGGCGTCGGTCGCGCGGCCGCTGCTTGATTGACGCGCGATGTCGTTCCTTGGAATGCGATTCCCGCTGCTCAGGGTGATACGGTACGGTCGCGTGCGGGACCAACCGCCGCGGGAGAACGAACGACGATGCCGATCGCGCCCGATACCGTGGTGGCCGATGATGCCAGGATCTTCTATCCGGACCTCGTCAACCTGTATGGTTGTTCAATTGGCAGCGGGTCCACGATTGGACCGTTTGTGGAGATCCAGAAGAACGTGTCCGTCGGCGAACGCTGCAAGATCTCGTCGCACTCCTTCATCTGCGAAGGGGTGACGATCGAGGACGAGGTCTTCGTCGGCCACGGCGTCATGTTCATCAACGACCGCTACCCGCGGGCGACGGTGCCGGACGGCCGGCTGCAGTCGACTGGGGATTGGAAACCCGCCCGCACGCAGATCTGCCGTGGCGCATCGATCGGCAGCGGCGCGACGATCCTCGGCGGCATCGTCGTGGGCGAGCGCGCCCTGATCGGGGCCGGCGCCGTCGTCACGCGCGATGTCCCCGCCTTCACGATCGTGGTGGGGAACCCCGCCCGCGTCGTCGGTGATACCCGCGACAGGGAACGATCGGGCGGAACTGAGCACCCGCACGCCGGATGACGCGGGACGCGGAACCGGCCGTCGATGCCTGCAAATCAACCGCAGGCTCACGACGCCTCTTCGCCGATCTGGCGGCGGCGCCACGGAATCACCACCTCCGTCACGACGACCTGCACGATCGCCGCCGCCGGCACGGCGAGGAAGGCGCCGGCGACGCCGAGCAGTGAGGCGCCGACCAGGACGGCGATGAAGACCATCAGCGGTGGAATATCAAGCTGATTCCCCTCGACGAACGGCGAGATCGCATAGCCCTTTGCGTTCTCGATGATGATCGACGCGCCGAAGGTCAGGAGGAACGGCATCCATCCCTCCAGCGCCGCAATGCCCAACAGCGGCACCCGCGCCAGCCACGGCCCCGCCCGTGGGATCAGCTGACCGAGCGCCACGACGATCGCGAGCAGCAGCGGATACGGAATGCCGATCACCAGCAGCGCGCCGTACGTGAGGGTGCCGATGATCACCATCACGATCAGCTTCGCGCGGAGATAGTGTCCCAGCCGGACCCACATCTGCTCGATCACATGCCGTGTCCGCGGCCGGTGTTCGGGCCGTACCATGCTGAGGATGAAGTCCATCAGCCGCCCGCGCCCGGTAATCAACAGCATCGAGATGGCAAACACGCTGAGGATGTCGAGAAATACTTCGAAGAGGTTGCCGGGAAGCTGCGCGAGCCGGCGGCCGATCGTGTCGACAAAGCGCGTGCCAAGCTCGCTCGCCTGCGCATCGAACGATGGCAGTGCGGGATAGTCCGCACGCCAGGCGTCGTACTGGTCGCGAACCTGGTTGTAGCGTTCGATATAGCCGGGGATCTCGGCGCCCAGCCGGCCGAGCTGTCCGATCAAGGTGGGCAGCACGAGCCAGCCGATCCCGACGAGTGTGGTGAGTGCAGCCAGAAAGACGATCAGCGCCGCGATCGCGCGCGGGATGCGAAACCGCTCCAGGTACGATGCCGGTTTCGCCACCGTCGCGGCGACGAGCACGCTCAAGAAGAGGATGATGAGCACATGCTGCAGCCGGACCAGGAGATAGAGGGCAACGACCGTGAGGATGGCAAGGAGCAGCGCGTAGTAGATCGGGAGTGCACGCTGCCAGGTTGATTCCGCGGCGGGCGTGCCTCGCCGGTCGGGCGGTCGCTCCTGCTGATCGATTCCCATCCGCTGACTCAGCCTCACCGATGCAACCCAGGACTCGCACCATCATCGCACGCGCTCGGCGGCGCGGATCGTCACCGCCGTTCCGCGTCCCGGCGCGCTCTGGATGTCAAGCACCAGGCCGCCGGCGGTGGCCCGCTCGCGCATGGAGCGTAGTCCCAGACCGCCGCGCCGGTCCGGCGGGCCGGGGGCGGTCGTCGGATCGAAGCCGGTTCCGTCGTCGGCAACGATCGCGGTGAGGCCGCCCACGACCTGCACGAGGGTCACCTGGATCGATGAGGCCCGCGCGTGTTTGACGGCGTTCGCCAGCGACTCCTGGACGATACGGAAGATGGCGGTTTCGATCTCCGGCGCCAGCCGCTGGTCACACGCGGCGGTGAACGTGATCGGCACATCGGTGCGCATGCGGACGGCGTCGACCAGCTTCTCGAGCGCCGCCGCCAGCCCTTCAGCGGTGAGCGCCTCCGGCCGCAGCTCGTAGAGCAGCGCGCGCATTTCCGTCAGCGCCTCCTGTGCGAGGTGTTCGGCCCGGTCCAGCGTCGTGGCGAGCGCCGGCGCGTTGCGGGCATACTGCGTCAGCGCGGCGCTGGTCAACATGCTGACGCTGAACAAGGACTGGGTGACGGAGTCATGCAGATCGCGCGCCAGTCGTGCCCGCTCCTCGAGCACGGCCGCCTCCTGGCCGCGGACGACGAGCCGGGTGTGCTCGATCGCGAGTGCCGCCTGGTCAGCGAGCGCTTCGATCAGCATCACATCTTCGTCGGCGAAGGGCCGGGCCGCCGTCTCGCCAACCCAGAGCAGCCCGAGACTGCGCCCGCCTGCCCGGAGCGGCGCCGCGATGAACGAGCGAACGCCGAGCGCCAGCGAGCGGTCGCGGACCGCGCTCTCCATCGGCCAGGATTGGTAGTCCTCGACCACTACCGTCTTGCCCATGCCGATCGCCCGTCCCATCGCGGTCGAGGATCGAGTCGGTTCGTCGAGCACAATATCGGGGAATGCCTGGAGCAGGTCCGATGCCAGCGGGCCGTCGGCCGCGGCAAGCGTCATGCGCTCGCCACCGGCATCAAGCAACGCGATGATGCCGGTAGCACCGTCCGAGAGGCGCGTCGCTGCCTCGACGACCACGCGCAGGACCGTCTCCTGTTCGGTCGTGGTGAGCAACTGCTCCGTGATCTGGTGCACCGCCGTCAGACGATCCAGCCGGCGGGCCGCCGCTGCTTGTGCTCTGCGTTCCTGCTCGGCCAGGCGCGCGTTCTGCAACGCGACGGCAATCTGATTGGCAAACGTCTGGGCAAACCGAATCTCGTTCGCGCTGTACCGCCGCTCGTTCCGGTGATAGAGAACCAACATACCGGCGGTCTGGTTGTCCGGGGCAAGCAGGGGTAACCGGAGCACACCGAGGATTCGCTCCTGCGCGAGGGCATCCGCCAGCCAGGGGTCGGCGCTCCGTATTGCCGCGGCGGCAGTATCAGAGTACCGGGGCCGCGGGTCGCGCTGCAGGTCGGCGAAGGTCAGCGTCACGGTTTCCTGCCCTGCTTGGGTCATCCGGCGGAGGAATGCGTCAGAGAGCCCGTGGACGGCGATCGGGTGCAGGCGTTCGCGGCGGTCGTCGATCAGCCAGATCGCACCGGCATCGGCGCCGAAGGCGGCGGCGGTGCGGCGCACGACGGTCGCGGCCAGGGCATCGGCGTCACGGGTGGCGGCGAGGCCGGCGGCGACCTCCTGCAGCGTCTGCGACTCATCGATCAGGCGGGCGTGCTCCAGCGCCAGCGCCGCCTGCTGCGCCAGGAGCGCGAGCGCATCACGAACGACCGGCCGCAGCGGCACGTGCCGATAGACGACCATCGCACCGACCAATCGGTCATCAAGGATCAGTGGAAACCCGGCGAAGGAGCGCAACCCCTCACGTTGCGCCCAGGCCAGGTCACGGATGCCGCTATCCGGGCCGATCTCCTCGATCACGACGACCTCGCGGTTCAGCATCGCGCGGGCGATCGGCCAGAGGACACCGGTCAGGGGTATCGTCTCGCTTGAGCCGGAGTAGTCGCGCACGGACCCGGCCGTCGCCCGCGCGTGCATGGCGTTGTCACCGGGGTCATAGAGCCAGATGCGGGCGAGGGCGGCGTCGAACTCTTCCACCAATCCATCCGCCAGCGCCGACAGCACGCCCTGCCGGTCGGAATCGAAGGTGACCCGCGCCATCACGCGGGAGAGCTTGTGCAGCCAGACGCCGGCGTCGTCCTCGTTTGGTGCGAGCATTCCGATCTTTTCGCCTCGTGAAATGCACCCTGGCATGGCGGTTAGGAAAGGTCAAGCCTGCGCCTGGACGGCACCGGCTCTTGATCCGATACCGGATATGATTGCCATACTTTGCTATTGTCGATAAACTCGACCGAGAAACTGACCATATCATCTGGGTCCGGAGGCGGGGTCATGGCACAAGTGACGGCGTTGGTCGAGGCGAATCAGCAGTTCGTCGAGGGGTTTGACAAGGGAGCGCTGCCGATGCCGCCCGCGCGGCAGCTGGCGGTGCTGACCTGCATGGATGCGCGGCTGCACCCCGAGAGGTTTCTCGGCCTGGAGATCGGCGACGCGCACGTGATCCGGAACGCGGGCGGGCGGGCATCGGATGACGCGATCCGCTCGCTGATTATCTCGTCGCATCTGCTCAATACCCGGGAGTTCGTCGTTATCCACCATACCGACTGCGGCATGCTCACGTTTTCCAACGCCGACCTGCAGGGCAAGCTCGCCCAGGAGACGAACGAGGATGTCTCTGGTTTCGACTTCTTGCCGTTCACCGATCTGACCGAGAGCGTGCGTGACGATGTCCGCCGTATTCAGGCATCACCGTTCCTCTCCGATTCCATTCCGGTCACCGGTTTCATCTACGACGTGCGGACCGGCCGGCTCGAGCCAGTATCGGCGTAACCGGAGTAACGGATGGGGGCGAATGCACACGACCGTAGACCAAGGAAGAACCCGATGACCACAGTGGCCGGCAGCCGGACCCCGACGTGTGTTGATGGCATTCCCTTTCCGATCGTGACATTCAACCGCTGGATACTGGTCAGCGGCATCCTCGCTGCATTCCTGCTGCGCGTGCCAGTGATCACGACGGCACTGTTCGTCATCCTGCTGGCGGCTGTACTTTTTGGCTCCCGCTTCAGTCTGATCTTCCAGGTGGGACGGCGATTGTTTGCCTCGAGGCTCGGCACCGCCGAGCGGGAGGACCGGCGGCTGATGCGCTTCAACAACTCGATCGCAGCGATCATGCTCGGGCTGGCGCAGATCGCCTTCCTCGCGGACAATCCTGCTGCCGGGTGGACGTTCGCGTTGATCGTGGTTGTGGCGGCGGCGGTGGCGCTGGCCGGCTTCTGCGCCGGGTGCTTTCTCTACTATCAGTTTCGCCTACAGAAGTTCCGGATATTCGGCAGATCATAATCCAATCGATCGGCGTCCGATCATGTGACATCGTACAAGGAGATGCACCCTTCGATAATTGATCACAACGACCTCCGTATGCTCGCCTAGATGAGAACAATCAGGGCTCAGGCGAGGTCAGACCGGTGGGTTGGCTCTTGACGGACTGGCAGATGTGGGGCGCGCTCGGCTTGTGGGCGACCGCGCTCAGCACGATCACCGCCGTGAGCGTCGCCCTGTGGCTGGCGATCGCCGGCACGCGGCCGCATATCAAGACACATCTCCACCTCGACCGCGACGCGGAAGTCCTCTACCTCGTCGCCGTCAACGAAGGGCCGCGCACGGTGACGCTCGTGCACGCCGGACTGCGGGTGCCGAGCACGGGATGGGAAACAGGTTTCAGCGAAACATCAACCGTGCGACTGCCGCGACGGCTCGGCGAGAGTGACTTCATCTATCTCCGCACGACGGCCGACACGATCGGCGAAGGACTGACCACACGCGCGATCGAGCGGGGATTCGCGCTACACGGCTTCGTCGTCGATTCCGCCGGCCGGGAATTCTCAGCCCGCTATCAGGTGCCGGCGGGACTCTTCCGCAACGAACGCGGGCTGGAAGATCCTGGGGGGTAGCCGCCCGTCCGTCAGCCTCGCATCTCGCGCCTCACGCGCCGGCCGGCAGACAAACAGCGACCCGGACGGCGGGATTCGTCCGGGTCGCTGGAAGGAAGGGAGAAGGAAACGTTCAGACAGGCTGGTTGATTAGAAGAGACCGATCGCGCCGGCGATTCGAGGGATGAATGCCATCCCGGTGCGGCCAGCGTGGTTCCGTCGGGCATGCCGGCGGGCCTGCGCCGCGAGCGAGTCGCGCCGTGCCAGCTGTTCCCGCTCTGCCTGCTCGGTTGGATACCAGTAGGTGTGGGTCGCGGCTATCTGATGCAACTGCGTCATCTCGGCGCCTCCGTTCATCGTTGCGGTGCTGTCGATGTACTCAGTTTCCCGCAGAACCGAGACGACGACATCGACCGCGAGGCCGGCGAACGACGTTCGGTGGCACGCTTTCAAGGTCGGTCCCGAGGACGAACGCAACCCGGCCGTACGGCCGATCACCGTGGGCCGAACCGCGCCCACCATCGGACCGATGGCGGAGGTCCGGCGATCGATTGACCGCGAGCCGTATCGCGATGGCGAATGAGGCGCTGCGGTTGCGCCTTATCAACGGCACCGCCGATTCGTGAACGCCCCTGGGAGCGCGGGCATCCTGCCTGCCGTCGCTTCGAGGAGCCATGCGGGCAGGATGCCCGCGCTCCCAGGAGGTCGCGGTTCACCGTTCCAGGCAGCGACCGGTCGTCGCGCTTACCCCGCGGCGACGGCCTCACCCTGTCGTAGCTGGTCGACGCCGACCCGATGGCAGAAGTCGCCGAACGCCTCGCCGGCGTGGCGACCGCGTCGCCAGATGTCGAGCACGCCGGCGAGCACGTCGATCAGGTCGCCGGACTTGACGTCGGCCCGATACGGTTGGGTCAGGCGGGTGCCGGCGAAGCTCCCGCCGACATAGACGTCGTAGAGACCGAGACTGCGGCCGATGATGCCGATTTCGGCGGTCGGCGGCCGCGAGCAGCTATTCGGGCAGCCGCTCATTCGGATCCAGACACGGTCGTCGCCGTAGCCGCGTTGCTCCAATCCGCCGATCACATCCGGCAGATACCGCTCCGCCTCGGCCACGGCGAGACCGCAGGTCGGCAGGGCGGGGCAGGCCATCGCGTATCTTCGCAGCTCGCTGAGCGTGCCGTTGCCAGAGGAGAGCCCGTGCGCGACCAGCAACGCCTCGACGGCGGCCTTGTCGCCGGCCGGGATATTGACGAGGACGATGTTCTGTTGCGCCGTCAGGCGGACGTCGGCGCCGGTCTGTTCGACGATGGCGCGGAGCCCGGCCCGGACCGTCCGTCCCGGCCGGTCCTCGACGCGGCCGTTCTCGACCCAGACGCCGACCAGCCAGCGGCCGTCCGCCTGCTCGTGCCAGCCGAGGTGGTCGTTGACGCCGTACTCGCCGACCTCGGCGGGCGGCGCCAGCGGTGCGCCCAACTCGGCCGCGACCTGTTCCTGGAACCAGGCGACACCGCGGTCTTCGAGGACGTACTTCAGCCGCGCGTGACGGCGGTTGCTGCGGTCGCCGTAGTCGCGATAGACGGCGCTCGCCGCCTCGAGGACGGTCATCGCCTGTTCCGGCGGCAGGAAGCCGATCCGATCGCCGAGGCGGGGAAAGGTCGCGCTCTGGCCGTGGGTGCTGCCGAGGCCGCCACCGGCGACGAGGTTGTAGCCGCGCAGGTCGCCGTCCGCGTCGAGCACGGCCTCGAGGGCAAGATCCTGGGTGAAGAGGTCGATGCAGTTGTCGTGCGGCAGGCCGATGCCCATCTTGTGCTTGCGGGGCATGTACGTCGGGCCGTAGAAGGGCTCCGCGCGCGACGGCTTGACCTTCTCGCGGCTGCCGTCGGTCAGAAACTTCTCGCCGTCGAGCCACAGCTCGTAATAGGCGGTGGACTCAGGAAGAAAGCGGTCGCTCACCGCGCGCGCCAGCGCCTGGAGGTCGAAGGTACTGCCGGGGAGCAGGTCCGCCACCGGGCAGGTGAGCGTGTTGCGGGCGATGTCGCCGCAGGCGCCGTAGGTCGTCACCCAGCGTTCGTTGAGCGCGCGGATCAGGGGCTTGAGGTTGGCCTTGCCGATGCCGTGAAACTGGATGCCCTGGCGGGTGGTGATGCGCAGCGTATCGTTGCCGAAGCGTGAAGCAAATTCGTCGGCCAGCAGATACTGCTCGTTCGTCAGGCGGCCGCCGGGGCACTTCGTCCGGACCATGAACTGCCAGGCACGGTCGCGTTTCTCCCGCCGGCGTTCGGCACGAGCGTCCCGGTCATCCTGCTGGTAGCTGCCGTGGAACTTCAACAACTGGGTCGCATCGCCGGAGAGGTGGTCGGAGGAGGGATCGACGACTTCGAGCGGCAAGGTACCGGCGAGGCCGTCGCTGCCCGCCTTGAGGTGCTCGTTCTTCGACGGCGGCGCCTGCGGAGCAGGAGTGGTGGTTTCGTTATCAGTCACTGGAGCTGTCATAGCCGTCACCATTGGGCAAGGCCAAACCGCCTCCCCCACCTTTGCTCTATGTTCGAGAAACACTATCGGAAAAGTCAAGATTAGGAGGAGGGAGGCCCACACCCCCGGCCCCTCACCCGTCGGGACGGGAGAGGGGTGCTTGAAGCAACCGTGACCACCCACGTCAGCCCAGATGCTGTCAGA
>JBFXAN010000125.1:0-19392 GCA_050184225.1 Dehalococcoidia bacterium | reverse complement strand
GGGGGGTGTGGGGCGGGGGGTGTGGCCCGCCACGTCCCCCACCTTGACCAACCCCTCCCCCCCTGCTCCAATGGCCGCGACCGGCAGCACCAACCGAGGGTAACCCCATGTCCCTGCGATCCCCCCAGCAATACCTGGACTCGCTCAAGGACGGCCGCACCGTCTACTTCCGCGGCGAACGTGTCCCCGATGTCACCGACCACCCCGTCATCGGCCTCGCCGCCCGCCACGCCTCGATCGACTACCAGATGGCCGAAGACCCCGCCTACCGCGACCTCGCCGTCGTCCCCGGTGAGGACGGCGCCGCCCCCTACTCCCGCTATTACAAGCTCCCCGCCTCCACCGACGACCTCCTCGCCCGCTCCGCCCTGATCGAGCAGGGCACCACCCTCGGCCGTACCCTCGTCCTCCTCATCAAAGAGATCGGCACCGACGCCCTCTTCGGCCTCCACCTCGTCGCCAACGAGATCGACGAGCGCCTCGAAACCAGCTACCTCCCCCGCGTCCAGGAGTTCTATCGCTACTGCCGCGACAACGACCTCGCCCTCGCCGTCGCCCAGACCGACGTCAAAGGCGACCGCGCCAAAGGCCCCGCCGAGCAGCCCCACCCCGACTACTACGTCCGCATCGTCGAAGAGCGCGCCGACGGCATCGTCGTCCGCGGCGCCAAGACCCACACCTCCTACACCCCCACCGTCAACGAGGTGATCGTCCTCCCCACCCGCGCCATGGCCGAGGCCGACCGCGACTACGCCGTCTCCTTCGCCGTCCCGGTTGACACCCCCGGCCTCACGCTGATCACCAGCCCCTTCGGCGGCCACCTGGAGGAGCGCAGCCCCTTCGAGTTCCCGATCACCGCCCGCCACAAGATGGTCGAAACGACCACCGTCTTCGAGGACGTCTTCGTCCCCTGGGACCGCGTCTTCATGTGCCGCGAGTGGCAGTTCGCCGGCCCCCTCGCCCTCGGCTTCGTCGAGTTCCACCGCTTCACCGCGATCTCCTACAAGCTCCCCCTCGTCGACGCCCTCGTCGGCGCCGCTCAGCTCCTCGCCGACTACAACGGCATCGCCCGCGCTGCCCACGTCCGCGACAAGCTGATCCAGCTGATCTCCTACGCCGAAACCCTCCGCGCCCTCACCCACCACGCCGCCCTCAAGGGCAAAGAACGGCAGCTAGGCATCTGGGTCCCCGACGCCCTCACCGTCAACATGGCCAAATACCACTTCGCCCACCACTACCATCAGGCCGTCCAGCACGTCCAGGACATCGCCGGCGGCCTCCTCGTCACCGCCCCCGGCGCCGAAGACATGGAAAACCCCGACCTCCGCCCCATCCTCGAGCGCTACTACGGCGGCCGCGACGGCGTCTCTGCCCGCGACCGCCTCGCCGCCCTCAACTTCGTCAAAGACCTCACCAGCTCCGACTACGGCGGCTACCAGGAAGTCCTCGCCATCCACGCCGAAGGCTCCCTCGAAGCCGAAAAACTGATGATCGCCCGCTCCTACAACGCCCCCCGCACCGTCGAATTGGTGAAGGGGATGATCGGAGAAACCTAACCCCCCGCCCCCCTTCCCTCGCAAGGAAGGGGGAGGCCAATCGAGCGTTGGTTGAAGAGAGATGGACATCCTACAAACGAACGAGATACTGGCACCCTTGGTTGTGTTAGGCACCCCCTTCCCTGCGAGGGAAGGGGGCCGGGGGGTTAGGTAAAATCATGCCCGACATCCGCGCCGTCATCTTCGACATCGGTGGCGTCCTCACCACCTCCCCCGTCACCGGCATCCGCGGCTGGGCCGAATCCTGCGGCATCGACTACGCCGTCCTCGGTCCCGTCATCGCCGCCCCCGAAGGCGCATGGTCCCGCTTCGAGACGAGCGCCCTCTCCCCTGAGGCATTCCGGGAGTCGTTCGAGGCCGAATGCGCCACCGCCGGACTTACCGTCGACTCCGCCGCCTTCCTCGCCTCCTTCTCCAACCTCCCCGCCCGCGACGAGATGCTCGCCGTCGTCAACCACCTCAAGGGCCGCCTCCCCCTCGGCTGCATCACCAACAACGTCCACCGCGACGGCATGCGCCCCGAACGCCTCTACTCCCTCTTCGATGTCGTGATCGAGTCGGCCAAAGTCAACCTGCGCAAGCCCGACCCCCGCATCTACCAGATGGCCTGCGAGCTGCTTGGCGTCACGCCGGACGAGGCCGTCTTCCTCGATGACTTCGGCATCAACCTCAAAGGCGCCCGCGCCCTCGGCATGACCACGATCAAGGTCGACGAAACCACCCGCGCCATCGACGAGCTTGAGGCCGCCCTTGGGATCCCTCTTCCTCGCCCCAGTACTGTCTAACCTGAGTCGCGGACTACTCCATCGGGATGCGTTCAGAATCGGTGCGCTGCGCTACGATGGAGACGATGGAACTGCCGCTCTTCCCGCTGAACACGGTCCTCTTCCCCGGCGCGCTCCTGCCGCTGCACATCTTCGAGCCGCGCTACCGGACGATGATCGGTGAATGCATCGACCACGAGCGCCCCTTCGGCGTCGTCCTGATCGAGCAAGGCCAGGAGGTCGGTGACGGCGCCACACCGCACCAGGTCGGCGTCACCGCCCAGATCACCGGCGTCGACCGCATGGACGACGGCCGGCTGAACATCGTCTGCATCGGCCAGGACCGCTTCCGCATCCTCGACACCTCGTCCGCCCGCCCCTACCTCACCGGTGACGTCGAGCTATTGCAAGGACTGGACTCTGACACCGCCGAGGCAGACGCCGCCGCCACCCACGTCCGCGAGCGATACCTCGAATACTTCAACCTCACCCTCGCCCTCCGCGGCGAATGGTCCCGCCGCGTCGCCACCGTCCAGGAGCCGGATCGCCTCGCCGACTCCCTCGCCTCCCGCCTGCCCGTCGGCAACGACACCAAGCAGGCGCTGCTCGAAGAGCTCTCCGTCCCCCGCCGTCTCCACGGCGTCGCCGCCGTCCTCAACGCCGCGATCGAAGTCCTCGCCCCCCGCGTCGCCGCCTCCCGCGCCGAACGCCATGCTTCTCTACAGTGGCGCAATTAGCCCGGCGCAACGTCATCTGAAATGAGATGAAAGTGAAGCTGCCCCACATCCTGATAGGCGCCGCCGTTCACCACCAGCCGATACCCCCGCCGCTCCAGTTCGAGCATCCGCACCACATGCTGCGTCGCCGCGACGACCTCCCCCAGGATCGGATGGTCCTTCGCGCCGACCGCCCCAAGCCCCGCGATCCCACGCTTCGGCACGATCAGCACGTGCACCGCATATGCCGGCCTCGGATGATAGAAGGCGACGACCGAGTCCGTCTCATACAGCCGGGCCACGGGCAGACAGCCGGACATATGCGCGAACCCCCAACGCACGACGACCCCAACCGCACGCCCGCGCGCCAGAGCAAAGAGCATCCGCCCCACGGTCGAGCGAACCACCGTCACGATCGTCTCGCCATCAACGTGGGCGCTATCATACGGCAACCAGAAGACCGCGTGAGGGTGCTCAGGTGAACGAAGGACAGGACAGCATCCGCGACCGCCAGAACGAGCGCCTCGTGCTCGTTGCCGTCGCCGACAACACCTTCACGGCGCAATTGCTCGGCGATCAGCTGCGCGACGCCGGCATCGGCTGCTCGATCCGCAACCGTGAAGGCGGCGCCGCCATCGTCGGCGGTATCAGCGGCACCTTCGAGGTCTTCGTGCTGGAAGGAGACGCCGCCCTCGCCTCCGATATCCTCGGCGCCGGCGCCACCCCGAAGTCGCTGCCATCGCCACAACTGCCGCCGCCTCCTTCCAGGCCGAAGCGCCGCCGCTGGTGGCGATAGCACGGGCGCCCCGTTGGTAACAGCGAGCGCAAGGAGGTCAGGCCGGCAGCAACCAGCGCAGGCCATCGACGTGCATGCCGCCCACGACAACTTCCCAATGCAGGTGCGGACCCGTCACCAACCCCGTCGCTCCTGTCTCCGCGATCTCCTCACCCGCTCGTACATCCTGCCCCACCGCCACCGAGAACGAGGAGAGATGACAGTAACCTGTGTGCACGCCCGCGCCGTGGTCGAGGATCACCATATTGCCCCGCACCGGCATCATCCGCGCCAGCACCACCCGGCCGTCCGCCGCCGCCAGCACCGGGTCGCCGGTGAATGCGCCGAAATCGACCCCCGCGTGCGACCCGGTCGCCGGACCACCCTGATAGCTGCGCCGCGTGCCGTAGCCGTCCGATACCTCCGCCGCTGATGGCCGCGTAAACACGCCGCTCCACAGCCGCACCGGTGAGAAGCCGCCGTAGGCCGCCTGCATGATCGCCGTCTCCTCCTCCACCCGCGACGGCTCCAGCAGCGCCGCTACCTGCGGCGTGAAGCTCAGTTGCTCCACTGGGTAGTCGGTCGGAATCACCGTCACGCTTCCCTGGAGGGTGCGCGGCAGCGCCATGTTCACGATCTCGTAGTACATCTCCACCGGATAGATTCCCGGCGCGACCTGCTCCATCGAGCCGACCATCTGCCCCACCGGCAGATACGTCAGGAACGTACCGTTCTCCTCGACCGTCGGGAACTCACGCCCCATGAACGCCACGCTGACGTTGATCAGATTGTCCCCGCGCAACGTCGCCGCGAACATGCCGCCCTGCGCCACCGGCTGATCAGGTAAACCGAGCGTCGGCTGCGATGAGACCTGTGCCGCCGGCTGAGCGCTGGTCGACGACACCTCGGTCACCGGCTCGTTTGCCTCGGCGCTGCGGATCTGCACCGATCCCTCATCCCCCCGACAGCCGGCCAGTGCCACCCCGGCTGCGACAGGCACGAGACCAAGCAAGAGCGAGCGGCGCGACAGCGTCATAGCAGTCCCACGAAGGTTGTGCGGCGACCATATTGTAGCCCGTGGAACCAGCTTCGGGTGAGCGTTTATCGTCGCTTTCGCTTCCGCACGTTCTCGCGCTCAGTGCTCCACCGCCGGAACGATCGGGACCAATGAGGCGAGCACCGGTACCGTGGGGGTTGACGCATGTGCCAAGGGGCACAGATCGGTTGTCGCCCGGGGAACAGCGCCGCGCAGGGCCGGATGCCATCCTAAGGACACACCGGACGGGCACCGGCCCGCCGCACACATCACACACGGAGGCCCACCATGTTCTTCCCGTACTTCAACCTGACCAAGATCAACGTCGCCAATCTCAGCCAGAGCAACACCGCCGTTGGGCAGAACATCGCCGTCGGCTCGCTCGGCGTCAACCAGACCCTCGTCCAGGTCCAGTCCAACAGCGCCGCCATCAACCAGGCGTAGCAGCGACCACCAATGAAACGTCTGAAGGAGCCGATGGTGATGTACCATCGGCTCCTTTGTGTCCCGCGGTCCGGCTGCCATCTCCGTGTTCGATACAGCGCACTGGTCCGCTTCCCTCCATCTTCGGCGGATAGTCAGACTGCACCGATACCGGCAAACTCTATCCGAGGATTAGCCGATGTACGAGCATTCGTATGGAGGGATACCCGCATGATCCGCTCCCGCCGCCTTCTCGCCCGGTGTCCCCGCTGTCGCGGACGACTCTTCTTCCACAATGACCAGCACGGCGCATATCTCAGCTGCCTCACCTGTGGATGTGTCCTTGAGGAACGATCCCTCGAGGACGACCAAACGCCGGAGCTCGCACCACCGGTCTGGTGGCGTGCCCAATCGGCCTGAGGTCGCATGGCGGGTGGCACGCTGGACAGCGAGACTGATCGCAATCAGCCGCTACGTCGCCGCTGGGGTTGCAGCGACGTTCGTGCCCGCTCCGATTGACGCCGTTCCTGCGGTCGTGCTACAGAATCCCTATCAGCCTGGGAAGACGACGATGACCACGCGGTACCTCCAGACGGCGCTCCTTACCGCGCAGGCTCTCCGCCTGCTCGATGCCCGCTGTCTCCCCGGCTTCGCGTGCTACCGGCCTCGCCAATCGTCATAACCGACGAATCCGCCCCGCTATACGGTGATTCCGAGCCATGGGACTGCTCCCATGGCTCGTTTGCATTTTCAACGGCACCGCACCAGGAGAGCACATCATGAACGCACATGAACACGTCCGTATCGGCCAACGAGATCGCTACGACCCCCATGAACTTGAACCCCGCTGGCAAGTGGAGTGGCAGCGCACCCGGCTCGCCGAGACGAACCTGTCGTCGCCAGCGCGCCCCTTCTATAACCTGATGATGTTCCCCTACCCCTCCGCCGAGGGACTTCACGTCGGCAACATGTACGCCTTTACCGGCGCCGACATCTACGGCCGCTTCATGGCGATGCAGGGCAACGACGTTTTCGAGCCGATGGGCTTCGACGCCTTCGGCATCCACAGCGAGAACTTCGCGATCCAGCAGGGAATTCATCCCCGCATCCTCACCGCTCGCAACGTCGAGCGCTTCCGCCGGCAGCTCCGTCGTATCGGCAACCGCTTCGACTGGAGCCACGAGATCAATTCCACCGACCCCGCCTACTATCGCTGGACCCAGTGGATCTTCGTCCAACTGTTCAGTGCAGGCCTCGCTGTCCGCAAGCGCGCCCCCGTCAACTGGTGTCCCAAGGACAAAACCGTCCTCGCCGACGAGCAGGTGATCGATGGCCGCTGCGAGCGCTGCGGCACGCTTGTCATCCAGCGCGAGCTCGAACAGTGGTTCTTCCGCATCACCGACTACGCCCAGCGCCTGCTCGACAACCTCGACGTGCTCGACTGGTCCAATCGCATCAAAATCGCCCAGCGCAACTGGATCGGCCGCTCGGAAGGCGCGGAATTTGCCCTGCCAATACTTCCCCCTCCCCCGGCCCCTCCCCCCGCTGCCGCGCGGAGAGGGGAGCTTCGTCGGCACGGGGCTGCCAACTCGTCTTTGCGACAGTCTGGTCCTGGGGTCGGTTCACGTTGGCAGCACGCTCAGACCAGTGCACCCCTCTCCGCGCGTCAGCGGGGGGAGGGGCCGGGGGAGGGGTCGGCCATCCGCGTCTTCACTACCCGACCCGACACTGGCTTTGGCATGACCTTCGTCGTCCTCGCGCCGGAGCATCCCCTCGTTTCTGCGATCACGACCCCGGATCGGCGCGCGGCGGTTGAAGCGTTCGTCGGGCAGGTTCAGCATAAGTCCGAAATCGAGCGTCTCTCCTCGGATGTGCCGGCGGCGAAGCGTGGCGTCTTCACCGGCGCGTATGCCGTCAATCCGTTCACCGGAAAGCTGGTGCCGGTCTATATCGCCGGCTATGTCCTGATGACCTACGGCACCGGCGCGATCATGGCCGTCCCCGGTCAAGATCAACGCGACTGGGACTTCGCCGTTGCCCATCGCCTGCCGATCGTTCGCACCGTTCAACCGCCCGCCGGTTGGACGGGCGAGGCGTACACCGATGACGGTCCGATCATGAACAGCGGATGGCTGAACGGCACATCCGACATCGCGACGGCCAAGGAACGCGCCATCGTCTGGTTGGAGGAGCAGGGCATCGGCCGCCGCATGATTCACTATCGCCTGCGTGACTGGCTCGTGTCGCGTCAACGCTACTGGGGACCGCCGATCCCAATCATCTATTGCGACGGCTGCGGCGCCGTGCCCGTCCCGGAAGATCAGCTACCCGTGCTCCTGCCGGAGCTCGACAATTGGCAACCTACCGGCACCGGCGCCTCGCCACTGGCCCAGCTTCCAGACTTCGTCAACACGGTCTGCCCCACGTGCGGCGGCCCGGCACGCCGGGAGACGGATGTCTCCGATAACTTCCTCGACTCCGCTTGGTACTTCCTCCGTTACCTCTCGGCCGGCGATGATGCCGGACCATTCGACCCGAGACTCACGCACACGTGGCTGCCCGTGGATATGTACATCGGCGGCCCGGAGCATGCGGTCCTCCACCTGCTCTACTGTCGGTTCATCACCATGGCGCTCCACGACCTCGGTCACCTCCCGTTCGCCGAGCCGATCCAGCGATTTCGCGCCCACGGCCACCTCACGCTGGGCGGAGCAAAGATGAGCAAGTCCAAAAGCAACGTTGTCAACCCGGATGAGTACGTCGATCGCTACGGCGCCGATGCGCTGCGCATGTACTTGATGTTTCTCGGTCCTTTCGATCAGGGCGGCGCCTTCACCGACCGCAGCATCGGCGGCATCGTCCGATTCCTCCACCGCCTCTGGGACCTGATGCTTCACCATGCAGACTCACTCAAGCCCGCGGTCCCACCGCTCACCGCTCGACGGGATCTCCACCGGACGATCAGCAAGGTCGTGGACGACATCCAGACGCTCAAGTACAACACCGCCATCGCCGCACTGATGGAGTACCTCAACCTCCTGCTGCGACGTGATCACCTGCATGACGAGGAAGTGAGCGCCTTCCTGCGATTGCTCGCACCGTTCGCACCTCACATCGCCGAAGAACTCTGGTCACGACTGGCCAAGCCGTACTCAATTCACCAGCAACCGTTTCCCTCGGCCGATCATGCGCTGCTCGTCCACGCCACCGTATCGGTCGCTGTGCAGGTCAACGGCCGCGTCCGCGGCTCCGTCACGCTCTCGCCGGGCGCGCCCGAACGTGAAGCACTCGACGCGGCGCTCGCGCTCGCCACAGTCACGCCGCATCTGTCAGACGCGACGATCAAACGGGTGATCTACGTCCCGGACCGAATCATCAACATTGTCATCTGATGGGAAGATGTGCCGCACAGCACCGTGACGTTGTGCCGCACGGAACAGCAACGCCACGGATGAGATGCCATCCTAAGGACACACCGGACGGGCACAGACCCGCCGCACACATCACTGAGGAGGCCCACCATGTTCTTCCCGTACTTCAACCTGACCAAAGTGAACGTTGCCAACCTGACCCAGACGAACAACGCGGTCGGTCAGAACATCGCCGTCGGCTCGCTCGGCGCCAACCAGACGCTCGCCCAGGTCCAGTCCAACCAGGCCGTCATCAACCAGGCCTAAGCCCTATCAGGCGCAAGGCTCCAACGCCAACGGCGGCGACCATTTGGGTCGCCGCCGTTTTGTCCTTTCCACGCGACCACTGTCAGAGTCCCCGAATGAAGTTCATGTCGCGTTGCAGCCGAGACTTCATCACCTGTAGCCACTGGTCACCATAGACCGGATCGCCCGCATCATGGGCCACCATCCCAGTCGCCACCATGACCTCGATGCGACTCACCATCACATCGAGAATGCCGTCCCAGTTCTCAAGCCCGTATGCCTCACAAAACGTCCTCAATCTCGCCGGCCGGTCCGGTGGTTGCGGCCACCCAATGATCGCGCACACGTCGTCCGGGACGTACGGCACAAAGCGGTAGAGGGCATACGCGATATCCCACGCACGCGGTCCGGGCGCGGCAGTATCAAAATCGATGAACGCAATCGGCCTGCCATCGCTGAACACGACATTCCACGGTCCAACGTCGTTGTGGCAGATCACCTCGCCAGAGTGAGGCGCACCCACCTGATACGCCCATGCCGCGTCGTCAGGTGCAACGAACCCAACCGTCGCATCGTGATATCGACGGAGCAGTCGAGCGACGCCCGCGAGCGTACCGACCTCCCGCACGTACGCCGGTGGAACGCCGCCACCGCGCTGTCCCACAACCTCGCCGGGGACGAAGGACAGGACTTCACGCCCCTGCTCGTCGATGCCCAACGCCTTCGGCGTACCCTCGAACCCCTTGTCCTCAAGGTGTCGCAACAGTGCATGCACCGCCCGCGTCGAAGGTCGCGGCCTCCGACGGACCGTGTCGCCAGCGCGAACGACCGGCCCATGAGTGCCACCCTGCAATAGGATCTCGTGTTGCATCGCCAATCGACCGCTACGCGATGCGCCGGCCAAGCCCATCCGCGATTGCCCTTGCCGCGGCGGTGTAGTCGCGCACGCCGCCACGCAGGATCGGCGGCATCACGTAGAGTGTGGTGATCCCTGACTCGACGAACCGCCGCATCTCCTCGGCGGCAAGGTCAGCGCCGGGCCGCCCCGCTGCCAGTTCGTCCCGCCATCGCGCCGGCGGCTCGCCGAAAGTGATGCTCTCCGGCGCCAACACCGGAAACCCCCAGAACACCGGTACGTCGAGTTCCTCCCGGTTCGTACTGCGATACAGCGCGAGAAACTGCTCCGCCGCCGCCGGCTCATACACCGGTTGCGTCAGCAGGAACCGCGCGCCCGCCCGGACCTTTTTCGCCATCAACACCACTTCCGCTGCATGATCGCGGGCAAGGTCGAGCGTCGCTCCGGCACACAGCCGCGACGGCTGCCGCAACGTACTGCCACGAAGGTCTCGGCCATCGTTCATCGCCGATATCGCTTCGAGAAGTCCGGTCGGCGTGAGGTTATGCACCACCTTCAGTGTCTTCTTGTCCCGATCCGTCAGGTCGTCGCCACGCACGACCGCGACGTTCGGCTGACCCAGCGCCTCCGCTCCCAGCAGATGGTTCTCCAGCGCGAGCGTGTTCATGTCTCGCGTCGCCAGATTGAAGATCTGGCCGCGCCCCGTCGCCGCGCGCAACACCGTCGCCATCGCCAGTGAGTCCAACCGCACCGCCCGCCCCGGCGCATAGGCAACGCAGTAGAAGTCCGCCGGGATCCGAGCAATCTCCGGCAGCGTGTCGATCGCCGCACCCCGCGGCGGCGAAACATCACATGCAACCAGAACCCATCCATCGCGACGGGCGGCGTCAACCGCCTCTGTCACCGTGGGCTGCATCGTGAAGCCGGACGGTTCTGGGCTCATGTCTCCGCCCTCCGGATGCGCGGCTCTTGTGTTGTTGGCAGCGGCTGCGCTCCAAACATCCGCCAGGCCACCGCCGAAAGTGCGAACGAGATCGCATACAACACGAACGCCCCATCATACGACCCCTGCCGGTCATACAGCAGGCCACCGAGCGGCGGTAAGAGCACATCGACCAGCGTTTCCGCCGACAGCAGCGATCCCGACACCGTTGCGAACGACGCCGCGCCGAAGGTCCGTGCCGTCACCAGCGAGAAGATCAGCGGCCCCGCCGCGCCTCCGAGCCCCCAGAGCACAGCAAAGGCGACCAGCGCGATGATGTCCGTCGAAAACACCAGCAGTAACAGACAACCCGCGTGCAGCAGACCAAACGCGCTCGCCACCAGCGGCAGCGAGTGAACCCGATCGAGCGCCCATCCGGCAAACACGCGGGCCGGCGTGCGAATCAGCGCTGAGAGCGCGATCAACGTCGCGCCGAACGTCGCCGACCTTCCCTCGCTCTCGAAAAAGGGGATCGAGTGCAGTCCAAACGAGGTGAGTGCCCCGAAAAAGAGCATCTGCGCCAGCGCCAACAGCCAGAACTGCCGCTCGCGCACCAATTCCCCCAGCGTCCAGCGCCGCCCGCTGGGATCGGTGTTGGCGACCGCGGGCGGTGGTTTCGAGTCTCCATCGGGATAAAGCCCCATATCCTGCGGCCGGTCCCGCAAGACGAAGAGCGCCAGCGGCAGAAACGTCCCCAGCGCCAGGAACCCGGAGATCTGATACGACGCCCGCCAGCCCCACTGATCGATGAACACCGTCAGCATCGGCAGGAAGACCGATCCACCGAGGCCGAACCCCGCTGTCGCAATCCCCAGCGCCAGACCCCGCCGCCGCACAAACCACTGCGCCAGCGTCCACTGAAACGGCAGAAACGAGGTCCAGGTAAAGACGAACGACTGCAATCCGAAGACGGCGAAGTACTGCCAGAGCGTCTCCACCCGCGTATAGAGCGTGAACGTGATCAGCAACCCGACCGAGCCGATCGCCACCGATCGCCGCGCGCCGACCCGGTCGATCACCCGCCCGGCGAAGGGCGCCGTAATCCCCGAGACGATCACGCCGACGCTGAACGCGCTCGCCACCTGCGCCCGCGACCATCCAAATTCCCGTTCCAGCGGCGGAATATAGACGGTGAAGGACCAAAACGTCAGCCCCGATCCCACCATCAGCGCGACCAGCATCGCGCCGACGATCCACCACCCATAAAAGATCCGCCCCCGCATGGGCACCCCACCTCCGCCACCCAGCATACCCGCGATCGGCGTTACTCACCGTCCGTTGAACCGCAGAGACGCAGAGGCGCAGAGTTCTTTAGGGGGCGATGGCTCATGTTCAAGCAATACTTCCACAAATCGCTGCGCCTCTGCGTCTCTGCGGTTCAATTCCGTATCCTATCCGCGATCGGGAGGGAGAGATGAAGCTGACGTTGCTCGGCACCGGCACACCGATACCCGATCCGGCGCGGCGGGGGCCGAGTCAGGTGATTGAGGTCGGGGGCGAGTTGGTGTTGATCGATGCGGGCAGCGGTGTGCTGCATCGGTTGCTGGAAGCGGGCTATGCGCCGGCAGGAACAGGGCGGCTCAACCGGCCGATCCGGCAGATCGGTATCACGCACCTCCATTCCGATCACATCACCGGCCTGGCCGATCTGCTCTGGGCGGGCTGGATCATGCGCTGGTGGGATCAGCCGCCGCCGATCGCCGGACCGCCTGGCACCGCCGATTTCATTCGCCGTCTGATGGACGCTTTCGCCTACGACATCGACGTGCGGCAGCGGGGCGAGCGGCTGCGGACGGAGTGGCTGGTCCCCCGCGTCGTCGAGATCGATGAAGGCTGGACCACCGAAGGTGATGGCTGGCGGCTCACTGGCTTTCGCGTCGATCACGCGCCGGTGGACGAGGCGTTCGGTTTCCGCCTCGACGATGGCTCCCATGCGGCGGTCATCTCCGGTGATACGCGCCCATCGGACAATCTCATCCGCCACGCGCAGCGGACGGATCTGCTGGTCCACGAGGTCTATTGGCATCGTGGCGCGGCGGCGCTGCTTGCCACGATCACCGACCCGGATCAGCGTGCCCGTCGCGCCACCATCGACGGCTATCACACCCACTCGAAAGAGATCGGCGCCATCGCCGCTGCCGCCGAGACACAGCACCTCATCCTCAGCCACATCCTCTTTCGGGGCGGTTCACCTTCCGACCTGATCGCCGATATTGAACCGAGCTACGGCGGACGGCTCACCGTCGGCGCCGATCTGCAAACCTTTGCAATCTAGGCCGATCCGGAAGTCTCGCCTCACGACGAAGCAAACGGCGCCTCCCAACGGTCGGCAAACACGACCTGCTCCAGCGGGCGACGGCTCGCCACGCCCCAACGTCCCTTCGGATAGCCAAGCGGCACCAGCGCGGCGGTTTCCACCTCCGGCGGAATCCCGAGCATCGCCCGAACCTCATCCTGCTTCACCCGGTGGATCGTCGTCAGCGTGCTACCGATGCCGAAGGCCCGGGCGGCCAGCATCAGGTTCTGCACCGCCGGGTAGATCGACGACCCGGTCATGATGTTCGTGCCGTGCCCGCCGGTGTGGATGCAGGCGATCACGATCGCGGGCGCCTCATGAAGATGGTCGCCCAGATACAGCGCCGAGTCCCGCATCAGCCGGCCCTGCTCAACCACCGCCGGATCCTCGGCATCCAGCAGGCCGGCGTAGAAGCCACCCGGCTGGAACAGCGCGTCAATCGCCGGCTTGTAGATCTCCTGCAACTTCTTCCGCAGACCAGCATCGCGGACCACGACAAAGTACCATCCCTGCTGGTTTCCGCCCGACGGCGCCCGGATCGCCGCATCGAGGATCGCGCGCAGCACATCGTCCGGTATCGGGTCCGGTTTCAGTCGCCGCATCGCGCGTGTCGTGTAGATAGCTTCGAGAATGTCCATCCCCGCCGTCGGAACGCCGGCGTTTTGTGTGGATTGCGCGGTCATGAGCCCTCCTCGATTAGACGCGCGGTCATCCGGGCCGCGACGTTGGTGTTAGGTGCGACCAGGAAGCAGTCGGCGGACCAGGAAGAGCAAGAGCGTGGTGCCGATCAGCGAGATGATGAACGCACCCAACCAGTTCACTGCCTCAAGGCCAACCACATTCGTCACCAGGCCACCGAGCCAGCCGCCGGCCAATCCGGCGAGCAAGGCGCCCGTCCAACTCCATGGCGTGCGCGGGATCGTCCTGAACACAATCACCATCGCGATCACACCGGCGATCAGTCCGAGCACGATCCAGACAACCGTCTCCATCTCCCACCTCGGCCGGCCGCATGGGTCGGAGGCGGCCCCGGCCATATCTTCGACGCATGTGCCTGCCGAGGCAACCGCGGCGCGGCATCATCACGTCGTGATGGGTGGTACAGTGTCATCGCCTTCACAAACCATCGCCATGAGGTGCGCCATGACCTATGAGCAGATCCTCACTGAGACCAGAGGCCGCGTCGGCATCATCCGGTTGAACCGACCGACAAAGCTCAACGCCTGGACCGCACAGATGGGCCAGGAAATCCGCGACCAGATCGAACACTGGAACGGCGATCCCGCGATCGGCGCGATCCTGATCACCGGCGAAGGCCGCGCCTTCTGCGCCGGCGCCGACATCGGCGGCTTCGCGCAGCGCGCCGAGCGCAATGCCCAGGGAGATGGCGAGGCGCGGGGCCGTGGCGGCTACTCCTTCACCCACTTCATCCGCCGCTCGAAACCGACCGTCGTCGCGATCAACGGCTACGCCGCCGGTATCGGCCTGACGCTCGCGCTGCCCTGCGACGTGCGCATCGCCTCGGACGCGGCCCGCCTCTCGATTCGCTTCGTCAAGATGGGACTGATCCCCGAGCTTGGCTCGACCCGCCTCCTCGCCGAGATCGCCGGCACAGGCAACGCCGCCGATATGTGCCTCACCGGACGCTTCGTCGAGGCGGATGAAGCGCTGCGCATGGGCCTCGTCACCCAGGTCGTTCCCGGCGATCAACTGATGGAAGCTGCCATCGCCAAAGCCGAGGAGATCGCCAACAACCCGACCGACGCGGTGATGATGATCAAGGAGTTGCTGGCAAAGAACCCCGCCGACCCCGACCTCGACGCCGTGATGGAGCGCGAACAGATGCGCGATGAGATCGCCCGCCGCCTCCCCGACCACCGCGAGGCGATCAGCGCCTTCCGCGAAAAGCGAGAGCCACAGTTCAATAAGGTCGGCGTGTAGAAGAAGCGAGCAATGGATCCCGCTGTCATCCTGAGCAACAGCGAAGGATCTCGGGCGCAGTCTCACCTCCGAGGTCCGTCTCTGCCGCCAGGATGACAGGCCGGCGGAGGTATGCCATGCGACGTTCGACACTGCTCCCACCAGCGGACGTATCGATTAACCATCCCCGCCCATGACGATCGTCACCAGCACGGCACTCGGCTCCTCCGCACGAAGCGCGTGGGGCATCGCGGCCGGCAGAGTCAGGACATCACCTTGCTGCAAGGCGTGATCAACGCCGCCGCCGGCGATCGTCACGCGGCCCCGCACCGCCTGGATCGTGGTCGGACCAGCGGCCTGATGCTCCTGCACGTCACCCCCCGCACCGATCGCGACGAGGACGATCCGCAGTGGGCCGCTTTTCACCAGGGTCCGTGCCGTACGGCCATCACGCGCCAGCGCCTCTGAACCGAGCAGTTCATCGGTTGTCTGTGCGATACCGGTCAGTTGTACCGGTGTATCCATATGCTGCTCCTTGTCGATCGCGGCCATCTCCCGCCCTGCTGCCGCCAGTTCCTCCACATCGAGCAACGCCTGCGCCAGCGGAAACGCGATCTCCTCCTCGTTCTGAAAGTGAACGCGCAGAGTCTCATATGCCGCCCGCCAGGTCCGGCGCAGCGCGCGCCACGCCTCGGACCCGGCTGCTGTTCGCTCAACCGCCTCGATCGTGGTACCAAGCCGGGCACGCTGCTCACGAAACGTCACGTGATCGTCGCCGCTCAACATCTCGTCTAACACGCCTCGCACCTGCTCGCGCTTCATCCGGATCTGGTCGTGCTCGGCGATCATCTCGTCGACCAGCCGGTCGTCGGACGGCAGCGCCGCCTTCAACCGGGAGAACAGCGGCTCCTCTTCCTTGCGGATATGCACTTCCAGTTCGGTGTTCAGAAAAACGAGCGTCCGCACCGCCAACGCCATCGCGCGTTCCCGCGCCTCCGAATCCGCCGCCTCTACCCGCGTCAGCGCAGCGTCGAGTTCACCAAACAACGTCATGGCCGTCAGATGCTCGGCCACAAGGATCGCGATCGGGTCCGCCGCACTCGGCGTCATCGTCATCGCGTACTCCGTTCGTGCAGGACAATCTCGGTGGATTGCGGCCGGGCCGCACGCGCGACAATCGACGCCAGGAACCCGACCGCGCTCAGCGCGAGCACACCGCCCACCGCCATCGGCCAGTACCGGCCCGCGCCGGCGCCGCTGCCTTCCAGCAACGCGCCGCCGGCCCGCAACACCGTCGCCACGCTCAGCAATGCCCACAAGGAGAATGTCTCACGGCGCGGCGTCGCCGGTTTGATGCGCCGCATCGCCAGCCATGGCAGCATGAGGTAGGCCATCCCGGCCAGGAGCGTCGTGAACACACCGATCGCGAGCACATGCCGAATCGCATCGGTATCGCCCGGCGACACCGGCGTTCCAGCGACCATCGACCGAATGCCGGTCAGCAGCAATGCCAGGGCGACAAGAGCCAGCCATGCGCTCGCGGTGCGAATCAGCAGCGCGGCATGGCGGGCACTCGTGCGGAGCCGCTCCGGTTGCCGCCAGGTTCCGGTTTGCGCCAGCACCGCCACGATCGCGAGGGCAATCATCCCCGCCCCGGCACCCTCCAGCCGAACGCCGGTCGTTCCGTCCAGGGCGATGGCGCCACCGGCGTACACCGCGGCGCCGGCCCCCAACACAATCGCGACGATCCAGGCGGTGCGCGCACTCGGCGCCGGCCGAGCAAAGAACACCGGCAGCGCCCGCAAAGAGACGCCGAGCACGAACGGCAGCACGAACGCATAGAACTGGATTCCGAGAAGCGCGTTGTTACGAGCCGCGGCGATGTATGGTTGGTCCGCCGTCAGGTCCGGCAGCCACAACGCCCCGAGTAATGCCTGCGTCACCATCCCAACCGCGCCGAGCATGAGGAACGGCGCCGGCGCCAGCCTTCGCGCCGCCGGCGCCAGCGTCACGATCAGCAGGAGCGCGATCAGCGCCGCCCCGGCCAGTTCGGCAAGCGCGCTCACGAGCACGATGCCCTGCATCGCCGGATCCTCGATCCACGGTTGAGCGAGCGCGCGACCGAGCACGCCAAACAGCAGCAACAAGAGCGCCGGTGCGGTCATCGCCGGGAACGGCAACGGCCGTCCCGCGAACCTCGGCGCCAGCCGCAGCGACATCCCGGCGATGAACAGTCCCAACCAGCCGGCGATCTGCAGATGTCCGTGTGCCTGCGTCAGCGCCCGCCAGCGCACGCCCCAATCCCATTCGAGCACCACGGCCAGCGGCAACAGCACCGCCAGCATGAAACCGCCCGCCACGGCGACCGCGAAGGCCCCTCCGATGTACCAGGGAAATGCGGCGTCGGCGCGCGCCACCATCACGCGTTGCGTGTCCGCTTGCCCGTCGTGCGCGACCTGCATCATCCCTACCCGCCAGCGTGTTGATCGTTCGGCTTCAGGCTATCGCACAGACCCGCGCGCGTATGCGCGGTAACGCGTGGTCGGTCTGTGGGGCATCACCCCACAGTCGTATCAACCGAGTCGATTGCGTGTGGGCAGACAGATGGGGATCAGATCGCTGAGCCTATCAATCGTCATGTCCGGCGCGTGTCGCAGGATCTCCGCACCGTGAAAGCCGTAGGTGACGCCGACGGTGCGCACGCCCGCCGCTCGGCCGGCCAGGATATCCGCGTCGGTGTCACCCACCATCAGTGTGGCCGCCGGCGACACATCGAGACGTTTCAGAGCGAGCAAGAGCGGCGTCGGGTCCGGCTTGATCGCCGTCACATCCTCCGCGGACAGGATCAGATCGAGATACCCGGCAAGCCCCGCCTGCTCGATCGTATGCACCGAAGTCCGCCGCGATCGACTGGTGATCGCCGCCAGTCGCAGTCCCGCGCCGCTGAGCGTGCGAAGCACATCCACCGTCTCGCTGAAGGGAACCGACAGGTGGAGATTTCCCGCCTGCCAGGTGCGATGCGTCTCACAGAGCAGCACCGGATCGCAACCCGGCGCCAGTTCCGCGTAACACACGTCCAGCGGCTTCCCCATCACCCGCGCATAATCTGCCCGCGCTACCATCGGATGACCATGGGTCGCAAGCGTGTGGTCAAAGCCCCCATAAATGAACTCAGTCGTATCGAGGAGTGTCCCATCCACATCGAAGAAGACGGCGCGCACTGGTTGCTCGTAGATCATCGCACACCCTATAAAACAAGCTCCAAACCGTCTGATGCGCATTCATCGCTCACCGTATCGATGTGACCGAGCATGTCCGCCTGCATATGCGTCAATATCAGATGCCGGCAGCGCAGTGATGCGCGATGCTCCATCAACGACTGATAGTCGAGATGGAAGGGGACGCGCTTGTCAAAGTAATACGCCTCGCAAATCAGGAGGTCGGCGCCATCGGCTGCCCGAATCAGCGCGTCGGTCCACGCCGTATCACCCGTATAGGCAATGACCCGACCATCAACCACAACACGGAGTGCAAACGAAGGTGCTCCGCTCGCATGCTCCGCCGGAAATGCCATTACCCCCACCGATCCGATCAGCGTCTGTACCTCGACTGTCAATTCGACAAACCGAAGCTTATACCGCTGCTGCGTCTGCGATGACCCGGGAAAGAGTACCTCCATCGCCGCGTGAACCCGTGCTTCAACACCAGGCGGCCCGGCGATCGTGAGCGCCCGCGTGCGCCGCGAAAACTGTCCATCCAGAATCAGAAACGGTAGCCCGCCGAAATGGTCGCCGTGTAGATGTGACACGAGTACCGTGTCGATCACACTCGGGTCGACGCCAAACCGCTTCATTGCGATCAACGACGACGCGCCGCAGTCGATCAACGTCGAACCCTCGCTCGACGTCACGAGCATGCACGTCTGAAAGCGGCCGCCGCTGCCAAACGCGTCGCCGCTCCCCAGGAAACGGACCGTCACCTCGCCCATGCGCTGCCTACCGCCCCGGCCCCAATCGTTGTTGCAAGACAGCGTAGGCCATCGCCCGTGTGAACGGCCATGCCAGCACATCCTCCCCATCGAGCGACACCACCGGAATGCTCACCCCATAGCGCTCGACCAGCGCCGCATCCCGATCGATATCGACCACCCGCACCTCATACCCGAACGTATCCAGCAGCGACATCACGATTGCATGAGCCTGCTCGCACAGATGACAATCTGAACGCGAGTAGAGCGTAAGGATCTGCAACCTAACCCCCCGGCCCCCTTCCCTCGCAGGGAATGGGGAGTCCTCGTCTACCAAGGATGTCAGTATCTCATTTGTCTGCACGATGCCCATCTCACCTCAACCCACACCATCCAGGACTCCCCCTTCCCAGCGAGGGAAGGGGGGCGGGGAGTTTGGTATAGA
>JBFXAN010000124.1:0-19397 GCA_050184225.1 Dehalococcoidia bacterium | reverse complement strand
CTCGCAGGGAAGGGGGAGTCCTGGGACAGCGATGGTTGAACAAGGGTCGTCGGTGTTCCCAGACGATATACTGGCAACCCACGGAAAACGAGAACTCCCCCTTCCCTGCGAGGGAAGGGGGCCGGGGGGTTAGGTATGCTCCGGCTCAAGCTCCACCTCCCCCTTGGTGCCGTCCACGGTGATCCGCTGGCCGTTGCGGATCAGCTGGGTGCCGTTCTTGACGTTGACGACGGCGGGGAGGCCATATTCCCGCGCGACAGTGGAGCCATGGGAAAGCGGGCCGCCGAGGTCCATCACGACGGCGGCAGCGTTGAAGAAGAGGGGGGTCCAGGCGGCATCGGTGAACGGGCAGACAAGCACTTCGCCCGGTTCGAGGTCGATATCGTCCTGCAGTTCCCTGATTACGCGGGCGCGGGCGGTGACGCGGCCGGGGCTGACGGGGATGCCGCGCAGCAGGCCGTTGTGTGACGGCAGCGGCGCCGGCACACGGCCGGCATCGTCGCGCCACCAGGCATCTGGCCTGCCGACAAACCGCTCCGGCGTGGCGACGCGCTCGCAGACTTCCTTCGTCTTCCGGTAGCCGGCGACCAACGCACGCATGTCGGGACGTGGGTTGCCGGCCATCGCCTGCCGCAGGTCGCGCAGGCGCATGTAGAAAACGTCGTCAACCTCATCCAACACACCGCGCTCCACGAGCCGGCGGCCCGCTTCGCGTACGATCAGCCGAATGCTGTGCGTGGACCGAACCCATTGTGATTTGGCCCGTTCGCGGCCGGCGATGCCATCGTGTGCGGCTTTCAGGAGTCCCCGGAACTTTCGCCGTTGCAACACACCGAGCCGTGCCTCGACCGCTTCGGTCCGGCGCTCGCGCTTTTCCTCCTGGACGCGCAGTTCTGTCTCCGGGTCCGCGGCATCCTGGCGCTCTGCCTGACTCTTGATCAGGGCGATCACGGAATCCGGCCGTTGTGCCCAGACGTGGGTGGCAAGCCCGAGCTCGCGCACGCCGCGATAGCCGTAGGTATCGAGGAAACCCTGGAAGCGCTCGCGGAAAACGTCGACTGATCGCCCACCGCCGCGCTGGATCGCGGTCAGGATGGCGGGTGGGTCGCCCTCGAAGATCCGGCGCAGCGTCTCATCACCGCGAACGAAGGCACCCAGGCGGCTGATCTCGCGGCCGGGCTTGGCGCTCTCGATGTCGCGCAGGCCGGTGTTGAGCTCGGCGACGGTGGCATCGACATCGTCAAAGTCGTGCGCGAGGAGGAAGGCGCGGAGATTCTCCAATCCGGAACCACTAAACAGGGTGACGCGCGAGTGGATCTCGGTCGTGCGAAGGTTGCGGCGGAGCGCGCGGTCGAGCATCGCCATCAGGTCCGCATCCGGCCACGCCGCCATATCGGTGGCCTGCAACCGCCGCATGAAGTCCTCGACCGCGTCCTCATTGCGGGCGAGGTCGGCAGGCGTTCGACGAACGAGCGGCAGAACCTTGGCGGCGGTACGGAGCCGGATGAGTTGTTCATGGCGACCCGGCTGCCAGGAGGGTTCGCCCGCCTCGCGGGTCTTGCCGAAGAGTTGCTCATCGAGCGCATCGGGCGAGCCGCCGGGCACGTACTTCACCATCTCACGGAAGGCGGAGATGTTGATGTGCGGCCGGCCATAGTAGGCGGGGTAGTAGCCGACATCCGGCCAGTCGTTCTGTCCCATGATCCCGGCAAGGCCGGCCTGATCGATGAACGTGCGGCTGGCGTGCTCGATCGCGATCAGGTTGCAGTCGAACGACAGCGGGTCGCCCACACCGGGATAGACCTCCTGGGCGTTGGCGGTCGTCGACTCGGGAAAGCGATCCCAGACAGGTGTGTCCAGGAACGCGGCCCACGCGCGGAGGTCTTCCCCGGTGGTTGGAAACTCGGTCGGGATGTCTGGTGCTGTCAAGCGAACCCCTCCCCCGGCCCCTCTCCCCGCTGCCGCGCGGAGAGGGGTGCACTGGTTAGACTGTGATGCCAGCGTCGCCGTCGCGATGGTCTGGCTGGTTGGATCAATTGATACTGGCACCCTCCGCCTGACCGTACTCCCCGCTCCGCGCGGCAGCGGGGGGAGGGGCCGGGGGAGGGGTCAGCCTCCCATTCTCCCCGCAATCTCCGCCCCCATTTGCTCCGTGGTGAGAACGCGGGTTCCTTCTGTAGCAATATCGACGGTGCGGAGGCCGTCATTGAGGGCGCTCTCCACGGCCGACTCGACCGCGTCTGCCTCCTGCTGGAGGTTGAGCGAGAGGCGAAGCATCATCGCCGTGCTCAGGATCATGGCAAGCGGGTTGGCCTTGCCCTGGCCGGCGATATCGGGGGCGGTGCCGTGGATCGGCTCGTACAAGCCGTTGCCGGTGGCGCCGCCCGCCTTGCGCGCGCCGAGGCTGGCGGATGGCAGCATGCCCATCGAGCCGGCGAGCATCGAGGCTTCGTCGGTGAGGATATCGCCGAAGGTGTTCTCGGTGACGATCACGTCGAAGTCGGCGGGGCGGCGGATTAAGTGCATCGCGCAGGCATCGACGAGGAGATGCTCCAGTTCGATATCCGGGTTCTCTTTGCCCATCTCGACGGCGATCTCGCGCCAGAGCCGGCCGGTGTCGAGCACGTTCGCCTTGTCGACGCTGGTCAGCTTCCGGCGGCGGGAGCGGGCCAGCTCGAACCCAACCTGGAGAACACGACGCACCTCCGTCTCGGAGTAGCGCATTGTGTCGACCGCCTGACGGCCGCGGCTGTTCTGCCAGCGCTTCTGTGGCTTGCCGAAATAGAGGCCGCCGGTCAACTCGCGGATCACGACCATGTCGACGCCGTCGAGCACCTCTGGCTTGAGCGTGCTCGCATTCCGCATGCGCGGGTCAACCTTCACGGGCCGGAGGTTGGCGAAGAGGCCAAGCCCCTTACGAATCGCGAGGAGACCTTGCTCCGGCCGGACCTTGGCGGCCGGGTCGTCCCACTTCGGCCCGCCGACGGCGCCGAAGAGCACGGCGTCGCTGCGGCGGGCAAGTTCCAGCGTCTCCGTACGGAGGGCGGTGCCGTATGCGTCGATCGAGGCGCCGCCGACCAGGTCCTCGATCAATTCAAAGGTGTGCTCGAAACGCTGCTCGACGGCGCGGAGGACCTCGATCGCCTGCGCGATAACTTCGGGGCCGATGCCATCGCCGGGAAGAACTGCGATCTTGAACCGTGCCATGGGAACTCCTTGTCGTGGACGTTTCAGGGATGTGGGGTCAGGTATCAGGGCAACGGTACGACAGTCGTCCGATACCCGATACCTGGCCCCTGCACCCTCACCCGAGCTTTCTCCCGACGACGGTCGCGATCCGCGAGCGGAAATAGAGGTCGCCGCCTCGACGGAACGGTTGCGTGCCGCTCAGGTCGTCACGTTCATCCTGCTCGATTAACTGCCGCACCTCGACCGCACGGTCCGGCGGGGTCTTTGCTACGGCCATCCACTGCTCGACCGCAAGCGTGAGGTGGCTGGTTGTGACTCGCTCCACTTCCAGGCCGCCTGCCGCAAAGCACCCGATGAGAGCGGTCAGCGGCAGCGCCCGCGTGTGTGATGGGTCGCAAAGGTTCTCGAAACGGTTCTGGTATCCGGCCCGCTCCGGGTGTTCGCTGACGATCGCGTCCTCGACGGCAACGGTGCCGCCGGTCCGGCAGACACGGACCATCTCGGCCAGCACCTGCTGCGGCTGCTCGAAGTGATGGAACGCATAGCGGCACACGACCACATCAAGTGCGCCGTCCTCGAACGTCAGCGCGGCGGCGTTGCCCGCCTCAAAGCGGATGTTGGTCAGGCCGCGGTCGGCGGCGGTCTGCCGGGCGATCGCGAGCATCGCATCGGTCACATCGACGCCGACGACCTCGCGACAGACGGCGGCGAAGCCCATCGCCACATAGCCGGGGCCGGTGGCGATCTCAAGCACCCGCGCGTCCGACGACGGGCGGACCGTCTCGATCAGCCGGCCGATCCGCCCGCCGTCGGAGATAGCCGTCGCGGCAGCGTAGTCCGCCGCCTGGCGAGTGAATTCGCGCCGGACGACTTCATCGTGTTGTGTTCGCACAGTCATCGCACTCTCCTACGGCGTGCTCACCAGCGGCTGGCTGGCCGGCTTGACGGTGAGCAGCTTGTTGAGCGCGTTCATATACGCCTTCGCCGAGGCGACGATGATGTCGGTGTCGGCGCCGCGGCCGGTGTAGGTGCGACCGTCCGCCTCAATTCGGATGATCACATCGCCCTGGGCGTCGATGCCCTCGGTGATGCTCTTCACCGTGAACTCGGTGAGGGTGTTCGCCACGTTGACGATCCGGTTGATCGCCTTGTAGACGGCATCGACCGGACCATCGCCGACGGCGGCATCCTCGTGGCGGGTGCCTTCCTTGTCGATCAGGCGGACCGTCGCGGTGGGGCGAACGGTGTCACCGGCGAGGACGTGGACGCGCTCGAGGTGCCACACCTCGGTCGTTTCACGAGCGCCCTCAGCCATCAGCGCTTCGAGGTCGCGGTCGTCCACCTCCTGCTTCTTGTCGGCCAGATCCTTGAACTTGATGAAGACGCGGTCGAGCTCGTCCTGGGTCATTTCGTAGCCCAGTTCCTCCAACCGCTGCTTCAGTCCGGCGCGGCCGGAGACCTTGGTCAGCACAATCTTGGTCGCCTCGGGATGACCGACCTCGCGCGGGTCCATGATCTCGAAGTTCTGGCGCAGCTTGATCACGGCGTCCTGATGGATACCGGAGGCGTGACGGAAGGCGTTGAGGCCGACGACCGCCTTGTTCGGCTGGACGACGATACCGGTGAGGTCGGAGACAAGCCGCGAGGCGCGGTAGATCTCGCGCGTGTTGACACCGGTGTCGATGCCGACCAGGTCCTGGCGCGTCTTGATCGCCATCACCACCTCTTCGAGGGAGGCGTTGCCGGCGCGTTCGCCGAGGCCGTTGACGCAGACCTCGATCTGGCGGGCGCCGGCACGGAGGGCGGCGATCGAGTTCGCCGTGGCGAGGCCGAGGTCATTGTGACAGTGGACCGACACGGTGGCGCGATGGATGTTACGCACCTCCGCATACATCTCGCGCAGCATCTCCTCGAACTCGGTCGGCATCGTGTAGCCGACGGTGTCGGGAATGTTGATCGTGGTGGCGCCGGCGTCGATCACGGCTTCGAGCAGTTGAAAAAGGTAGCGCGGCTCGGTGCGGGTGGCGTCCATCGGCGAGAACTCGACATCCTCGACCGCCTCGCGGGCACGCTTCACCATCGCGATCGCCTGCGTCATCACCGCCTCTCGGTCCTTCTGCATCTGGTGCATGATGTGGATATCAGAGGAGGAGATGAAAACGTGGATGCGGGGGTTGGGTGCGGTCGAGACAGCGTCGATCGCCGCCTCGACATCGCCAGGGACGGCGCGGGCGAGCGTTGCGATCTTGGGGCCGCGGACCGTGTGGGCGATGCGCTTTACCGCCTCGAAGTCGCCGGGGGAAGAGGCGGCAAAGCCCGCCTCGATGATGTCGACGTTGGTCTTCGCCAGTTGCTCGGCGATCTCCAGCTTGTCGTCGCCGTTGAGGGCGACGCCGGCGGTCTGTTCGCCGTCGCGCAGGGTGGTATCGAAGATAATCACGCGGTCTGCCATGGTTCTGAAACTCCTTCGAAGTGATGCGTGTGGCGGGACAAGCGACCCCGCTCAAAGGGCATCGGGTCGGCCCTCCGTCCCAACTCAGGGGGACGAGGGCCGTCGAAGGCAGAGCCGCGTGCGTCGTACGTCCACATCCATATTTGTGCTCATCTACTCAAACAGGCGGTCCAAGTCGATTGTCACGTTCGGGAGGAACGCCAGTTGGACTGTGCCGCCTTGGATTATCGTCTCCTGATACGAGCCATCGGGTTGCCGGCGCCAAGCCCTAACGGTGCGCTCATACGGATGGACCAGCCAGATTTCGAGGTCGCCACGCCGTTTGTAGTCTTCCAGTTTGTCTGTCACATCGTATTCACCAGTCGATGGCGACCACACTTCGACGACGAGTGGCAGTGGCTCGGAATACGCTTCGAACATCCCCGGACGGGTGAACGTTCTGCGGACGAGGTCCATCGATACGACGCACACATCCGGTTGGAAGTAATTCCGTTCGTTGCGCCGGACCTTGCCGGAGTCGTGAATGACCTCCCACTCACGTCGATTGAGCTGCAAGTTGAGCTCGAACGTCAGCTCGCGGGCGACATGCCCGTGCTCCCAGGTCATGAACGGCTTCTTCCGCGGACAACCATCCACCAACTCCCATTTCCCTTCCGGGTCTTCCAGCGCCAGTTGTATGTATCGTTGTTCGCTCACCGGCATGACCATGGCTCCGTCCATTGCTAGATCCGCTCGTCCTGCGCGGTGCGTTCGCCGCCGCCGTCGCCGGTGTTGATCGTACCCGCCGGCTCCAACAGCAGGATGTGACACTCGTCTGCCGCAACCGGCATATGCTCGACGCCGCGCGGCACCACGTACAACTCGCCTTCCTCCAGTGTCACATCCCCCTCGCGCTGCTTGATCGTGAGCCGGCCCTTCAGCACCAGGAACAGCTCGTCCGTCTCGTCGTGCGTGTGCCAGACGAATTCGCCCCGAACCTTGACGACCTTGACGTGGTAGTCGTTCATGTCCGCGACGATCTTCGGGCTCCAAAGAGCGTCGAAGCGGGCGAGTTTGGTGTGGAGGTTGACCTTTGTCATGTCTGCGCCCTGCCCTCACCCCCAACCCCTCGCCCGCCGGAGCGGGCGAGGGGAGCCTGCATGTGCGGCGAACCACCACCACAACCCTCGTGCAGTCTGACCGATCGACAAGCTGGCGCTCCCGGTCACTCTGTGCACCCCTCTCCCGCTCGGCGGGAGAGGGGCCGGGGGTGAGGGCCGTTCCACGCCCCTCAGTCGCTTACATATGGCAGTTTGCCATCCGGCCGTCGCCCCAAGCGGGCGTGCTCGGCATAGTTCTCGTCGGTCGGGTCGGGGCGGACGGCGGCGCCACCGCGGGACATGGCGACACGGCCGGTGCGCGCCAGCTCGACGATGCCGTAGGGACGCATCGCCCGGATGACGTTGTCCACATCTTCCTCTTCGCCGACCGTCTCGATGATCACACTCGTGTCGGCGACATCGGACACCTTGGCGCCGAAGACGTGGGCCAGCTGGATCACCTCGCCGCGCTTGCCGTTCGCACAGCGCACCTTGATCAGACACAGCTCGCGGGCGACGACACCTTTGTGCGTGATATCCGCCACCTTGACCACGTCGATCAGCTTATAGAGCTGCTTCTCCACCTGCTCGACGACGGTCGTCGCGCCATCAACGACGATCGTCATCCGCGAGAGCCCTTCTTCCTCGGTCGGCCCGACCGCCAGACTCTCGATGTTGAAACCCCGTCGCCGGAACAGACTCGCCACCCGGTTGAGCACCCCCGGCCGGTCCTCCACCAGCGCCACCACCGTATGCTTTGTACTCATGTCGGTTTACTCCTACCGCTCTTGAAACACAAAGGGACAAAGGGGGCAAAGGTCGCAAAGATTTGTTGTGTAATTGCACAAGACAGCCTTTGTGCACTTTGAAGTCTTTGCCCCTTTGTGTTTCAACTCGCCGTTAGTCGCCCGCGACGGGGACACGGTGCTTGGCCGGGTCTTCGATCGTTTCGGCGAGGGAGGCGCCGGCGGGGACCATCGGCCAGACGTTCTCTTCTTTGATCACGTGGAAGTCGAGGAGGACGGGGCCGGGGTAGGCGTTCGCCTGCTCGATCGCGTCGCGCACGTCTTCCTTGGCGGTAATCCGGATCGCCTTGATGCCATAGGCTTCGGCGATCTTGATGAAGTCGGGCTGCGTGATCTCATCTTTCAGGTCGACGGCGACGTAGTTGTTCGCGTAGAACAGCTCCTGCCACTGGCGGACCATGCCGAGGTAGCCGTTGTTGAGGATCGCCATCTTCACCGGGGCGCGGCAATCGACGATCGTCGCCAGTTCCTGCATATTCATCTGGAAGCCGCCGTCGCCGCAGATCGACCAGACCACATCATTTGGACAGGCCATCTGCGCGCCGAGGGCGGCGGGCACCTCGAAGCCCATCGTCCCCAGGCCGCCGGAGGAGATCAGCTGCCGCGGCTTGGTCATGCGGTAGTGCTGGCCGGTCCACATCTGGTGCTGGCCGACGCCGGTGACGACGATCGCGTCGCCGTTGGTCGCCTCGTAGATCTGATTGATCACGTACTGGGAGGACATCTCCGGCGACTCCGGCACCTCGAAGCTCGGGTGCTCGCGGCGGAGGTCATCGATCCAGTGCATCCAATCCAGGTGCGTATTCGGCTGGATCGCCTCGATCAGTTCTTCGAGGACGGCCTTGGCATCGCCGACGATCGGCACCTCGGTCTTGAAGTTCTTGCCGATCTCGGCGGGGTCGATGTCGATGTGGATGATCTTGCCGCCGACGTTGAAGTCGGAGAAGCGGCCCATCGCCCGATCGTCGAAACGCATGCCGAGGCCGATCACGACATCGGCCTCATTGGCGGCGTGGTTGGCGTGGAAGGCGCCGTGCATCCCCAGCCAGCCGTAATTGAGGATGTGGTCGGCGGGGAAGGCGCCGATGCCGAGGAAGGTGGAGAGCACGGGGATCTGTGCCTTCTCGACGAACGCCTTCAACTCCGGGCTAGCGCCCGACCAGATCACGCCCTGGCCGGCGAGGACGATCGGCTTCTTCGAGTCATCGATCAGCTTGGCGGCGCGCTTGATCTGGCCCTTGTGGCCCTGGGTCGTCGGGCGATAGGAGCGGAGGTTGACCTCCTCCGGCCAGACAAATTCGGTTTCCTCCTGGAAGACATCCTTGGGGATATCGACGAGCACCGGACCCTTGCGGCCGGTGTTGGCGATGTGGAACGCCTCGCGCACGGCCTCGGCGATCTCGGACGCCTTCATCACGAGGTAGTTGTGCTTGGTGATCGGCATCGTGATGCCGGTGATGTCCGCTTCCTGGAAGCCATCGCGGCCGATCAGGGTGCGGGCGACGTTGCCGGTGAGGACGACCATCGGGATGCTGTCCATCATCGCCGTGCAGATGCCGGTGACGAGGTTGGTGGCGCCGGGTCCGGAGGTGGCGAGACAGACGCCGACCTTGCCGGAGGCGCGGGCGTAGCCATCGGCGGCGTGGGACGCGCCCTGCTCGTGCCGGACGAGAACGTGCTTGATCTCCGGAAATTCGGGAAAGCGGTCATAGAGCGGCAGCACGACGCCGCCGGGGTAGCCGAAGATCAGGTCCACCCCCTCCCGCTTCAGGCACTCCAACAAGATCTGCGCGCCGTTCATTTTCACTGGGACGATCCTCCTTGAACTAGGGAACCTCCGGACGAGCTACGTTCGGTGAGGCTGTCGCGGCTGCGGCTCACGTTGCCTGGCACGATGGCCGGCCCTCTGCTCCGTCGTACCGCTCCGCCCCGGAAGCCCGGGACGGAAAGCCCTTCCTGCTGCGCCATGTCCTGGCTCCTGCTTGCTGGTGGGGCCGGCCCTCACCCCCGGCCCCTCTCCCGTCGGGACGGGAGAGGGGAGTCCTGATCAACCGTGGTTGAACTAGGCTCCCCGTTTCGTACTCCGTCGGAGGAGTCGTGATCAGCCATGGTTGAGTGAGTCTCCCCCTCTCCCGCTCCGGCGGGAGAGGGGGCCGGGGGGTGAGGGCCGATCCCTGCCTCTGCTGCTGCCGTGGCGGCCGCGCGGGCGGCCGGGGCGGAGTAGAAGCCGGCGGTGAAACCTCCGTCGGTGGTGATCGTGCTGCCGGTGATGAAGCCGGCGTCGAGGGATGCGAGGAAGGCGGCCGCGGCGGCGACATCGGTCGGGTGACCGAAGCGTTCCTGTGGCGTGCGGTCTTCGAGCATCTTCTTCAGCGGCGCGCCGAGCACCTCGGTCATCGATGTGTCGATAAAGCCGGGAGCGATCGCGTTGACGCGGATGTCGTGCGGGGCGAGCGCGATCGCCATCGACTTGGTCAGTTGGACGACACCGCCCTTGCTCGCGGCGTAGGCGGCGGCGCCGGCAGCACCGACCTGGGCCATAATCGAGGCGATCGTGATCATGCTGCCACCGTCACCCTGTGCGACCATCTGCCGGGCGGCGGCCTGACAGCAGAGGAAGACGCCCTTGAGGTTGACGGCGATCACGCGGTCCCAGTCGTCTTCGGAGAGGTCGAGGAAGGGGCGTCCGATCTGGATGCCGGCGTTGGCGACCATGATGTCGACCCGGCCCATCTCGCGGACGGCGGTGGCGATCATCGCGTCGACGTCGGCCTTCTTCGAAACGTCGGTCTCGGTGGCGATAGCGCGACGGCCGTAGACGCGGAGGAGCGTGCAAACGCCCTCGGCGCCGTTGTAGTAGATGTCGGGCAGGACGAGGTCCGCGCCTTCCTGGGCGAAGCGCAGCGCGATCTCGCGTCCGTTGCCGGAGGCTGCACCCGTGATTACCGCGACTTTTCCGGCCAATCGCATCTGCCGGCTGCACCTTTCTGTGTGCGCCGCTCAAACCCTCGCGGGGGAGCACGGCGCACTACGTAATAAGGAGGCCTACGAGGAGACGTACGTCGAGGATGCGGAGAGCAGGCGCGGCCAGACGTGGAGCCGTGAAAACTCCCCTGGCGGGCGAAGCGGCCGGAAATGTGGACCGGGACATGCCCATCGCGCCTTCCATCGTGTCTGCCTGCATCGGAATCGTTCGTCGTTGTGGGTACTGCCGGATACAAAAATACCCGTCCCGAAAGGGACGGGAACACCCGCGGTACCACCCTTCTTCCTCACGGCACGCCGCGAGGCCCTCGGAACGCTGTAACGGGCGCACCCGGTTGGAGGTACTGCCGGACCGTGCCGGCGCTCCCTCCAGCGGCTCGGAAGCGAGTTCGGGCGCGGATCGCCGCCGGGCTTCCACCATCCCCGGCTCGCTCGGGCATTGCCGCCGCCGTACTGCTCTTCGTCATCGCCGATGCAGGTTCAGACTGGGGAAATAGTAACGTTTTTGGAATGCTCCTGTCAAGGTGATGCCGAGAGTCATGTGACGCAATGATGCATCTCGAATTCCGCGGTCACCAGATGCGGACGCGATCGGCCGGGTCGAGCCAGAGGGCATCGCCTGGCGCGGTCGTGTATGCCGTATGGAACTCGTCGAGGTTGCGGACAATGTTCGCTCGGAACTCCGGTGGTGCGTGTGGGTCGACCGAGAGGAGCTGGAGCGCCAGCTCCGGCCGGGTCTTGATCCGCCAGATCAGCGCCCAGTTCTCAAAGAGCCGCTGCCGCCCGGTGCGGCCGTCGGCCACCGGCGGCTCCGCGCCGGCAAGGCTGATCTCGTAGGCCAGCAGCGCGATCGTAAGCCCGCCGAGGTCGCCGATGTTCTCGCCGACCGTCAGGGCGCCGTTGACGCGATGGCCGGGCATTGCCCGCGGTTCGAAGCCGTTGTACTGGGCGATGAGCGTATCGGCCCGCTCCTGAAAGTGGGCGCGGTCTGCATCGGTCCACCAGTTCACCAGGTTGCCGGCGCCGTCGTACTGCGAGCCCTGGTCGTCGAAGCCGTGGCCGATCTCGTGGCCGATCACCGCGCCGATCCCGCCGTAGTTGAGCGCGGGGTCGGCGCCGGCCTCGAAGAACGGCGGCTGCAGGATGGCGGCAGGGAAGCAGATCTCGTTGGCGCCGGGGAGATAGTAGGCGTTGACGGTCTGCGGCGTCATCAGCCACTCATCGCGATCGACCGGCGCGCCGATCTTGCGGAGTTGGCGATCGACCTCGAACGCGGCCGCTCGCCGGACGTTTCCGAGCAGGTCGTCGCGGGCGATCGCCAGCGCGCGGTAATCGCGCCACGTGTTCGGGTAGCCGATCTTCGAACGGAACTGGTTCAGTTTCTCCAGTGCCCGCGCGCGCGTTTCGGCGCTCATCCAGTCGAGCCGGCTGATGCTGACCCGGTACGCTTCCAGCAGATTGGCGATCAGTCCTTCCATCTCCGCCTTGGCGTCGGGTGGGAAGACACGGGCGACGTACTCGGCGCCCACTGCTTCGCCGATGGCGCTGCCGCAGAGCGCCACACCGCGCTTCCACCGGTCCCGCTGTTCCTCGGCGCCGGTGAGCGTGCGGGAGTAGAACTCGAAATTCTCGTCGACGAACACCCGGCTCAAGAAGGGCGCGGCGCTGCTGATCAGGTGAAAGGTGAGCCAGATCTTCCAGTCGTCGAGCGGAACATCGCTAAGCGCCGCCGACATCGCCCCCAGATAGCTGGGCTGGCGCACCAGCACCTCGGCGAACTGGTCTTCGGTGGCTCCCATCGCCGTCAGCCAGCTCAGCCAATCGAATGCCGGTGCGGCGGCGCGGAGCTCGGCGAGCGTGGTGAGGTTGTACGCCGCCAGCACGTCCCGGCAACGAACACGATCCCAGTGCCCGGCGGCGAGCCGCGTCTCGAGCGCCATCAACCGCGCGGCTTCGTCCTCGGCCTCGCGCGGTGACCGGCCGATCAGCCGCAGCATCGCGGCGACGTGGCCCACGTACTTCGCGCGGTGCTCGGCGAACCCGTCTTCGCGATAGTACGCCTCGTCGGGCAGGCCAAGCCCGGACTGGACGATGTTGACGATAGAGCGATCGGACCGGCGGTCGTCCAGATGCACGTAGCACGCGAAGGGGCCGCCAAGGTTCTCCCGCTGGAACCGGCCGAGCAGCGCGGCCAGGCCGGGCAGATCCTCGAGCGCGGCGATGGCGGCGAGGTCGTCCGCCAGCGGACCGTGACCGAGCGCCTCGATCCGCTCCTCGTCCATGAAGCTGGCGAACAGATCCCCGATCTTCCGGCGATCGCTCTCGAGCGACAGGGTGCCCGTGGCGGCAGCCGCGCTCGCCTCACGCAGGATCGCGCCGACCTCAGCCTCGGCCTCGAGGACGAGATCGATGAACCCGCCGATCGTGGGCAGATCGGCCGGGATCTCCGCCGTCTCGAGCCACCGACCGTTGATATGGCCGAACAGATCGTCCTGGGGACGAATGGCGTTGTCGCCGTTCGGCGCTTCCTGACCGACCGCCGGCCGCGTCTCCTGTGCCATGACAGCATCCTCTCGACAGCCGTTGCCTGAGTTTCCGAGCCGCTGCCGTGGTCACCGTCGACGATGCGGGCCGGAATCGCGAAGGGCGCGTGGAAGCGCCGGCCCAACGCGAGTTGGACGTTTGCGGGCCGCGGCCCGAGGGCGAGCCACGAGGCGGTCGCCGCCCGCTGCTCTAGGGGCCGGCCGGCGGCGCCGGCTCGGTTGCGGTCGCGGTCGCCGGTGGCGTGCTCTCGGCCGCGGCCGCCGCGCCGGCGACCGCCGCGGCGGCCTGCGGGAGGGCATCGGTCGACACCTCGATGGCTTCCGCTTTCCCGCCCAGTTCGGTCAGCTTCGCCATGACGCCGTCTGCCTCTTCGCCCGGGTCGGCCATCACGCCGACGGCGGCGTGGCCGGCATCGAGCTCGGCGCCGATCCGCTCCACCTCGTCCTTGGAGAGTCCCTTCTTGAAGAAGGAGCCGATCGCGGCGCCGGCGCCACCGCCCAGGATGGCGCCGCCGAGCAGGCTCAACCCGCCGGTCGGGATGGCGGCGAGCACGCCCAGGGCCAGACCGATGCCCACGCCCTTGCCGGTATCTCGCGGTCCGAGCTTTTGCTCCTTGACCTTGCCGTCATCGCCTTTGACCAACACGCCGATATTGCCAAGCTTGATATCATCCCTGGCCTTGTCCCACGACTTGACGGCGTCCGCCGCCTGATCGGCAGCCGCCTCACTGTCGAAGTACGCCAGCACCAGTTGCGTATTGTCTGCCACGGGATCGCCTCCTTCGGTTGGGCTGTCCAACGCCCATCGAGCCGCGGGCGACCGTGATCGCATCGCAGGCACGGGGGCACAGTAGCGCGGCAGACGGCGCGTGGCAAGTGTTGGGCGCCGCGCCCACCGACAGGCAATCGAAAGGGGTGGACCTCTCGCGAAGCCCACCCCCATCATGTTCGCCTACGACCGGCCGAAGCCGGCGCGTGCTTCCGCGTTAGCGGGAGCGGCGATAGGCCGCGAGGCCGGTCGCGCCGAGGGCGAGAACCGCCAGGGCGAGACCACCGAGCACCCAGCCCGTCGTCATGCCGGTGTCAGCCTGCATGCCGCCGGTACCAGTGCGCGGGAGAGCCGCCGGAGCCGCCGCCGGGCGCTGTGCCGCCGGGGCCGCTGCCGCCGGAGGCCGTGCCGCCGGAGCCGCCGGCCGCTGCGCTGCCGGCGTACCGGCCGGGCGCTGCGGGGTGGCCGTCGGAGGCCGCGGGGTCGCGGTCGCCGTCGCGGTCACGGTCGGCCGCGGGGTCGGGGTCGCCGTCGCCGTGCGGGTCGGGGTTGCCGTCGCCGTACGGGTCGGGGTTGCCGTCGCCGTCGCCGTTGGGGTGGCCGCCTGAGCGGTCAGGTTCAACTCAGTGAACGCGCCCTGCCGCCAGGTGGCGGTCTGGGTCGCGCGAGCGCCGCCCACCGTGAAGTTCACGGTCGCGCCGTCCGTGCCGCAGCCGGCCTGCGAGGCCGCCGAGGCCACGTCGATGACATAGGTACCGGTTGCGCTCACCTGGGCGGTGCCGCAGGTCGCGGAACCGATCGTCGCGGTAACGGTGGCACCCGACGTCCCGCCGGTTACCGTACCGTAGACACGCATCGGCGGGGTGCCCGGTGTCTGGCCAGCTGCTGCCGTGGCCGCAGCTGTACCAGTGGCCGCAGCGGTAGCCGTTGCAGTGGGCGTCTGAGCGCCGACGCTTGCGGTCAGCACCGTGGCGCCCAGCACCACCGCGCCAAGCGCGGCACCGGCCCCAGCCACCAGTCCTTTCCAGGAATACTTCATCTGTTTCGGTCCCCTCTATTCCTTGTTGCCCGGTCCAGGCAGATCCCTGGACGAGACATCACCAGGGGTTGCCCTGTTGGAAAGTGGATTCTCCGGGCCGGTCATTCCGAGAGGATGACCGGCCCGGGCTTGTACGTCGATTAGGTCGTGCGGTAGGTCGCGGCCGCGCTGACGCAAACGAAGATTGCATCAAGAGCGTTGACGTTCGTCAGGTTGCTGACGCCAGCCGGCACGTTCGCGCCGACGGCCGCACCCTGGAACTGGGTCGTGCCGGGAACCTGCTTCCAGATGGAGACAGCGGCCGACGCCGGGTCGACACGCGCCGCCACCTGCTGGACGGTCTCCGCCGCCGGAGCAACAACGTTGTTGCAGCCGGTGACAAGGCGAACCGTCGTCGCCGGACCAACGCCCTCAACCCGGAGGTTGCGGGAGGTGGTGTTGGAGGCGATGCCGGTGGCCAGGTTGAACAGACCACTGAGGGTGCTGGTCGGCGAGGCGACCGTACCCGTGGCGGTCAGGCCGAAGGCGTTCGGCAGGTCAGGCACGAAGGTCGCGCTGATCTGGGAGTCGCCCGGGGTGATACCGCGATAGCCGACCGCGACCTGGTCGCAGCCGCCGAAGAAGTCGCTGAGGACGCCGCCGGTGATGACGGCTGTCTCGCCGCCGCAGCGAGCGAATGCCTCGCCCGTGGTGACGGTGGAGCTACCGGTCGTCGTCGTCTCCGCACCCGTGAACGCGGCAACCGCCGTGTTCGAGGACTGGAAGCGAACGGTACCGTTGAGCGGCGAACCGAAGTTGATCGCGATCGGCAGACCGGTCGTCGGGTCGATCAGCAGGGTGTCGCCGAAGAAGAAGTTGCGATTGAACCGCAGGGTCGCCGTGCCGTTCTGACCGACGGCCACCGGGTTCGGGCTGAGGCTGAGGTTGAGGGTCACGGCCGGGGCGATGAAGCCGACGGTCGCGGTCGCCTCGCGCTCGCGGATACCGGCCGCTGCTGCCGCCGAGGACGGCTCGTAGCGGGCGCGGAGCTCGACGAAGCCAACGCCGATGCCGAGCACGCCGAAGCGGACGCCCTGGCAGGTGTTCGGGTTGACCGTGGTCAGATCCTCGGACACGTTCGTGCCCGTGCCGCAGCCAATGCGCAGGTTGGTCGTCAGCCGGCCGGCGAGGTCGACGAGCGAGCCGCTGAGCGCGCTGATTTCAATCGTGCCGGGAGCCACGTTCTGAACGACGAGCTGGCCGGCGTCATTCGTGGTGAGGAACACCGCCTCGCAGATCAGAGCCTGCGGGAGGATACCGATCGCAATCGCGCTACCAACGCCACCGATCTGACCAGGGGTCAGCTGCGGAACATTGGCGAGGCCCGGATTGAGGGCGGTCGGGCAGCGGATGACGAACGTGTCGCCATTGACGAAGCCGGCAGTCGTCGTCTGTGTGACAACCGTGACGAGCGTCGTCGCGACCAGATTCGCCGGCAGGTTCTCCTGCGGGTTATCCGGCGTGTAGCTGGCGGTAACGGTGATGTTCTGCGTGAACGGCAGCTGGCCGTTCGGGCCGGCGCGGCCCTGGAGGGTCAGGCCGACGAAGACATCGTCGCAGCTCTCGAGCGTGTTCTGGGCGCCGCAGCGGACGTTGCCCGTTGCGCCGGTGACCGAACCGGAGACGCTGCCGCTGACGAGGTCGAACGCGACGATGATCGGCGAGGACGCGGTCGACTGACCGAGCGTCACCGAGACGACGCCGGAGGAAACCAGTTCCGGAGTCGTGCTGTTGTCGTCGATGTCGAGCCGGCAGGTGATGTCCGCCGTCTCATTCACGCCGAGGTTCAGCGAGGAAACCGGCGAGCCGTCTGCATCGTTGATGCATCCGCCGGTGCTGATCGTCGTCGTGAACGGCCGCACCGCGCCGGTGGTGATCACGTTGGCGGTCGCCGTCATGCTCGTGCCGGAGAACGGATCAAGAACCGTCTGCGACACGGTGCCATTGGCGGTGACGTTCAGCCGCTCCGTCACCTGAACGGTGATCGCGCCGGTGCACGCATTCGCCGCTGTCTCCGACAGGGTGACAATGTAGGAATTCGGCGTGCGCGCCGACACCGTGGCGTTGCAGTTTGCAAGGCTCGTGATCGCGGTGAAGTTCGCACCGGTGGTGTCGAACGTCGCCGGACCGGACGCCAGTGTCACCTGATAGGTCCGGCCGGCATCAGTTGCACTGTCTTGGAACTGCAAGAGACATTCCGAGACGTTCGTCGTCGTGGTGGCCGCGCAAAACTTTGCGGCGGCGGTGATCGCAGCATCTGCGCTCCGGGGCGTAAAGGCATTCGCCCCCAGGACGACCGCTACCGCTACGATCGCGGCTAGCCATCCAAATTTCGAAAGTTTCAACGTTTCCTCCTGGTGATGGTACCTGATGTGCAAAGCCCATCTCTCAGCTACTGCCTTCGACCCCATGCCGGTTTTCGACCGTCCCCGCCGAGTCGAAGGCTCTTGCTCCATCGGTATCCCTCCTTTCACCACTGCGTCGGGACTTCCTCTCATCGAGGTCGCTTGCCCCGCGGTAGGCCGCGCGCCGCACCCAGAGGGCACATGCCCAGATCCAGGAGACGCAGATCTGCGGCCTGTCACTAGATGTGAACGCAGCCGGCCGTGGGAAGGTTAACGCCGCGCTCTGGTTCTGTTCAATCTCTTTGCGTCGTGACGTTGCATAAGACGTAACGAACATGCGGACGCCGTCTCGGCGCATCCTCCCGCACGGCGAACCGCGTACACTGGGAGCAGGGCGGGCCGATCGCCCGCACGATGTTCCCGGGAGTGTTCATGCGGATTCTCTTCCTCCCATTGGTCGCGTTCGTGACGCTGCTGGCGGCAGCCGGATGCGATGCGGACCAGAACGGCGGCAACTCATCCGCTGCTTCGACAACGACACCGGCCCCCACGGTCACCGCCGAGGACGCACTGGTCGATGCGGCGAGCTTCCCCGGCTGTACGATGCAAGGCCAGGGTTCCCTTTATACGAATACGTTCGCGCGCAGCTTCGACTGCGAGAACGGCGACCGCCTGACGACGACGATCGCCTTCGGCCGGACGCCGGAGGAGGCGAAGGCAACCCAGGACAACACCTGGGGCACGAAGGACGGCGCCACCGACCAGATCCGCGCGGCGCTGGGCGCCCGGCCGGTGAACATCGACTCACTGACGGTGTCCGATGCGTCGGCTGCCTTCGGCACGATCGGCGCCGATCAGGAGAACATCTGGTGCGCGGTCTACACCGATCCCTCCGGAACGCGGCGGGTGACCGAGTTTTACGGCGTGCTGCGGTACAAGGCGATCCTCGTCCAGTACACGGCGTTCACGGAGACGAGCGGTTCGTGTGAAGGCTCCCGCGCGCTCGAAAGCGCGCGCGTGCTGGCCAAGGAGCAACTGAACAAACTGCGGACCTTGCCCTGATCGCGGGCGGCGCGGCACGACGCAATGCATGACCCGGACATACGACCGATCCCGTATGACTGTGCCACCGATCCGGACCGGCGCGATCGGGTACTGGTCGAGGCGCACGGCCGTGCGCCCCGACGGGATTGATGGAACATGGACAACAGGACGGGATGGCGGTGGTTGGCCGTCGCGCTGCTCATGCCGGCGCTGGTGATTGCCGGCTGTCGAGGGGACGACGATCAGCCGCCCGCACTGACCGAGGATGTCGTGCGGCAGATCGTGCGGGAGGAGTCGGCGCCATCGGTCGAGACGATCCGGCAAATCACCCGCGAGGAGATCGCCAAAGCCCTGGCCGCACAGGAAAGCTCCACCTGTGAGGCAGGGGCAGCCGTGGCGCGCGTACTGCCGTCGATCGTCGAGGTGCAGGTGTACCGACCGAACAGCGCCGTCCTCACCGGGCGCGGGACCGGCTTCGTCGCGCTGGCGGGCGGCATCGTCGTCACCGCCGCGCACGTCGTCGGCGATGCGGCGACCGTCGAGCTGGTCGTGGCCGACGGGCGGCACGTGCCGGCCGAGGTGATCAAGCGCGACAGCGAGCGTGACCTGGCGGTACTCCGCGCCGCCGACCGGACGCTGCCGCCGGTGAAGTGGGGCGACCCGGCCGCGATTGCGCTGGGGACGCCGGTGCGGATCGTCGGCTACCCGAGCGGCTTCGGCCTCACGGTCACCGGTGGTGTGCTCGCGGGCCGGATGCCGTCGGCGGCGGGCGTCAGCGATCTGCTGGTGACGGACACGGCGATCGACCACGGCAATTCAGGCGGTCCGCTGCTCACCGAGTGCGGCGAGGCGCTGGGCGTCGTGGTGGAGCGGCGCCTGACCAGCACCGCCGTGAACGCGATCAGCGTCAGCGCGGCCACGGCGCTGCCGTTCGTGCTCACCGCCGCCACGGAGTCTCCCCCCTCGCCGGCGCCGTCCCCGATTCCGCGCACGCCAACGGCGACACCGACGCGGACGCCGTGAGGGAACGGCCCTCACCCCCGACCCCTCTCCCGCTCGGCGGGAGAGGGGAGCCTGGCGTGGCCCTGAGCACCAGCACCTCGTACG
>JBFXAN010000123.1:0-19398 GCA_050184225.1 Dehalococcoidia bacterium | reverse complement strand
TCGGTGCCTATGCGACACGGTCAGCGAGGCGGCCACCGTAGCGCAAGAAGCGGAGACTCCCACTACCGTCCACGATGAAGTCGAAGGTCGAGCCGGCGGACTCTCCCTCGATCAGGAGGAAGGTACGCTCGGCCACCGGGACAGCACGACGAGCCGGCATCGTCATGTCTGACCTGGTAATCGGGTTCTTGCCCTGGACTTCGACCAGCAATCCATCGTCCGACGCCGAGATTGTGGTAACGATGTCGGGCCGCTCATAGCGGCCAGCGAAGACAGCGAGTTGCTCGGGCTGGAGCGAGAGCTGCGGCGGATCGGTGCGACGGAGGCCGATGAGCCGCTCCATCAACCGCTCACCGATCGTGCGAATGGCGGCGGCGCCGAGGTTGCTGTTGGTGAGACAGGCGAAAGCGACGCCGTATTCAGGTATCAGCGTCAGTCCCGCCTGAAAGCCGTTCGTGGTGCCGCCGTGACCGATGACGGCGATACCATTGATTGCATCGACGGACCAACCGATGCCCCAATGCGGTGTCATGCCGGCCGCGACGATCGGCTGTTGCATCGCCAGCAGGGCCTCGGTCGAAAGGACACGCACATCGTTCGCCCTGCCATCACCCAGATGGAAGGCGGCAAAGCGGAGCAGATCAACGACGTTCGAGGTGATGCCACCCTGCGCGGCCCGGCATCGTGAGCGGCCCCATTCGCGGGCGACGGACGGAGGCGGCGGCCGTTCGTCGCCGGACGGTGGGGTCGTATTGTGACCGACGGCATGGGGGCGGGTGATCACGTCGTGCGCGTGGTAGAAGGTGTGCTCAAGATGTAGCGGTTCGAGGATGCGTTGCCGCATCGCGTCCTCGAACGTGGTGGCGAGGACCGATTCAATCACGGCGCCGGCAAGCTGAAAGCCGGTGTTGCAGTAGGCCCAGAGCTCACCAGGGGGCGTGTATTGGCGCAGGGTATCGAAGCCGGCGATCGACCGGCTGAGGGCGTCGTCGCCGTAGCCGAAGTCGTCGAACCGATCGCCGTAGAAACCGGCGGTATGGGTGAGGAGGTGGCGAAGCGTGACTGCACCCGCCGCTGAGGCATCTGCAAGTCTGATCGACGGGAGATAGGCGTTGATCGGCACGTCCAGGTTGACAAGACCCTGATCGACGAGTTGCATCACCAGTGTGGCAGTAAACACCTTGCTGATTGAGCCGACCTGAAAGAGCGTCGCCGGCGTAACCAGTTGTCCGGTTTCTCGATTGGCGACGCCCTGAGCGAACACTTCGATCTCGCCTCGCTGGAGAATGCCAAGGGCGACACCAGGAACCGACCATCGGTCCATCGCTTCCCGAACGACGACGTTGACCTCGTCCGCCTGGATCGCCCTACTGGGTGCAGCCATATCGTCGGTCCCTCCGCATCTCCCTCGATCGGCATCTCCGATCCCGAACATCGTAGCGTGATATCGACGAAACGCGATCGTCAATGTGGGAAATGGGGTGAGGGCCGCTCCAACGCCTCCAACAGATCGATGTACGACGCCTGGACCGCGCTCCCCAGATCGAGTGACAGGGCGACCACCAATTCGTTCATCAGCGCCCGGCCCTCGGCGGGTGTGCGTGGATCGACCACTTCAATCTCAAGGAAGGCGCCAAGCCCGCCGACATGGTCCAGGTGAATGCGCCCGTTCTTGTAGAGCCAGAGTGAACGCGACTTCTCGACGACGCCGCGGATACCATAGTGCGCTGCCAGCGCCTCCCGCGTCGCCGAAGGCTGATCGACCGGCGTCACTGTGTAACGGCTGAGCATCTCGGTGCTGGATTCGTCCCGGTCGTACGCGATTAGCTCGGCCCGTTCGGGCATCTCGCGGAGCTTGAGCCTCCCCGTGGCAACACGAAAGTACGTGTCGCGCTGGACCAGGATGCCGGCATCGGTGGCGCCGAGCGCGCGCAGCGCCGCCTCGGCCCGACGAACGTCATTAAGGGGGGTCTTGCGTTCGAGGTTGCTGCGTGTGGGATCTTCCATATCGCTTTATTCCATGGTCGCACGCATCACGGCGGTTAGTACTGTTCGAGCACGCGGAGGAGCGCGCGTATGCCGAATTCGAGGCCATCAACCGGAATGCGCTCGTCCGCGCCATGGAACAGCTCCCAGAACGGCATGTCTGGAGTGAGCCGTACGGGCGCGAAGCCGTAGGTAGGGGTTCCCAGCCGGGCAAAGTGCCGTGCGTCGGTGACGGCCGGGAGCAGGTACGGCACGGCGGTAGCGCCGGGGTCGATCTCCTCGATCACACCGGCGAGTTGTTGATACAGGCCGTCCAGGGGTGCGGCGGTGTGTGAGGGCAGGCGGCGATAGCTGATCTCCGCATCGTCACCGACAAGAGCGCGCACCTCCGCGATGTAGTCTTCAACGGCCTGACCAGGCAGGAGCCGGCCATCAAGCTGGATGGTGACGCTGCCGGGGATGACGTTGCTTTTCGACCCGCCGTGGATGATCGTCGGCGTGGCCGTGTTATGGAGGATCGCCTCAAACATGCGCGCCCGCGGGCCAAGCTCGGCCAGGACACCATCGATCCGTTGCGGGTCGAGCAGGCCGAGCAACGCCGGCTCACCATCGGCGAGCGCCCGGACAAACGTCACGGCGACGGGTGTGGGATGGAACGGCAGCCGGTGGCCGGTGAGTTGCGAAAGGATTCGTCCGGCTTTTGCCATCGCGCCATCGCGGATCGGTTGCGAGCCATGACCGGAGGGGCCGCGGACGGTGATGTCGACCCGGCAGCCGACTTTCTCGGTGAGTTGAATCGGGTAGTAGCGTCGATCGCCGACGAACAGCGTGAATCCACCGACCTCGCCCAGCGCCACCTCAGCGCGGACCAGTTCGGGGTGTTCGTCGACCAGATAGCCGGCGCCGAGGAAGCCACCGGCCTCTTCGTCAGGCACCGCGCAGAAGATGATGTCGCCGGAAGGGCGCATTCCCGCCCGCTTTGCCAGGGCGAGGGCGGTGAGCTGCATGATCACCGTCCCCTTCATGTCCAGGGCGCCGCGGCCCCAGACGCAGCCGCCGGCCAGCTCGCCGGAGAATGGCGGCCGGGTCCACTCGGACGGGTCGGCAGGCACGACATCGGTGTGGCCTTGCAAGAGCAACGGGCCGCGCCCGCCGCGTCCTGCAAAGCGGGCGATGACGGAGGGACGGCCGGGCGCGCCCTCGACCATGACCGGCTCGAAGCCTTCATCTCGGAGGATGCCCGCGAGGAAGTCCGCTGCCGCCGCCTCGTTCCCTGGGGGATTCGTCGTGTCGATTCGCAGCAGTTGCTGGAGACGGCCGACCGCCTCATCCACGATCGCCCGCCAGCCGTCGGTCGATGTCATTGGTCGTCCCCGATGTCGTTTCGTGAGTCAGTCCAACTGCTTCACCATCACGACGCCAGGACGCAGAAATGACAAGAGTCTTGGTGTCGTGGCGTCCTGATCGTGACACATCTCCGCTAGATGCCAAGTCCGGGCTTGTCCATCATCTGCCGGAGCAGGTCGATGTGACCGGCATGGCCAAATCCGTGCGATGCGCAGACCTGGCCGAGCGCCCGTATTCGCGGCATCTCGCCGAGGGGCCGGACGGTGATGATCTCGCCGAAGCGTGATTCGTCAGGGTTGTTCAGATACTGATCGGTGCTTGACCAGACCTCTTCCATGTAGCGGTGGAAGATATCGAAGTCGCCGATGCGGAGCGACTGGGCGTCTTCGAGGGTCATGCCCGTGCCCTGGGCAACCGGCGGCAGGCCAAGCTGCTCCGCATAGCCGCCTTCCATCCAGACGGTCGGGCGCCGGTCTTGGAGGAGGAAGCGAATGATGTTGTCCTCGGTGCGAACGTAGTGCCACATGACGAAGGCGATGCTGTTGCTGCTGTCGCATGGTGTCGCGTGCCACTCTTCCGGCGTGAGATCGGCGGTGCCGTTTTCGAGCAGCGCGTGAAGTCGGTGCAACTCCTGATGAATGAACTCATGGGTCTTCATGATCGAGCCTCGCGATTGATATCCCGGACGTGGTATCACAGCCGCCCGCGAGGAACCAGGGGCGCCGCGCCCGCCGGCCTCGCTGCGCCACTTCCTGGGAGCGCGGGCGTCTCGCCCGCATCGAATGGAGCGCGGCACCGGGCGGGCGAGCCGCCCGCGCTCCCAGGTACGGCGGCTTGAACCAGCCGTCGGGCAATCTTCCGTGTGGCGTACCATACAGGCACGCACAGCACGCTCGAACTCACCAGCGAACACGCGACACACTCCCTTTGGAGTCAGCGAATGACCGCAACTGTCCAATCGACCGCCACCCGTCCCTATGGATTATGGGACAGCCCGATCACACCAACCCTCCTGTCGCAGGGGCGACGCCTCTCTGATGTTGCGTGGGACACCGATGGTGAGACGCTCGTCTGGCTCGAGGGTCGATCCGATCGGGGCGTGCTCGTCTGCGCCCGGCTCGACGACGCGGCGCCGCGCGACCTCACCTCCGATCTCTCAGTGCGGGCGATGGTCGGCTACGGCGGCGGCGACTTTACGGTTGGACACGGTCATGTCTACTTCGTCTCTGGCGGGCGAATCTATCGGCAGCCGCTCGACGGTGGGCCAGCCACACCGATCACGCCCGCCTTCGGAAATGCCGCCGCACCGGCGCTCTCTCCTGACGGACGCTGGCTCGTATTCGTCCACAGTTATGAAGACGCCGACGTCCTCGCGATCGTCGACGCCGAAGGGTCCGCGTGGCCGCTCAAGTTGGTGTCGGGGCACGACTTCATCATGCAGCCCCGCTGGCACCCGGACGGCGACCGAATCGCCTGGGTCGTCTGGGATCATCCGCGCATGCCGTGGGATGGCACCGAGCTTTGGATCGGGGGCCTGCGGTTTGATCGGAGCATGCCGGAGATGGATGACGCCGAGAAGATCGCTGGTGATGATCAGACGGCCATCTTTCAGCCGGAGTTCAGTCCCGACGGCCGCTCGCTGGCCTACATTTCGAACGCGAACGGGTGGGGGCATATCTATCTGCACGACCTGGGGTCTGGTGAGATCCGGCAGTTGACCCACGGCAATGCCGAACACGGGCGGCCCGCGTGGCAGCAAGGAATTCGCAGCTTCGCCTTTATTGACGGTAGCCGACGGTTGACCGGCGTGCGCGCCGAGGGCGGCTATGACCGCGTGCAGGTTGTCAACGTGGAATCCGGCGTGACGGAAGATGCCGAACTTGATCGGCGATACGCGGTGGTCGAGCAGATCGCCGCGACGACGGACGGGGCACGGGTCGCGGCGATCGCCAGCGGTCCGGCGCAACCGGCGCGCGTGATTGGCCTGGAACTGGCGCCGAGCGGGACAGCAATCACGACCGGCCCGGCCGGCGCGACGAACTACCAGATATCGATCGGCGAACGGGTTTGGGCACGGGCGTCGGGAGAGACGATTCCGCCTGGCGCGTATTCGCGGCCGGAGTCGATCGCCTGGACCTCGTTCGACGGCGAGCCGGCGCACGGCCTCTACTATCCGCCCGCCAACGCGGGCTTTCGCAGTCTGGGACTGCCGCCGCTGGTCGTACTCGTACACGGCGGCCCGACAAGCCAGATGACCGCCTCCTACCACGCCCAGACGCAGTTCCTCACGAGTCGTGGGTACGCGGTGCTGGAGGTCAACTATCGAGGAAGCACCGGTTACGGCCGCGACTACATGATGAAGCTGCGGGAATCATGGGGCATTTACGACGTGGAGGACTCGATCAGCGGCGCGCGGTCACTGGCGGAACAAGGACGGGTCGATCCGGTAAAGCGGGTGATCATGGGCGGCAGTGCCGGCGGATTTACCGTCCTGCAGACGCTGGCGACGTATCCCGGCGTCTTCACGGCGGGCATCTGCCTCTATGGCGTCGCGAATCACTTCACGCTCGCGGCGGAGACGCATAAGTTCGAGGCGCGCTATCTAGACTCGATGCTCGGCCCGCTGCCCGAAGCGGCGGCGGTCTATCGCGAGCGTTCGCCGATCTTCCACGCCGCCAAGATCAGCGACCCGATCGCGGTGTTTCAGGGGTCAATCGATACAGTTGTGCCAAAGAACCAGTCGGAGACGATCGTCGCGTCGCTCAAGGCGCGGGGCGTGCCACACGAATATCACGTCTATGAGGGCGAAGGACACGGCTGGCGACGGACGGACACGATCGAGTCGTTCTACGACACGCTGGACGCGTTCCTGCGGCAGTACGTGGTCTATGCATAACCGATCAGACGCCGATCGCGGGGATCGGTTCGACGTGTTCCGGCCGCTTCGGGCGGCGGACGAGCAGCATGAGCACGGCGGCGGTGAAGTTGAGCGCGGCAACTGTGAGGAGCGCGCCGTTGTAGTTGCCGACGTTGTCATAGTAGATCGAGGCGAGCAACGGACCGCCGGCGCTCAGCGCCAACGAGAACGGCAGGCCGGCGCTTCGGACCGCACCGAGGTAGCGCCTGCCGAAGAAGGTCGCCCAGATCACCTCTTGCAGCGGGATCATCCCACCCCAACCGCAGCCAAGCAGGAAGAAGCCAAAGTAGACGATCGGGTCGGCAGCCGCCCGAACACTGAAAACGATGATCACCAGTGAGGTACCGGTGAGCACCGCTCCGAGCGATGCCAGTCGTTTCGGGTTGGTCTTGTCGATGAAGTATCCCCAGATTGGTTTCGTGAACAGGGCCGGGATCGACGTGAGGGTGATCATCAATGAGGCGACGGTGCGACTGTAGCCCGCATCGGTCATAAACGGGATCGTCTGCAGGAGCATGACGCTGATTGACAGGGCGAAGAGGCCGAAGGCGAGGACGATTAAGTAGAAGGAAGCGGTCCGCAGCGCCTCGCGCCGGGTAAGCGAGGTGGCAAAGTCGGCGGCGGCGGCGCGTCCCAGTCCAGCGTTCACCTGAGCCTCAGTCTTGCCATCCGGGTAGAGGCCGTGGTCTTCCGGAGCGCGGCGAATGATCAGCGAGATCGGGTAGATCAATGCGACGGCGCCGATCGCAAGCACACGCCACGCGGCACGCCAGCCCCAGCTATCGACTACCTCCGTCATCAGCGGTGGCAGGACGACGCCGGCGAACGAGACGCCCATCGAAGAGAAGCCGATCACACGGCCGCGCTTCTCGACAAACCATTTCGAGAGCGTCACGTTCACGACGAGGTTGCCGATCAGCGCCGCGCCCGTCGTCAGCACGATGCCGTTGAGCAACAACCACTGCCACAGCGTCTGCACGTAGCTGCAGAGGAAGAGTGCTGTGCCGAGGATCGTGACGCCGATCACCATCAACCGCCGGCCGCCGCGGCGGTCGACATAGGCGCCGATGAAAAAACCAGTGAAGGCGAAAACGAATTGCCCGAGCGTGCGCGCCAGCGTGAACTCAGATCGGGTCCAGTCCAGGTCGGTCGTCATCGGCTTGAGGAAGACACCGATCACGTAGTTCTGAGCGCCGACCGAGACAAACTGCGCGACGAACGCCGCCACCACCAGCCAATAGCCGTAATAGATCCGCGAGCCAGGCCGGACGGAGGTTGCGGCGGATGGGATGGCCGGCGAAACAGGTGACGCGTCATGAGACATCGCGAGCGCTTCCGGGGGTATGAACTGCGTAAGCGGAAGCGTAGCGCCTTCAGACCACTATCGCCAGTTTCGCGTTGCGCCTCGTGGGTTCAGCCTGCAGGCTCCCTCGCGTGCTTCATCATGGGGCTGCGGACGGGACCGCACGACAGCATCACTCAATGAGGGAACGGCAGCACGGTAACAAATCCGTCGATCAACAGGATCAGGCCGATCAGGCCAAGCCCACCGGCCACCCAGAACAGGCGAAGTGAGCTTGCTACGATTGCGATCGTGGCAAAGACAACGGCAAGCTGGCTGGCGGTTTCAGACAACTCGAAGGATTCATAGCGACGTTGGGCCGTGTTGCGTTCCTCTTGAAGCTGTTTGGCAAGCTCTGCCTGCCGCTGCTCCTCCGGATGAAAGGTCTGGGCGATGTCGCGTTGCAACGTAGCGATTGCCTCATCGGCGGCGGCCTGCGTATCCGGGTCGGCACCCCACACGCTCAGGAGCAACAGGGTGTTCTGGTTGATCCGCTCCTTGATCGAGTTGGTTTCGGCGACGGTTGCCGCGTTCGATGACTGCTCCTGGGCGAGCAGCAACTCGGCGACCGAGCGGCGACCGAACACCGCCGCGAGCGCAAGGATCGCGGCGAGGATCGCAACCGTAACGGCGCCGATCTTTTCCGAGATCGCTCCATCCCGTCCGACCTTGTGCGCCTCGTGCGCCCGTTCTATCGCCTCGCGGGTCTCCACAGATTCGCTCCGCCTTCGATTCACTCAGCCGCGAAGGCTGAAAGTTTTCATGGCTGATGCTACGGTTATCGGTGATGAACGAAGGAAAGCGTAGCACCTGCTCCCCAATCATCGGAACCCAGGTCGTAGCGGTACGAGTGACGCCGCGCAGCGGCCGCGACGCGCTATCGGGGTGGCACGATGGTGTGTTGCGAGTCCGGCTGGCGGCGGCGCCGGTGGATGGACGCGCGAATGAATCCCTGGTGCGGTTCCTGGCGAAGATCCTGGGCTTGCCGTTCAACGCGGTCCGCCTCGTTCACGGCGGCACCGGCCGGGCGAAGCGGGTTGCGATCGACGGCATCGACCCTCATGAGTTGCGCCAACGTCTTGGCATCCCCGTCGATGCTGCACTCAGTCGAAGCGCCCTTGAGTAAGCGCCGAACGCCGGCCCAGCGCCGGGGTCATGCGTTGGGGCGGTATACCCTACCCGGATGGCCGGATATATCTGAGGTACAGAGGAGGCGAAGCGGTGTCCAGCGATCGACGCGCCATCGGCCGCTATACGATCCGCGAGAGCCTCGGCACCGGCGGTTTCGCCGTCGTGTATCGGGCGTATGATCCGGTGCTCGACCGCGAAGTCGCGCTCAAGGTGCTGCATCCCCACCTTTCCGACGAGGCGGACACACGCGAGCGGTTCATCCACGAGGGCCGCACGCTCGCCGGTATTCACCATCCAAATATCGTCCAGGTCTACGACGCCGGCACAACCGACGGATTCGTCTACCTGGCCATGGAGCTGATCGAGGGCCGTTCCCTGGCGACGCTCATGCAGGAGCGGGGCCGGTTCAGTGTCCAGCAGGCGATCAGCATCGCCGAACAGGCAGCCGCCGCGCTCGACGCGTTGCATGATCGTGGCCTGGTTCATTGCGACGTCAAGCCGGCCAACATCATGCTGGAACCGACGAGCGGCCGCGCGGTGCTCTTGGACTTCGGTGTCTCGCGACGGGTGGATGACACGGTGACACGGGCAGGATGGATCTGGGGCACGCCGGCCTACATGGCGCCGGAGCAGATCGCTCCTGGTCAGCGACTCTCGCGGCAGACCGATGTCTATCAACTCGCGGCAACGATCTACGCACTGCTTACGGCCGAGCCGCCGTTCACCGGCGAGCCGGCGCAGCTTGTCTATGCGATCGTTCATCAGGAGCCGGTGAATCTCGCGTCGCTTCGCTCAGATATTACGCAGCCATTCGCCGCGAGCGTCGCGCAGGCGATGGCAAAGAACCCGTTCGAGCGGCCATCACGTCCTGGTGTGTTGACACGCCGGCTGATCGGACAGGCAGCGACGGACACCAGTCTGATACCGTCGCGCGATTCCATTCGGCACATCCAGACGCCGCCCGAACGTGGGCCAAGCCCCTGGTCGGCCGGCGCTCGATTGCATCCGGCAGCCGATGACGGACTGACCACGCCACTGCTGAAGGCGACGACGGAACGGCTCAACCACCTGAAGCCGGACGTCGCACATGCGGCGCCGGCGTCGATCCGGCGGGGGCAGAGTCGCCGCACGGCGGTCCTTGGCGGCGCGCTGGCGGCGATCATCCTTGCCGGGACAGCGGGCATTGCCTGGGTCGGCTACAGCAGAGGGCGTGTCGAACCAGAGGCCGGTCCAGACAGCTCGATGGCCGCGGCGATTCAATCGCAGACGCCATCATCCACGGCTGTGCCGAGTCGCACGCCGTCTCCCTCGCCATCGCCTCGGGCGACGGCCACGGCAAGCCCGACACCATCGCCGACACCGGTTCGGTTGATGCCGACGCCATCGCGCCGTCCAGGTTCGGTCGCAGCCGACGGCGCGTCCGGACTCCTACAGTTGACGATCCTTCGTCAGGGATATCTGCCCTCCGGTCCGGTTGTGCCGGTGCCGCTGGGACGAAACGCCGTGATGTATGTCCAGCGGGGCGATGGCAGTGACGGCCAGCGCCTGTTCATCTTCATCAACGACCGGTTCATCGGGACTGATTGGGAAGATGCGTCGCCGGAGGGCGTCTCCAACGCCCGGGCGGTCGGCACGGGCCGGTTCGCCGCCGACTACGAACAGGATGATGGACCGCCCGTAACGGTCGTCTTTACCCTGACTGAAGATGGTCTCGAGCCGAACGCGGTGGCGCCGGGACACTGCGAGCCGGGACGGAGATGTTGAAGTACCGGGAAGACCTTACTGCCGATCAGCGGCGGTGAGGTCGGCATCCGGTTCTCGGTCGTGGGAGTCCTCGTCGGCAAGGGCCTCCAGCACCGTCGGAGGTGCCGTCCGCTCGCTCCGCCGGCGCATGAACAGATAGAATCCGACCGCGATCAGGGCGAGCGCGATCAGCAGCCACTCGAGCCGGCGAACATTGTCCTCCGCCTCGTCAAGCTGGAATCCAAGCATCCCAAAGAGATACCCGAGCCCCAGATAGGTGCCCACCCAGAGCATGGCCCCGATGAAGTCGAGCACCCACCAGCGGGCGAACGGTAGCCGGAGCGCACCCGCCGTCAACGGTCCGACGAGGCGAGTGTATCCCATGAAGTGATAGGCAAAGACGAACAGCGCCGGATGTCGCTGCAGCGCGTGATGGATCGTGTCCATCCATGGCACCTTGGCGGCGTGCTCCAGGGCGCGTTTCCAGCCAAAGCGGCCGCCGAAGTAACTGACGGTATCGCCCAGCGACGTGCCGATCACACCGATCACGAACGCCAAGGGAAAGTTGATCAATCCGTTCTGCGCGCTGATCCCGGCGAGCAATAGAACGAAAATCCCTGGAACGAACAGGCCGAGAAACAGCATGTTCTCCAGGCAGGTACCAAGAAAGACGACCAGATAGCCGTAATTGACAAACAGGTCGCGCGCCAAGGCCAACGACTCTCGCACGAGCCAGCGATAGGCATCGAACGGCGCGGAAAGCAGGTCAGTGAGTCGGTCGAGAATGTCCATGGCGGGCAGCGGACAATGGGCGGCGGTCGGTGAGCCGGTTCGTGGAGCCGCTCAGCCCGATGCCCAGGGCCATCGCCTATCTCCCCTTGAACACGGGCGCGGGCTGGCCCAGCCCGATCGTGGCAGCGCGCCCACCATGCTTGTACCGCAGCTCATCGTAGGTCATGCCGGCGTACCGCCCCTCACGTTTTCCGCATCGCTAGAGCTAGTCTCGCACGCGCCGAAGAGGAGGTAAAGAAATCGGGCGAGGTGCGTTCAAACTAGCCTGGGGTCGCGCCTGAGTCGGCGGAGAGCATGGGCAACTGCTCTCCGACCGCGTCGAGGTCGGTTTCACTGCGGCCGGCAAGGGAGACAACGACCGCGACCACCGTCGACGCGATCAGCGCGCCGAGAAACGGCGGTAGCGTCGGTGTGGCGCCGGGGAAGGTGGCGAGCTCGATGCCGTCAACCAGCGAGCCGGTACTGACGATACCTGGGACCACGGCGCCGATCAGGCCCGCGAGCGCGCCGGTGAGGGCGCCCGCCGCCGTCGCCCGTCGCCAGAGGCTGAAGAGCGCGGGCACCACCGCTGAGGCGCAGAGCAGATCGGCGATCAGAAACAACCGGAGCACCGAATATCCCTGCCATGCCACGATCACCGCCGGGACCATCAACACGACGGTGACCACACGCGCGCCGATCAGGGACAGCGACGGCCGCTCCACCACGACGAGTGCGGCCATCGCGTTCTCCAGCGTGTCCACCGACGAGGCGACCAGCGCGACCCCGAGCACGAGCACCGCCGCGCTGATCCAGAGCGGCAATCCGGTGAGGAGCGCGAAGAACGGCGCCGGTGGTGTGCCCAGGTCGAGGCCCGCTCCTGCCGCGAGCAGCCCTAAAATGCCGACGACCAGCAGCACCGGAATGATCATCGCCGACCCGAGCCAGGCGCCGCCCCAGAGGGCGCGGGTGTCGCGTGCTGCCCAGACTCGTTGCCAGTAGCCCTGGTGATAGATGTTCGCTGCCGTCACGGCGAGCACGAGCGTGATCGCTGCCTCGACACCGATGCGGTTGACACTGAGCAGACCGGAATTCCGGAAGGCATCCGCTGGAGACGAGAGGTTGGAGACGATCGCGACCCCGGCCAGCGCCAGTAGCGCCATCACCAGCCAGGCCTGCCAGCTATCCGTCCGCAGGCTGGCCCGGAGGCCGCCGTAGGCGGTGTAGGCGACGGTGACGACGGCCACCAACACGATCGTGAGGCGCACATGCGCGCCGGCGAGGATCGCCATGACGGCGCCCACGGCGGTCAACTCGGCAGTAACGAACAGGAGCATATACATGAGCGAGAGGCCGACGATGTAGCCGTGGAAGAGCCGACCGAAGCGAAGCCGCACGAACTCCGTCAGGCTATGACCAGACGGTGACAGCCGCCGCATGCGTCCGCCGAGAACGGCGAAGGCGAGCATCGGCGCAGCTGCACCGACCGCGTAGCCGATCACACCGACGAGGCCGACAAAGGCGCCTACTTCCGGCGGCGCAAAGAGGATCCAGGCGCCGACGCTGGCGGCGAGGAAGTTGAGGCCGAGGGTGAGGGCCGTCTGGCTATTCCGGGCGACGATATAGTCGTCGAGACTATCGTGGTCGAAGTGGGCGCGGAATCCGATCCACGCGAATGCCGCGAGCGTGACGCAAAGAATAACCAGAGCAACAGAGGCATTGATCATGCCGCGCTCCCTCCGCCGGTACTAGCCGGATCAGGTTCGTGGGGTCTGCGCTGGCGCGCACTCTCAGCTCGTGTGAGCTCCCCCGGCGTGCAGAGGCAGCATACAACGTCTGCCGGCGAAAAAGAAGAAACGGGAAATGCGGTATGGGCACCGCATTTCCCGGTCGTCCTCTCTCGAGTTCCGAGTGGCAGAGTCCGTGGTCAGAGCGGCAGCATGGGCGATCGGCTCACGGTATCGACCTCTGCCACGACCGAGGTAACGACGTTGCGCGTGATGGCGAGCGCATCGGCGTCGCTGAGGCCCTCATCGATGAGGGCGTTGCATGCGCGGAGCAGATACTCGGCAAGCCGCTGTCGCAGTTCCAGAGACGTGGCGAATGACTGCATACCTCATCCCCTCCGGTGGCGGGTCGGGCGACATCCTCAAGCTGTTGCTGTGGATGCTCCCTCGTGTGTCGGAGAGTACCAGCACCACCTCAAAATGCCCCTCAACGAGGGGCCATAGTGGTTACGGGTAGATCGGCACCCGCTCCAAGCCGGTGGTCTCGGGGAAGCCGAGCATCAGGTTCATGTTCTGGAGGGCAACACCGGCCTGGCCTTTGAGCAGGTTGTCGATCGACGACGCGATGATCACACGGCGCTGCTCCGGATAGGTCGTGATCGAGATGTCGCAGAGGTTGCTGCCCCGAACCGAGCCGAGTCCGGGTGAGGCGCCCGGCGGCAAGACGCGCACGAACGGCTCCTCCGCGTAGAAGCGCTCGTAGGCCGCCTGAACCTCGCCGGCAGCGAGCGGTTCCCGCAGACGGGCATAGATGGTGCAGAGGATTCCGCGCGTGACGGGAACGAGGTGGGGGACGAAGGAGAGGTCGATCGGCGATTCCATCAGGGCGCCGATCGTCATCTCCGTCTCGATCCGGTGCTGGTGGTTGCCGATACGGTACGGCGTGACGTTCTCGTTGGCGGAGGGGAAGTGGTAGCCGGGGCCGGGTTTCTTGCCGGCGCCGGAGATACCCGTCTTGCCATCGACGACGATGCCGTCCGGTTCGATCAGACCCTGGGCGGCAGCCGGCGCGAGGCCGAGCACCATCGAGACAGCAAAGCAGCCGGGATTGCCGACGAGACGCGCGCCGCGCAGCCGCTCGCGGTTCAACTCCGGGACGCCATAGACGCTCTGTTCGAGCAGGTCCGGCGCGACGTGCGGTTTTCCGCCAACCGACGGGTGCCGGCTGGAGTATTCGGCGTACTGCTCGGTGCTGCCGAAACGGAAGTCGCCGGAGTAGTCGATCACGCTGAGGCCGCGATCGAGGAGCGCGCGCGCGTAGGATTGGCCGACCCCATCCGGCGTGGCGAAGACGACGATATCGGCGTCACGTCCAACGCTTTCCTCCCCAGCGGCCTCGACGGTCATGTCGCAGAACCCGCGCAAGTGGGGATAGACATCGCTGATCGGTTTGCCCACGTCCTGCGTGGCGAGCAGAGAGGTGATCTCAATCTGAGGATGGCGCAACAACAACTCGGTCATGCCGAGGCCGCCGTAGCCGGTCGCGCCGACGATCTGTGCTTTCTTCATGGCGTTGTGCTTTCCTCGTCTGTGACTTTCGCGTCAGTCCTCGATCTCGGCAAAGATGTCGTCTACCGAGACTGAGAACCTAGGTAGCACATCGCTGCCGTCCAGCGTATCGCCCATGTGCAAGAGTCGAGCGTCTTCGCCGGGTCGATAGAAGCGAATCGTCCGCTCAACCGGATCGATCACCCATACCAGCCGGACGCCATGGAGCAGGTAGAACTGAAGCTTGTCAGCAAATTCGCCGGCGGGTTGGTCCGGCGAGAGTACCTCGACGGCGAGATCCGGAGCGGTCCAGACGAATTTCCGCTGGTTTCGTCCGCGCACCGCGAGGCGCTCATGACTGGCGAAGGCGATATCCGGTACGAAGGCACGCTCAATCCCGGGCGGTCCAAAGACGCATCGCCATTCGATGTGGACGTGGCCGATCGATGAGCCGGCAAGAAATTGTCGAAGGAGGAGCCAGAGTATCTCTTGAGCGCTGCTGTGATCTGCATCGGGCATCGGCTTCTGGTACACGTCTCCGCAGGCGTATTCGCTGTACGGCTTAGTTTCCGGCCGTGCCAGGAACTCGTCGAGTGTCAGCTTCGTCGTCGTGGCCATCAGGATTCCTCTCAGGTAAAGGCGGCCAAGCCGAGGGTGTCGCGGCCGATGATCAGCTTCTGCACCTGGGTGGTGCCCTCGTAGAGGGTGAGGGCGATCGCGTCGCGCAGGTAGCGCTCGACCGGATACTCCCGCACATACCCCATTCCGCCGTGTAGCTGGATCGCGTTCCGCGCGGCGCGGACGGCCGCTTCGGAGGCGTAGTACTTCGCCATCGACACCTCGCGGCTCGCGCTCTCACCCCGGTCCTTGCGGGCGGCCACCTGCCAGACGAGCAGGCGGGCGGCCTCAGTCTCGACCGCCATGTCGGCAACGATCTCCTGGACGAGTTGATGCTGGCCGATCGGCTTCCCGAACTGGCGGCGCTGGGTGGCGTAGGCGATGCAGGCGTCGAGGCAGCCCTGGGCGATGCCGACGGCGCAGGCGGCCGTGCTGAAGCGGCCGTTATCGAGCGCGCTCATCGCGATCTTGAAGCCGTCGCCGACCGCGCCGAGCACGTCGCGCGCCGGCACACGCACCTCGTCGAGAAAGAGCTGCGCCGTGTTCGAGGCGCCGAGGCCCATCTTGCCCGCGATCGTCGTCCGGCTGAGGCCGGGGGCGTCGCCATGGACGAGAAAGGCGCCAATCCCGCGATGGCCTTTGGCCGGATCGGACTGGGCGAAGAGGATGATCCGGTCGGCGACGGCGCCGTTGGAGATCCACATCTTCTGGCCGGAGAGCAGCCAATCGTCGCCGTCGCGGCGGGCGCTCGTTTCCATCGACGCCGGGTCCGAGCCGGCGTTCGGCTCGGTGAGCGCGTAGGCGCCGATCAGGTCGCCGTGGCAGAGCCGGGGCAGCAGGTCGCGCTTCTGCTCCTCACTGCCCCAGCGCAGGATCGTCTGGGAGACGAGGGAGATCTGGACGGTGAGCGCGCCGGTGAAGACCGACGGGCTGGCCTTGCCGATCTCCTCGCAGATCAGGCCGTAGGCGAGGTGGTCGACGCCGCCGCCGCCGTATTCCTCGGGGATGGGACCGCCGAGCAGACCGACCGCCGCCATCCGACGGAGGGCATCGACGGAGAAGGACTCGTCGTGCTCGCGGGCGAGTACATGCGGCGCGATCTCGGTGGCGGCAAATTGCCGCGTCGTCTCGCGCACCAACCGCTGCGCGTCATTGAGTTCCATGTCCATAGCGGCGACACTCCCGATTCCCTGCAAGCTCGATCGTATGGGGGCGCCGCGCGGAGTGTAAAGCAGTCTGCCTCATTCGCGGGCCGCGGTCGAATCAGCGGGCGCATGGCGGCGGCCGCGGCCAAGCCGCGGAACAATGACGACGGCGGCGACGAGCAGGACGATCAACAGCAGGTTGAGCAGCAGGCCGGGGCGGCCGCTCCAGCCGGAATCAGACGGTGCCCGATAGGGATGCCGTACGGTGGCACCGCCATCCGGTCCCTGGATCTCGATCAAAACATTCCAGCCGTCCCCGTCCCGTGGTTGATAGCGAACTTCGTAGACCTCGCCGACCGGGCGGGCGAGTATCGGACCGATCCGCTCCCCCGATGCGCCTTCCAGGGTGAGGGCGACCGCCGCGCCGAGCACTAACTGATGCGTCGTCGCGTTCGTCAGGCGGATCGACTCGTCGATCAGGGAACCTTCCCGTGTGACCGAGGCTTCGACATGATAGGGGCCGGATTCGGTGCGCAGAACGCGCGCGCCGCCGTGCGCCGCGACCTCGTCCGGCGATGCGGCGATGACCGTCGCCGCCACGACCAGCGCGAATGTGACTGCCGTCAACCGACGGGGTGTCATGCGTTACCCTACCTGAACGGTCTGGTTCTCCCCTCAGCGTATCGAATCGACAGCTCACCGTCTGCCACGGGCAAAAAGCACCGCGAACGATCGGGGCGGCCGGTGAGCGACGGCCGCCCCGATCGCGCTCAACCAGGCGTCCTCTGATCGAGACGCCTGGACAGCGGCAGTGGATCGGAGGCGCGGAACACCGCCGCACCGGATACGATCGCAAGCAGGCCAACGACGATCGCGGAGGCGACGCACCAGTAACAGATCGCACCCAGGACGGCGACCTCCACCCAGGTGAGGTAGGCGCTATAGAGGGCACCGCCAAGTGACAGCCCGAACACGGCAAGCAGGACGATCGGCCGCCCGGGGACCCCGAACGCGAGTGCCGCGACCGTGAGGTAGAGACCGAACCCGGCCAGGGCGACAGGAACGCCGCCGACTGACGCGTACTCGCTCGATTGGACGGCCGCGCAGCTTCCTTGACCGCCGCAGATCACCGGTTGGCCGGCAGCATGAACATAGGTGAGGTAGCCGCTGATCGCGGCGCCGGCCGCGGCGAGTCCGCCGATTACGAAGGGAAGCGTAGTGCCGCGTGCCGGCCGCCTCATGACGCGCTCCCCGCGGCCTGTTCGATCACTCGCCGATAGGTATCGAATGAGGCAAGCCCCTCCAGCTTCGTGCCGTTGATGATGAAGGTCGGTGTGGCCTTGACCCCCATCGCCTGGCCTTCGGCTGTTTGGCGCGTGACCGTGCCCGCGTGCCGGCCCGACGCCAGGGCATCATCGAAGGCCCGCGTATCCAGCCCGATCTCGGAGGCGATGCGACGGAGGGCGTCGTCGTTGAAGGCGCCGCGGTTCTCACCGCTCTGGGCCGCATAGAGCGCGTCGCGATAGGTGAAAAACGCGCCCTGCTCGGCAGCGCACTCACAGGCTGCGGCCGCGCGCAGCGACTCCTTGCCGAGGAAGGCGAAATGTCGAAACTCAAGTTTGGCGACGCCGGGTGCGATGAATGCTGTCTCGATCTGGGGTTCGATCGTTCGGCTGAACCGAGCGCAGACGGGACATTGCAGGTCGGCGTACTCGACGATCGTGACGGGCGCGGCGGCGATGCCCTTGACGCGCTCGGTGGTTGGGATGTCGGCGCTCCTGGAAACCGGGACAGAGCCGTCATCCTCGCGGAGGAGGTTGCCGGCGGCGATCACGCCGGCGGTGCCGAGGACGGCGATGCCCGCGACGGAGAACAACTGACGGCGGCTGATGCCACGATGCTGCGCGCTCGTTGGCGGGGATGACGCCCGCGACGAGCGGCGACGGGGCAACGACGTGCCCGTGCGACGCTTGGAGGACATAGGAAAGAACTCCTCGTACCTGAAATCGTGCCGGTCAGGGGGACGACATCAGCCGCGAGGAGGGGGAAGGGGTGGAGCAACTGTCGCTCGGCCGTGAAGCCCAGTAGCGGCGACGAGGGTTGGGAGCAGGAGCGCGGCGAACAGCATGGTGACGAGCGCCGCCGGCAGAACGCTCTCGGCAGGAGCAGCCATCGCAGCGGCGGACACGCTTCCATCGCACAGGAAGCAGCGGCCCGACTCGATCGGCGCGACACCAACCTCTTGCGCGAGAACGCGGGGTTGCAGACCAAAGACCAACGCCAGCACGGTGATGAGCGCGAGGGCGGTCAGAGTCCAGCGCGATGTGACGGCAATGGTCTTGCTTCCCATCGTAGCCATGATACCAGGATGATGAGGAGCGGGCCGCGGGTGACGCCCGACATGATACCTCCATCGGCCGATGGCCCGGTTCCGTCACCGTGTGATGATCGCTGGAGTCGGAGGCTGAGGGAATCCATGCCAACCAATACCAACCCTGGAACGATGCCGGTGCGTGTCAAGGCTGAAGCGATCAGCAGCGGGGACGTGGAGACATTTGTGCAGGCGATGGCCGGCCTTGCTCAGAACCTACCCGTGAAACAACAGGCGTTGTTGCACCTCACTCTGGCGGCCGCGGCCGCCAGCGGCCAACCAGATGTTTCCGGGTTCCTCGCGGGCTTCCCGATCCCCAATCCCGGCGATGTCGTCGTCGCGGCGACCGAGGCATCGACCGGCTCGCAATCAGACGCGGTGATCGCTTCGAGCGCGCCGGCGATCGACGAAGATCTGCCGGAGGAGCGGCGGGCGGGGGCGGCGGGAAGCGCACTTGCCCGCTCGCTGCTCAACAACTGGGGCGAAGGTCGATCTCGCGAACCGGCGCGCAACCGTGGGAATACCAACCGTCGCTAGGGTAAGCCAGGCGGCCCGACGGATTGCGACACCCTGGGAGCGCGGACATCCTGACCGCCAGTCGTTCGACTCCAAGGCGGACAGGATGACCGCGCTCCCAGGGGCGGATGTACGATTCAATGCAGGGTGCAGTAAGTACCGTCGCGGGGTCCCTGGAGATTCGATTTTCGTATCAACGTGCGATCATCGGGCGAATCGCCGGACGGTTTCGCGGG
>JBFXAN010000122.1:0-19891 GCA_050184225.1 Dehalococcoidia bacterium | reverse complement strand
CCAACTCCCAGCCGTGCACGGGCCGCTCCATCGTCACATGCGCCTCGCCACGATATCGGGGTACATCGATCAGCACCCCGCGTGTGATGATGCCGTCGCGCCACTGCTCGACGCCGCCCCAGCGCGTTCCCTGGCTCCGGATCTCTTGATGCGGATCGCGGCCGCCCCACATGCCGCTCTCATCCCAGACGTGGCAGAGCGCGTCGATGTGCGTCGTCTGATAGCCGTGATACATGATCCCGTAATAATCGACCGCCGCCCCGGACGTACCCGGACCACCCAACGTCTGAACGAAGTGCTGTCCCGGCTGCGGATTCCCCGGTCCCGGCGTCTTCGGAAAGTCGCGGCTCAGCGAAACGTTGCGGCCGCTCCGCACCAGTCCCGCCGCCTGCACCCGCTTCTCCGCCGTGATCAGATTGATCGCACCGCGCTGATCATCGTCCCCCCAGCGCCCCCAGTTGCGCCGGTCGCGCAGGTACCCCTCCACGTCCGCCTTCGTCGGCAGCGTCTGCTCTACCATGCTCCATCCTCCCACGCCTCGAAGTTCACCACCAGGGCGCCAAGGCACCAAGTCTAACGCAATCGTGGTGTCTTCGTGCCCTGGTAGTGAGCTGTCCCCGTTACTCGACGGTGACGGTCTTCGCCAGATTACGCGGCTGGTCAACGTCGCAACCGCGCCAGACGGCGATGTGGTACGAGAGCAACTGCAACGGGATTGATGTGATTACCGGCATCAACGCCTCCGGCGCCTCCGGCACCCAGATAATGTCGTCGGCCCGCTCCGGCAGCCGCGTGTCGCCGTCCGTCCCCACCGCCAGCACGTACCCCTCGCGGGCGTGGATCTGCTCCACGTTCGAGATGATCTTGTCGTAGAGCGGACCGGCCGGCGCCAGCGCGATCACGGGCATATCGCGGTCGATCAGCGCGATCGGACCGTGCTTCATCTCACCGGCGGGATAGCCCTCCGCGTGGATATAGCTGACCTCTTTCAGCTTCAGCGCCCCCTCCATCGCCACCGGATACTGGGCGCCGCGTCCCAGGAACAGCGCGGAGCGCGTCTCCCGCAGCTTCCGCGCCAGCGCGTCGATCGACTCGCCCCGCGTCAGTGTTTCGCCGACCAGCTGCGGCAGCTTCGCGATGCCGTCCAGCAGTTCCGCCAGCCGCGCCTCGTCGACCTGGCCGCGCACCCGTCCTAGCCAGCAGGCGAGCAGGTACAGCGCGGCGATCGCACACGTATAGCACTTCGTCGAGCAGACCGCCACCTCCGGCCCCGCGTTCATGTAGACCGTGCCGTCCGCCACCCGCGTCGATTGCGCGCCCGGCACGTTGCAGATCGTCACCTGCAGCGCCCCCGCCCGCTTCGCCGCCGCCATCGCCTCCAGCGTGTCGACCGTCTCCCCCGACTGGCTCACCGACACCACCAGCGTCTGCCCATCGAGCGGCGCCCCGCGATAGCGGAACTCGGAGGCATTGTCGTATTCCGCCGGCAGTCCGGCGAATTGCTCGAAATAGGTACGGCTGATCATCAGCGCGTGCATGCTCGTCCCCATACCGATCAGCACGACCCGATTCAGGCTCCGCACCTGTTCTTCGGTCAGGCCGACATCCGGCAGATGCACCGCCGGCGGCGAAAGCGTGATCTTCGGCCGGATCGTGTTCGTCAGCGCCTCCGGCTGCTCGAACATCTCCTTCTGCATGAAGTGCTTGAACTGCCCCTTGCGCGCCGCAATCTCGTCATACGGGACCGTCGTCCGTTCCTTGAGCAGCGCCATCCCACCGGCATCGATAAACGTGGCCGCGTCGCGCGTCAGGCGCACCAACTCCCGGTCATAGAGGAAGCTGACCGTCCGCGTGTGCGACAGCAGCGCCGCGAGGTCCGACGCCAGCAGCATCGCGCCCTCGCCATGCCCAACCACCACGCCCCCGGCGTTGCCGATCCGCGTCGCCACGAGCGACCCCGGCTCGTTCTGCGCCATCGCCACGATCGCGTGCGCCCCCTCCAGCGACGCCGACGCGAGCCGCAGCGCCTCCAGCAGGTCAGCCCCCGCGCGCATCTGCTCCTCGATCAGGTGGGGGATCACCTCGGTGTCCGTATCCGATGCCAGCACGTGACCGCGCGCCTGCAGTTGCTCGCGCAGCGCGGCGAAGTTCTCGACGATGCCGTTGTGGATCACGACAATATTGCCCGCACAGTCGGTGTGCGGGTGGGCGTTTGTGCCGTTGACCCGGCCGTGTGTCGCCCAGCGCGTGTGACCGATACCGCAGCACCCAGCGGTGGGCGCCTCACTATACATCGCGCGAAGTGCGCTCAGCTTCCCCGCCGCCTTCCGCACCTCGATCAGTTCGCCGTCCGAGACGGCGATGCCGGCGGAGTCATAGCCCCGATACTCGAGTCGCGCCAGACCGTCGAGCAGGATCGGCCCCGCCTCGTCCGGACCCACATAGCCGATGATGCCGCACATGTGTACCTCCAAGCAGAATGCAGAGCGGTCACGCGCGGACGCGCTGCGCTCTGTCGTCCACGGCCACGCAAACAGAACCAGCCGGTCGGAGCCGGCAGGCCGCTGCACCGTGTGAGCCTATCGATCACTGGGAGGAGAATGTACGGCTGCTACCTCGATTTCCCTTTGCCTCCCGGATTACTCCGGGGATTTGAGGAAAGCGTCAGGGCCGGCAGCAGGCCCGAGGGTTTCCGCAGATACTGGCTGCGATGCCACAGCCGTCCGATTGACCAGGCGAACCCGATCCCCTCACCTCGTATCCCTGTCGCGCGCCATCACGCATCAGGGCCTTGCGCTCAATCTTCCTATCCAAGAAGCCGAACGTCCTCACAGTTGGAGTCGCATGCACATGCATAGGAAGCCGCATGCGCCGTTTCCATTCACCTCCTGTTCAAGAATTCTCGAGGGCGCGGGAAATCCCCGCGCTGCCCCTGGCTATTATCGTTGCTGGTGGGCGTCGCCTGTCAACCATAGCGACAGAACGAAGATTGGTCAGACGCGCTCGAACCGGGTGATGTCGAGAACGAAGATCACCGCCCCGCCCGCGCGGACCTCCAGCGGCTCGTTGAGGAAGGGCATCTCACCCGCCAACGGTATCGTGCTGATCGTCAGCAACTCCGTGCGGATCGGACAAAGCTCACGGACCAGAGAGATGACGTCTTCGACCAGATCATCCTCGATGCCGGAGAGCAGGGTCGTGTTTCCCCGTCGGAGAAAGCCACCCGTAGAGCCGATCTTCGTGGCCGGATAGCCGCGCTCGACCATCGCGCGGATCAGCCCATCGGCATCGGTATCGGCCACGATCGTGATCACCAGCTTCATGCCGGATCGATTCCCGTCTTGCTGTTCCGAGCGGGCGATGGCGGGCGCGCGTCGATGCACGGGTGTTGTGGATGTTCGATGTGGGGGGCGCGACACGGCTGATGGGTTGGGCCGCTTGCGTGTCCGTTCGGCGTGGCACTTCATGGCGGCCATTGTACGAACCGACACGCTACCGCCGTCAACGTTTTTCCTATTAACAGATTGGACGTACCATTCCCCAAGCGAGATCAACCCTGGAGGACCACGATGGCAGACGTGCGATCGGAGATGGTGCAGTTCGCCAACGATGGCCGCCAGGTAGCCGGCTACCTCGCCCGGCCATCGACCGAAGGCGCCCCCGGCGTCATCGTCATTCAGGAATGGTGGGGTCTCGTCGACCACATCAAAGATGTTGCCGACCGCTTCGCCCGCGACGGCTTCGTCGCACTGGCGCCCGACCTCTACGAGGGCAAGCAGACCGAGGAACCGGACAACGCCCGCAAGCTCGTGATGGAAATGGACCGCGCCAGAGCGATGAGCGACCTCGAAGCCGCCGCCCGCTACCTGCGTTCGATCGGCTGCCGTCGAATCGGTGCCGTCGGCTACTGCATGGGCGGCGGCCTCGTCTGGGAGCTCGCCACCCGCCAGGGCACGATCGACGCCGCCGCCCCCTACTACGGCCGCCCGATCAGCGCCGACCGCGCCGGCGACGTCTCAATCCCTGTCGAAGCCTTCTACGCCGAGCTCGACCAGGGCATCCCCGTCGCCGGAGTGCAAGAGGTCGTTACCGCCCTCCGCAACGCCGGCAAGGACGCCGACCTGCACGTCTACGAGGGCGCTGAACACGCCTTCTTCAACGACTCCCGCCCGAGCAGCTACCACGCCGACGCCTCCGCCGACGCCTGGCGCCGCACCCTCGCCTTCTTCCGCCGCACCCTCGGCGAACCAGCCGGCATCACATCATAGCGCCCGGTTGCCGTCCTCTCATCGGCCGGGACGAAACCAACTCCTACGTCTCGGCCTGATGGGAGGCAATCCCCGAGAGCATCCTTGGCTGTACAAAAGGGGGAGCGCTGATCCTTTACTCGCGGGACCGTGCAAGACGTTCGGCGTCCTCACGCTCCAACTCCTCAAGCAATGCGTCTCCGTTGCCATCTGGATTCCGTTGAGCAATTGACAACATGCGCTCAAATCGCCGCTCGCGCGCAGCTTCATGCTTCGCCGCGTCCCTCACAATGACGCCGGCATAAGCCGGCGCCGCCCGTACGTCGTCCATCGTGAGCTTTGGATGCTCAGCCAGCAGCGTACCCGCGTCCGGGTTCTCGGCGAGTTGCTCAAGCATCGATTCGACGGAGATGTCGGTACCCCTGATTGTCGGGGTGCCCGCGACCGACGATTCGTCCATCCTATCAGCCTTCGATTCAGTTCACCGCGAATCAGTCGACCACGGCCGGTCATTCGGCCGGCTATGCAAACGAATAACCGGCATTGTAGCGTGCGATCAGGACACCTGGAGATGAGATTCCGATGCAGAACACCGACCCACGATCCGTAGTACTCGCATTCGTGTCGCGAATCAACGCCGGTGATGTCGATGGAATCGCCGCACTGCTCACGGACGACCACGAGTTCATCGACACCGCCGGTATGTCCTTCCGTGGCCGCGAAACCCTCCGCGAGGGTTGGGCCGGATACTTCCAACTCTTCCCCGACTACCACATCCACGCGCCTTCCGTCCGTGTCGAGAGCGGCACCGTCACGCTCGTCGGCACATCGACCGGCACGCTCACGCCGTTTGGAGAGCAGACCCTCCGTCGCCCCGATGGCACCCTGCCCGCGCCGAATCAGCTACAGGGTCCCGCCATCTGGACCGCATGTGTAGAAGACGGCCTGATCGCCCAGTGGCGCGTCTGTAGTGACACCGCCGATGTGCGTGCAGCGCTTGGCATCCCTGCATGACCAAGCAGCTAATGATACGAGCGGTCGAACCCCCACAGCCCAGGCTCCATCGTTTCCCTCATCTCCCCCTCCCCCAATGTTGGGATAGGCGGAGATACTGCCAGACCTCGGTTGAGTGAAGCTCCCCCTCTCCCAGCATTGGGAGAGGGGGTCGGGGGGTGAGGGCCGTCCTCCCGTCCCCGTTGACGCCACCCACCGCGTCATCATAGGATCCAGATCGCCTCAACATTGAGGTACCAGACAAGTAGCCAACGGGGGACACCCCCGTTCTTGCTTGGCTCGCTGGCGTGCGGGCCGCGTGAGAACGGGGGTGTCCCCCGTTTTCAGCGGCACACGACGATGAACCACGCAGGAAGTGGCGCAATGGAGGCGCGTCCGTGTTCTGCACCCGGCTCGATCAGACAGCAGGAATCGAACGCATCGGTGGCAAAGCTTCGAACCTCGCGTGGGCTGCCGCCCTCGGCTGTCGTGTCCCCGATACGATCGTCGTCACCCGCGAGGCACTCAGCCGCTTCATCGACCACAACCGCCTCGAAGTGACGCTGACGGAGTACCACCGCATCGCTCGCACTCCCGGCACCCTCGAAGGGGCCTTCGAACAACTCGCCGTCGCCGTGCGGACGTGCAGCCTGCCGGACGATCTCCGCGCGGAATTGACGCGGGCAATCGCCGAAATCCTCGACGCCGCACCGTCGGGGATCGCCGTCCGCTCCTCCGCCATCTACGAGGACTCCGACACGGCGAGCTTCGCCGGTATCTTCGCGAGCACCATCGGTGCCAGCGACATCGAGCAGACGATCGACGCCATCATCGCCTGCTGGCTCTCCGCCTGGACGCCTCGCGCCCTCCGCTACCTCGACCGCATGGGAATCGAGCCGGTGATCGACGCGATGGCGGTCATGCTCCAACCGGTTCTCCAGGCCACGTCCGCCGGCGTGATCGTCACCGCCAACCCCGACACCGGCAATCCGTGGGAGTTCGTGCTCCACGCCACTCGCGGCCTCGCGCTCGACCTCATGAGCGGCAGCGGCGTGGGCGACAGATACCTCTTGGACTGGGAATCCGGCGTCGTCCGCGAACAGCATCCCGCCGCAGCAACGGCCCTCCTCTCGACCTCGCGCTGTACGGAGATCGCCGCCGCCGCCCGCCGTCTCGACGAAGCCGCAACGAAGCGCATGGATGTTGAATGGGTGCTGGCGGACGGCCTCTGGATCGTGCAGGTACGCCCCCTCACCGCGCTCCCGCCATTTCGGTCGCCGGAGGTGCAGCGCCTCGACGCCTCCGCATCGTGGCAACTCCCATTCTTTGCCCTCCCCCTCCGCGGTGACCTGCCCCAGGGATTTCTCACACCGCTCTATGCGGACCTATCCGAGTCCGAGCTCTGGCACCGCTACCAACCGAGTGACATCATTCTCACCGGCATCTGGAAGCACGAGGCGGACCTCCACGGCTATCGCTACGTCGATACCGGCCCCCGACCTACCTTCTTCGACTACCTCAGCAGCGTCGACGACTTCGAGACCTGGCTCGACCACAACGAAGCACAGTACCGCGACCGCTGGAACAAACGACACGACGAACTGGCCGCGATCGAGGAGATCGCTCGATCGGCGCTGCGAGACACAACCTCCGCCGCCGCACTGATCCCGGCGACGATTGCGGTCCGCGACCGCATCTGGGACCTCAATTCCTTCGGCTGGAGCGGTCCCCAGGCGCTCGGCTGGATGTGCGAGGCGATGCTCGGTCGCTTTCTCCACGCGATCGATCCGTCGCTTCGACTCAGTTCGCTCATCGGCGGTGAGGCCTCGTACACTTTCACCCTGGCCGCCGCCCTTCAGGATCTCGGCCGATCGATCCAGGACGATCGCGTCCGCGCTGCATTCCGCGACGAACGCCTCGGCGATGTCCTGCGCGCGCTCCAAGAGCGCGCGCCCGACTGTGACTTCCTCCATGACTACGAATCACTCTGCCGGCGCTTCGGCAAGACACCGCCATCCTGGGGGCGGCGTCCCGCGTTCTGGCGCACCCCCTGGGAGGACGGTGACGCCGCCGCCATACATGCGATCCGCTCTGCCCTGCGCGGAGAAGCCCGCGACGTGCGCGAGGCGCAGCGCGAGTCACGCCACCGTCGCGATGGCGAAGAGTCCCGCGTCCGCACACTGCTGACCACCAAGAAGCCGGAGGATCTCGCCCGCTTCGACCACATGCTCGACCGCACCCGCTACTGGACCCAGGCGCTCAATGACCGTCACGGCGTTGTCGTCGGACTGCTCTGGGAACGAGAATTGATCTGGCATCTCGGCCTGCGCCTCACCGCCGAACGCCTCACGCGAGACCCCGCCGACATCCTCCTCATGCGCACCACCGACCTGCTCGCCTACGCACGGGACGGCGCCGCTGCCGCCTTCACCCAAACCCTGGCCGCGCGCACGCGCGAGTACCACCGCAACCGCCGCTTCACCGCCCCGACGAACATCGGTCCTACCGTAGAACCACTCCCAGCCGAGGATCATCCGCCCCAGTCACCAGAGACAAATCCCAAATCGAGCGCCGAACTCACCGGCGTCGGCTTCGGTTCAGGCCGTGCAACGGGCCACGCCCGCATCGTCCGAACGCTCACCCCAGAACTGATCGAGGCAATCACACCAACCGATATCCTCGTCGTCCTCGACGCCAACGCCTTCGCCTACACCGACTGGCACTCCCTCCTCATGCTCGTCCAGGGCGTCGTCGCCGCGGCCCGCCCCGCACACCACCTCACCCAGGTCGCCCGCGAGATCGGCGTCCCCGTGATCGGCCACCTCGGCCCCGCCATCACCCGCATCCAGGACGGTGCCTTCCTCCACCTCGACGCCGCCCACGGCACCATCCGAATCGAGTGACGACACACCCCTGCCCCGGCCCCGCCCCAAGGCGTTGGGGCGGGGCCGGGGCAGGGGGATTTGACCGCTACCGCCGTCTCCGCGCCTCCGGCCTTCGCAACCCGCGATAGTCCGGCGCCTCGATCTGGAAGATCAGGCTCACCTTGTCGTCGTACATCCGCGACACCCACGCCTCCGGTAGCTCCTCCAGCGGCCGCCCGACCGTGATCACCGTCGAGAGTTTGGCATTATAGCGGTAGTTGAGGATCTGAAAGAGCTTCTCCTGCGACCAGCGCGTCGCGCTGTGCACGCCGAGATCGTCCAGGATCAAGTGCGGACAAGTACGCACCTGCTCCAGCAGCCGGTACTGGTCGGCGTCGCCGTCGTCGCTCATTAGTGCCCGCACCTGGTCGAGCAGGTCCGGCACGACGACGAACTCCACCGACCGGCCGATCTCTCGCAGGTGATGGCCGATCGCGGCGGCCAGGTGCGTCTTGCCGGAGCCGGTCGCACCGAGCAACACCAGCCAGCCCTCCGGATTGTCCGCGTACGATCGCGCCAGTTGCAGCGCCCGGCCCAGACTCCGCGCCGCCTCCGGCGCAGCGCCCATGCCCGCCGGATTAAAGCCCGCGAACGTCATGTTCCGCACCAGCGGCAGGTCGAGCGCGCCCGCGCCCGCGCCACCGCCGCGCATCGCCGCCTCTTCCAGCGTATAGACCCGGCTCAGCGAGATATCGCCCAGCCGCGTCCGCAACCGCTCCTCAAGTTCATCGAGCTGCGCCGACGCCGTGATCACCGTCGGTAGCTGCGCGTTGTAGCGGTGGTTGAGGATCTGATACAGCTTCTCGTTCGCCCAGGGCGTCGCCGACTGCGCCCCCAGGTCGTCGAGGATCAGCAGCGGCGCGCTCCGCACCTGCTCGAAGAGGCTGTCATACGGCTCCGACGCCTCCGGCCGGTAGGATGCGCGCAGGTGGTCGAGCAGGTCCGGCACGACGATGAACAGCGCCGGATTGCCCAGCTCGATCCGCCGGTTCGCGATCGCCGCCGCGAGATGCGTCTTCCCCGCGCCGCTCCGCCCCAGCAGCGCCAGCCAGCCCTCCGGCGCCTCCGCGTAGAACTGCGCCGCCGCCATCGCGTGGGCAAACCGCTCCTGGTGCTGCGGGTCGGCGCTCCGGCCGCGCGGCATCAGCGAGGCGAAGGTCATCCGCCGGAGCGAGCCGAGGTTGCTGTATTGCAACAGCCGGCTCGATTTCTCCTCGTCCGACTCCGTCATCACGCAATCGCAGGGCACTGCCCGACCAAAGCGCGGATCGCCGAGCGGCACCGACCGGCGCACGTAACCAGCGCCACCGCAGCGCGGACACGGCGGCGCCTCCTCAATGCCTTCGACCTGGGAGTCGCCGCTACCGGCGGATGAGGCCGCGGTAGCGGCCGGCAAGGTCGTGCCGCGTGCCAGGATCTCGTCCAACCGTCGCATCGTTCCGTCCCTCGTCCCGCCACCGTTCCAGGATGCGGGCGACATACCGCCAGCTTCGCCGGTTCTGCGCGGCCGCCTCGCGGAACGCCGCTTCAATCCACGGTGGCGGATATTCCTCTTCGGCCGCCCGTAACTCATCCGCGATCAACGGCGACACCGTGCCGATCGACTCTTCATAGAGGGCGTAGATGTTCGGCGGATCGAGATCGCGCGGCGCCACCATGTCCATCTCTGTCGTCGCCGGCAGCGCCAGCATTCGCCGTCCAGCGGGACTGTTAATCGCGTATCGGACCGGTCCATCGCCCCCTCCTGCGACCAACGTGCCCCGCGTCACCGCCGCCTGAAGCCCACGCTCCACCTCCCCGACCGCGTCTCTTCCGGTCAATCGTGTCATAGCCCGCCGCAGCGGCATCTCCGCCGACAGCTGCTCGACGGTCAGCCACCGCTCACCTGCCCGCCGTCGCGCCAGCGCATAGAAGACATAGGTGCTCACCAGCAACTCAACCGGGTCATCAATCGACGGCACTACCTCGGTGAAGAACGTATTCGGGATCACGGTCGCGTGCGTCCCACCAGCGAACCCCCTGAACGGCCGAGAGGATGTCGTCAATGTCCCTCCTCCCGCACATACAGATCCTCAAACTTCGCCGTCTTGTGCTGGAACCGCAGATCGACCGTCCCCACCGGCCCGTTGCGGTGCTTCGCCACGATCACCTGCGCGATCCCATGGGGAAAGCTCCGCCCTGGCTGCTCCGGATTCGCCGCCTGCCAATCATCCCGCTGCGTGTAATAGTCCTCACGATAAATGAACATGACAACATCTGCATCTTGCTCTAATGATCCGGATTCGCGTAGATCGCTCATCATAGGAATTGGCGGCTTGCGGCTCTCCACGGCACGAGACAACTGCGACAGCGCCACGATCGGCACGTTCAACTCACGCGCCAGATTCTTCAGCGAGCGGGAGATGAAGGAGATCTCCTGCACCCGATTGTCGTTCCCCTTCTCGTTGCCCTGCATCAATTGCAGGTAGTCGATGATCAGCAGGTCGAGGCCCTTCTCCTGTTGCAGCCGCCGCACCTTGCCACGCAGCTCGCCGACCGTCAACACCGGCGAGTCGTCGATGTAGATGTCGCACTCCGAGAGGATGCCGAGCGCATGCATGATCCGCCGCTCCTCCACCTCCGTGTGCTCGCCCAGCCGCAGCCGCGTGCTGTCGACACTCGCCTCCGCCGCCATCAGCCGCTGGGCCAGCTGATCCCCCGACATCTCCAGGTTGAAAACCGCCACCTTCGCCTGCTGCCCCACCGCCGCGTTCCGCGCAAAACTCATCGCAAGCGCGCTATTGTGGACCACGATATCGTTGGCGACAAAGTTATGTGTATCAGGGATCGTGAGGTCGTAGACCTGCTGCTCGCCCGCATCGTCGATGGACTCGACGCGATCCCAGTAGACATCGCTCTCCGCCAGGGCGAGAAGTGCCGGATCGTCAAGGGCATCCGCGAACCGGCCAAGCCGGTGCCGGGAGAGGGCGCGTTTGCCGACGTGGAGGTTGTGCCCAACGCCGAAGAAGCCCATCCGGCGGGCGACCTCTGCCCAGGAAAGGTTCCCCTTTGCCTCGGCGATTTGTCCCCAGATCTCGACGGGAATCAAGTCACAGTTCGTCTGATACCGCCGGCCATCCAGGGCGTTGAGCACGCGCTGAAGCGCCGATTCCTTTCCGTAAATGCCGATTTCGTCGGCGAATGTCCGGATGGATCTGGCGTCAGTAATGTCAAGCTGCCAGGCCGGGCGGCGCTGGTCACGATACTTGATCGACCTTTGGCGCAACGATGCGATCACGCCAAACCGCAACAGCAGATGCTGGACCTGACGGGCCAGTCGCTCGGACACGGATGCGTAGCCCAGTTGTGCGTTTCCACCCCCAAGCACCGTGGCCCAGCCGTCGGTCGCAAACAGACGATTCAGGAACATCGCGATCGCAGACCTCGACGCGTGAAATACGACTTCGGGGACGAATTTGTCGTGCGATCCCCTGCCCCACAGGCCGAGTGATTCCAACCAGCGAGTGAGCCGGCTCCGGCCATTTTTTCGAGCAGCCCCGCTTGCTGCATCGACAAGCCCGCGATGATCGACACCGATCACCGTCCCGACCGACTCAAGCAACGCCTCACTCGGGAACGCAAGGCCGCGGCGCCAATTCTCCACCGCATTCGGATATACGCCGAGCGCCGTGGCGACGGTGCGGGCTGACATGCTATTTGAGCGCATTGCGGCTTGAAGGCTCACGGCGAATTTCTGTCGCGCGTCGATGATCGCCTCATGGTCGGCGGAGATACACAGTGTCGGCGCGCTACGACCACGCGAGTCCACGCGAACTGCCAATCCGCCAAACTCCGCAATGGCCTCGAGGAAGTCCTCTCGAATGGCCGGATTCGCGTTGGTGAACTTCGGAATCGAACCGGTCAGGCCGCCGTCACCAATCAGATATCCGAGAATCTTGGCCTGATACTCCGGAAGCTCGCCACTGCCAAACGCATCAACCCGCCGTGGCACGGCGATATGGTCTCCGACCTGAATGTCCGCGAGCGTCTTCCAACCCGATACGCAGAGGAGCGGATGCTGCGCCGTGACCTCGATACACCGTCCGAGCCGTGTCCGGATTCGAAAGACCGGCTTGACTCCATTGGCGACAAAGTCAGTTGGACGCGCGCGACGTAGCCGCCAATCCGCTCCGAGCGTCAAGACTTCAGCCTCACGACGCTGATAAATCTCTTCGATCGTACGAACGCTTCCGTCAGACAGAACGATCGTGGAACCAGCGGCAAGGCACTTGCCGACGCTTGGCCGCGCCGCCAACAAGACGAGGTCGGATCGTTTCAGGCCGCCCAGCAGCGTGTCGAGGTCGATGAACCCCGTCCGGATCACGCTCGGCGTGTCCCCGTCCTCCTCCGGGTTGCCCGCGTCGTCGAGGTACTTCTCCAGCAGCGTCTTGATGTGGACGAAATCGCGCAACGCCTCGCCGTTGCGCAACGCCATTAGCAGCGTCTCGGAGCGGTTCAGCACCGCGTCGAGGTCGGCACCACCCTCATACGCGTACTGTGCGATCTGACCAGCGGCAGAGATCAGGCGCCGATAGATCGCATCGCGCGCCACGATCTGCGCGTAGTACTCGACGCCGACCACCGTGGGCAAATCAGCGATGAGGCGCGAGAGGTAGGCGACACCACCAACCGCCTCCAGCCGCTCCCGCCGCGCCAGCTCGTGAGCGACCGTGATCTGGTTGATCGCCTCGTTGCGCGTCCAGAGCGTGACGCAGGCGTCGAACACCCAACCGTTCTTCTCACGGAAGAAATCATCTGACTTGACGACCGGCGCGACCTTGAAGATCGCCTCCGGGTCGACCAAGCAGGCGGCGACCACCGATTCCTCGGCGGCGATGTCGTGTGGCGGAAGCTTGTCGAGTACCACGGGTGTGCAACCATAGCGAAACCCGCCCGGTCGCACGCTGCGCCGGGGCGGAACAGTCCCAACCCGCACACCCGTCTTCCTATTCTGCCGAGCGCGGGCGGGACAGGGCGTCGATCTTATGGTCATGGCCGGCAGCGGCATTCGGCTATCCCGATCTGGCACTCGTATTCGTGTTGTATAGACAACTCAACTTCGAGCGATCGAGAAAGCCCGCGACGCGGGCTTCTCGTGGAAGACGGTGGTGTAGAGACGGGCTATTCCTCGTCCGTTTCGTCCTCGCCGGTCGCTTCATCCTCGGCCGCTGCTTCCGTTTCTTCTTCGCCGGCCTCGATCCGCGCCTCTTCCATCAGATCGTCGTCATCGCTCTCGCCTTCGACCGCACCCTCTGCCCCTTCGGCTTCCAGTTCTTCCTGGGCCGCACGGCCGCGGCGCGGCGCCATGATGATCGACCCACCCGCCGGCGCCGTCGATCGGCGGCCGCGCGACGATGTCTCGTCCGCCTCGATCACCACCTCGACGTTGGTCGCGATGTTGCGGGTGAGCCGCAACGCCACCTGGCGCGTGCCTACCTCGCGCAGCGGCATGTTCAGCATGATCCGACGGCGGTCGATCGGCTCGCCGATCAGTTCGTCGAGGTAGCCGGCGATGTCGGACGCCGTGACCGAGCCATACAGCCGTCCCTGCTCGCCAACGCGGGCGCGGATCAGGATCTGCTTCCCTTCGAGCTTGTCGACGATCTTCTGTGCCTCGGCGTCCAGGTGCGCCTGACGCTTGTCCTCGCGCTTCGAGAGCGCCTCGGCCCGCTGCAGCGATGCCTTCGTCGCCGGCACCGCCAGATTCCGCGGCAACAGATAGTTCCGCGCGAAGCCGTCGCGGACATCCTTCACCTCACCGGGAACCGCCGTCCCCGGCACTTCCTCGATAAACACAACCTTCATGACCTGGGCCTCCTGGCACTGGACACAGCAACGCGGCCGTCACGGGCCGCGTGAATTGTCAACCAAATGATCATAGCACGCCATTCACAGTCCGGACCACTGTCCTGGCGACGCGTGAAGGGTCCGGCGTCAGGTTTCAGGCCGGCGCTCTGTGCCTCGCCCCCTGACATCGAACGCCCGACCTCTGGTACACTACCGTCTTGTCCGTCCAGATTCACCCGGCCCCCTGATTGGGGAGTCCGGGCGTTCGGCGTGCGTGTCGCGCGGAGTCTCGCCATGCGTCTCTACTGGGAACTCGCCATCCGCGGCTTTCAGCGCACCGCCGCCTATCGCACCGCCGCCATCTCCGGCGCGATCACCAATACCTTCTTCGGCTTCCTCCGTGCCTACGTCTTCATCGCGCTGTTCGAGGTGCGCCCCGATGCCGGCGGCTACACCCTCCAGGACGCGCTCACCTTCACCTTCCTCACCCAGGGCATGGCCGCCCTGACCGAGGTCTTCGCCTGGTGGCGGATCGCCGAGACAGTCCAGACCGGCCAGGTCGCCACCGACCTCTCGCGCCCCTTCGACTATCAGTTCTACTGGCTTGCCCAGGACTACGGCCGCGCCCTCTTCCAGTTCTTCTTCCGCAGCATCCCGCCGTTCATCGCCGGCATGATCGTCTTCGACATCGCGCTACCCTCGGACCCGATCCTCTGGCTGGCGGTGATCCCGAGCCTCGTGCTCGCCGTCACCGTCTCCTTCGCCTGGCGCTTCTGTCTCAATCTCACCGCCTTCTGGCTGCTCGACTATCGCGGCGTCGCCGGCCTCGCCAGCCTCGTCGCGTTGCTGCTGTCCGGCTTCACCGTGCCGGTCGCGATGTTCCCCGACGCCGTCCGCACGGTCGTCTACCTGCTGCCCTTCGCCTCGATGATCGCGATCCCGATCGACGTCTTCCTCGGCAAGCTACGCGGCGAAGACCTGATTGCCGCTCTCCTGCTGCAATCCATCTGGGCGGTGGCGACGCTCTGGTTCGGCCGGCTGATGCTCGCGGCCGCGCTGCGCAAGCTGGTCGTGCAGGGAGGTTAAGAGAATCCGATGACCCTCGTTACCGAACACATCTCACACCCCGCCCGATCCCGTGTGCGCGAATTCGGCGACGCGCTCACGATCTACGGCCGCCTGCTCGCCGCGCAGGTTCGCTCCCAGCTTCAATACCGCGTCTCCTTCGCGATGCAGGCCCTCGGCCAGGCGGCGGCGACCTTCGTCGACTTCATCACGATCCTGCTGCTCTTCAACCGATTCCCAACGCTCGCCGGCTGGTCCCTCGGCGAAATCACGTTCCTCTACGGATTGGGCGGCATCGCCTTCGGTATCTCCGATATGGCCTGTGGCGGCTTCGACCGGCTCAGCCTGACGATCAAAGAGGGCACATTTGACCGCGTCCTCACCCGGCCGCTCGGCAGCTTCCAGCAGACGCTCGCCGGCGACTTTCAGATCCGCCGCTTGGGACGCATCGCTCAGTCCGCCGTCGCTCTGGGACTCGCCCTCACCTGGGTCGAGATCGACTGGACGCCGGCCCGGCTGATCGTGGCCGCCTCCGCGATCGTCTCCGGCGTCGTCATCTTCTGCGCGATCTGGGTGATCGGCGCCTCCATCACCTTCTGGACCATCGAGACTTCTGAAGTCACCAACGTCTTCACCTACGGCGGCTCCGCGTTGGTCGAGAACCCGATGTCGATCTACGCCGACTGGCTGTGGCGATTCTTCACCTTCGTCGTGCCGCTCGCCTTCATCACCTACCTGCCCGCGCTCTACATCCTCGACCGGCCCGATCCGCTCGGCCTGCCGGCCGTGTTTCAGTTCTGCTCGCCGCTCGTCGCCGCCATCTTCTTCTTCGTCGCCCGCGCCGCCTGGTCCTTCGGCGTGCGCCACTACCAGAGCACCGGATCGTAGCGAATCAGCCCGCAAGGAGTACCGACCGTGATCATCGAAGTGGAGGACCTGCGTAAGACCTTCCGTATCTACCGCAAGCACGGCCGCGGACCGCTCGGCCTGATACGGCGCGACGCGTCGGATATCCACGCCGTCGACGGTGTCTCCTTCGCCGTACGCGAGGGAGAGATGGTCGGCTATGTCGGTCCCAACGGCGCCGGCAAGTCGACGACGATCAAGATGCTCACCGGCATCCTTCAGCCAAGCGGAGGGAGGATGCGCGTCGCCGCGCTCGACCCCTCGCGTGACCGGCTCGAACTGGCCAAGCAGATCGGTGTCGTCTTCGGTCAGCGCACCCAGCTCTGGTGGGACCTGCCGCTGATCGATTCCTTCGAACTACTCCGGCACATCTACCGCGTTCCCGATCGCGTCTACCGGCAGCGGCTTGCGGCCTTCACCGAGTTGCTCGACATGGAGCCCTTCCTGCAAACGCCGGTCCGCCAGCTGTCGCTGGGCCAGCGGATGCGCGGCGACCTGGCGGCGGCGCTGCTGCACGACCCGCCGATCCTCTATCTCGACGAGCCGACGATCGGCCTTGATGTCGTCGCCAAGGCGCGGATGCGTGAATTCCTCACCCGGATCAACCGCGAGCGCGGCGTCACCGTGCTGCTCACGACGCACGACATGTCCGATATCGAGCGCCTCTGCTCGCGCATGCTGATCATCGACCACGGCCATGTGATCTACGACGGCGGTCTTGATATGATCAGAGAGCGCTTCGGCAGCGAGCGCACCGTGGTGGTGGACCTCGAAGAGGAGGAACCACCCCTCACCGTCGCCGGTGCCTCGGTCACACGGGTTGACGGTCCGCGGCAGTGGTTGCGGTTCCGCCGCGCCGACACCACTGCCGCCCAGGTGATCGGCGCCGTCGCTGCCAGCTCCCGGCTGCTTGACCTGACGATCGAGGAGCCGGAGATCGAAGACATCGTCCGCCGGGTCTACGAAAGCGGCATCGGACCGCCGGCCGAGCACGCTCCGCGTTAGACCTTTCCCGACACATCTCCAGGATCGTGTTACGCGAACCGAAAGTTTGTTTGCACGAATCTGACGGACTCGTATACTCTTTCGGGCAGTGCAGGAAGCTCGACCCCGGACTAATGGCGAAGGGTTTGGTGTGATCCGAGGGTTACTCCGGCAAGTGGTGGGCCGCCGCGGGGTTGCGTGGCTTATCCCCCTCGTCCTGCTCAGCCTACCCGCTTGCTGGGTGGCGGCATCGACGATCTCCGATACGGTGGCCGATCAAGCGGCCGCGAGCGACAGTGTGGCGATGCCGGGGCCGAGAGCAACGCCTCCCCCGCTTGAGGCCCCGACCGGTTTCGACCCCTACATCTATCGACAGAATGGCGAACGCGCCGACCCGATCAACATCATCTTTCTGCACACCGACGGCGCCACCGCCGCCGCCACCGCGCAACGGGTGCTCGGTTGGAAGCCGGTCGTCGCCACCGGAATGAGCTTCAAACAGCGCAACGGCGTACGCCCCACATTCCGCCAACTCGCGGCGGACATCAACCCGATGACCCGTTACCACATGCGCATCCAGGCCGTGCCGATCACCGATACCCAAACCTTCGTGCTCGCGTCGGTCCACCGCGACGATACCGCGCCCTGCGGCCACGTCGGCCGTGCCTTCGATGACATGCGGGATCTCGTCGCCCGCCAGTTCGACGAGGCCGGCTTCCCCACCCGCATCGTCGATCTCAACGCCACCGCCGCCGGCAGCCATTGCGACGGCAGCCGCGTCGGCGGCGACGGCAAGGCCGTGCTCATCGACCTCTCCGACGTTCCCCGCGTCGATATCCCTGCGCCGAACCGAATTCCCGGCGTCCAATAGCCACACGCGCCGCCGACGCTGGCTCCTCACCGTCGTACCGAACAACGGCGCAGACCGCGGCGTCGCCGGCGCCTGTGCCTCCCTCGACAACGAGATCGAGCTGTACTCGGCCCGGCTACTCCTGCGCCGGCGGTCGGGCAGGACAACGGCGTCGACATACTCTGGTGACGGTTGTGATCGCCAGATCTCGATCCTTACGGGGTCAGACAGACCCCCACGGCTGTCCAAACCCGCGGATCAGCCGGCCCGCGCCGGGATCGATCACCGCGTAGTCGGGTAGATTGATCGTCCGCCAAACCTCCCACGGGTCCAGACCGATGACTGAGGCGACATAAAGACTGAGCGTCTGGCCATGGCCGGCGACGGCGAAGCCATGCGGCTCCCATCGCCGCAGCCAGTCGATGCAGGTACGGATGCGGTGTTGCGCTTCCGCCGGAGGTTCCCATCCGTGGGTGGCGCGCTCCGGCGCCGCCAGGTAGTCGCGTACCGCTCCCGCGTACCCACCCGGGTAGCGGTCGTCAAACCACTGGTTCGCCGGCCGCTCGACCTCATGCAGGTCTTCGACCGCTGTCACCGTCATTCCGTTCGGCCCGGCGATGATATGCGCCGTCTCCAGCGCCTTCGCCTCGGGGCTGGTGAAGATCCGCTCGATCGGCCACCACAGCCGCTCCCGTGCCAGTGCCCGCGCGCCTGCGCGGCCTTCGTCGGAAAGCTGCCAAAGCGCGGGCACGACCGCCGGCTCCGTCTCGACGGCGGCATGACGAACGAGCACAATCTTCATCCGGCCGGCTTCCTCCTGGGCGCGGGCAGGCGGCACCGACCACGAGTGTAGCGACTATCGCACGCTCCAGTCTGTGCCGTATTGGACCAAGCCAAGCCGCCGCGCGACGCCGCGTGAGGCGAGGTTGTCCCATGACGTGCTGTAGAGGGGTGTCAAACCCTCGTCTCGAACTGCCCGCGCCCAGGCGGCGGTCACGGCGGTGGCATAGCCGCGACCGCGATGCTCGGCCAGCGTCTCGACGCCGGCCTCACACGCACGCGGCGAGCGCCGCGAACTAAAGCACACCGAGACGGCAATCCCATCCTCAATCACCGCGAAGCAGGGCCGCCGATCCTCGATTTCCGCCACCAACCACGCAAACTCGCCGCGCAGGACCGTGGTGTCTCGTTCGACTCGAACCGCACCGACCGCATCGGGAATCACATCGTCGAAGCAGAAGGCCGGTCCACCGCCTGCCGATGCCGCCGCACCAAGCAGGTGGATGATTGCTTCCGCGCACCGCGGACGTTCGGGCAATGCCGCATCCACCGGCTCGCGCCCGGCGATCTCATCGAGCCGCGCTGCCACGTTCAATGGAACATCATGCCGCACCCGCGAGATGTTGCCGCCCTCCGTGCAGCCAAGGAAGAACAACGGCGCTGCCGGCCCATCCGGCTCGTTCTGCCGCACGATCCTCCCGGCGGCGTCGTGCGTAAACAACGCCTCCACCTGCCGGTCCATGAGCTCGAAGGCTTGAGTCATCGGATGCGTCCCTCGCAGGCTCTCACCCCCGACCCCTCTCCCGCCGATGCGGGAGAGGGGAGCTTGCATTTGCCGAGAGCCTGAACGCTTGCCTTGGTGCAGTCTGACCGATCGACAAGCTGGCGCTCCCGGTCACTTCAGGCTCCCCTCTCCCGTCACGACGGGAGAGGGGTCGGGGGTGAGGGCCGCCGCTCCATTCTCCCCAAGTCTTGGCCGATGGTAACAAACTGGTATACTTTAGTAAGTGGATATACTATACGTGTCACCCGTTTCTCGATTCCCGCCAGGAGGACCAAGTGAGCGACATTGGCAGCCGAGGCTATGCCAACCCGGATGTGCTTGTCTCGACCGATTGGGTGGCCGAGCACCTCAACGACCCGAACGTCCGGCTGATCGAGTCCGACGAAGATACACTCCTCTACGGCTCCGGCCACATCCCCGGCGCGGTGGAGGTGGACTGGACGCGCGACCTCAACGACCAACTCCGGCGGGACTACCTCGACCGCGCCGGCTTCGAAGCACTGATGTCCCGCATCGGTGTCACGCCGGAGAC
>JBFXAN010000121.1:0-19952 GCA_050184225.1 Dehalococcoidia bacterium | reverse complement strand
GGGTCGAGGAAGCCGAGGGTGCCGATCATCGGGCCATCGATCGCGGCGCGCACCGCCCGCACTTCGTCCCGGTTGGTCAGCGCCTCGGGATAGAGCACATCGACACCGGTCTCCTTGTATGCCTGCAACCGTGTGATCACCTCGTCCAATGATCCGCCGGCCGCGCCGCGCGCGTCACAACGCGCGATGATCACGAAGTCCGGGTCGAGCTCATTCCGGGCATCGACGGCCGCTCGATACTTGCCGACCGCCTCCTCAACTGAAACCGTCTCCTTCCCCTTCACGAAACCGCACCGCTTGGGGAAGGTTTGGTCTTCGATGTGGATGCCGGCTACGCCAGCACGGATGAAGGCCTGCACCGTGCGACGGACGTTGATCGCATTGCCGAAGCCCTGATCCGAGTCGGAGATCAGCGGAATGTCGATCACGCTTGCCATCCGGCCGGCGTTCTCCACCATCTCGGTCGCTGTGATCAAGCCCGCGTCTGGGATGCCGAGCACTGTGGCCGACGTCATCGCCCCGGACATGTAAGCGCATTCATACCCAGCCGCCTGCGCGATGCGGGCATGGAGCGCACAGCCGCCGCCGGCGATGACAAAGGTCTGACCACGATGGAACAACTCTTGGAGACGAGCGGTCTTTTTCATGCGAACAGATACTCCTTCGCTTCAAGGTCGCTGGGCGCGACGCAAATTCACAAGGCGGGCGCGCGCCAGATCCCGCGTTTTCTACCGGACATAACCACCGACAGTTACCGGGTTCCACGCATTCGTGGGTCCAGGATGTCCCGCAGCGCATCACCAAACATATTGAAGCTGTACACGGTCAGAAAGATGGCCGCACCAGGGAAGATGGCCAGGTGTGGCGAGCGGACAAGCTGCTGTCGCGCTTCGTCCAGCATCCGCCCCCAACTGGCGGTGGGCGGCTGCACGCCGTATCCGAGAAAGGCCAGCGACGACTCGACCAGGATGGCGGCGCCAACCTGGATCGAAGCCGCCACGATGATGATCGGAATGGTGTTGGGAACAATGTGGCGCAACATGATCCGCGTGTTGCTGGCGCCCACCACCCGGGCGGCCTCGACGTACTGGTTTTGCTTGGTGGCCGTCACAGTGCCGCGGATCACACGCGACTGCCCGAACCAACTCAGCGCGCCAATCGCAAGGATGATGCGCATCAGTACCGGAATCTGCTGCACTGAGGTCACCACCATGATGATGAACACCAGACCAGGCAGGGCAATGCCGATATCGACCAAGCGCTGCACGCCCGTATCCAGCCAGCCGCCGAAGTAGCCCGTGACCGTGCCCACCATGGTGGCGATCACCGCGCTCAACAGCACCACACCGAAACCGATGATGATCGAGGTGCGGGCACCGTAGACAACCCGTGTGTACACATCCCGGCCAAGCTGATCGGTGCCCATCCAGTGCTCTGCTGATGGCCCCAACTCGCGGTTGAAGATCGACTGCAGATTCGGATCCTGGGTTGTGAACAGGCCAGGTGCAGCAGCCAACAGCAGCAGGAGGAGGATGACCACGGCGCCGAAAGCGCCCAGCGGCTTGTGACGCACGAACCAGGTGAGATTCTTCGCGGCCCGTGCCGGCCACCGAGGGCCTGTCACGAGCGCGGCGCTTTGCTTCTGGACGACAGCACTGTTTGACATCATGCGTACCGTATTCTTGGATCAAGCAACGAGTACATCACGTCGATCAGCAGATTAGCGAATACCACCACCGCCGCCACCAAGAGATTGAACCCTTGGATGATCGGGTAATCGTGCGAGTTTACCGCGGTGATGTAGTACTGCCCCATGCCGGGAATCGAATAGATCGACTCGATGATGACGGTTCCACCGACAAGGACCGGCAGTTGCAGACCGATAACGGTCACAACCGGGATGAGCGCATTCCGCAACGCATGCCGGACCATCACCGTCCGCGACCGCAGCCCCTTGGCGCTGGCCGTGCGGATGTAGTCCTGCCGCAACACTTCCAACATGGCCGAACGGGTGAAGCGCATCACACTTCCGGAAAGTGCGATACCGAGGATCAGTGCCGGTATGATGAGCATCTTGATGTTGCCGATCGGGTTCTCGGTGAAGGGGACGTAGCGATTGGGCGGAACGCCCCAGGCAAAGTACCGGCCGGCGAGCGTGATCAGTAGGATCGCCACCCAGAACCCCGGCACCGCCAGCAATCCCACGGCGACACTCCGCCCGACGTAGTCGACGGCGGTATCCTGGCGAATCGCCGATATCACCCCGATCGTCAAGCCAAACGTCGTGGAGAAGAGGATTGCCATCAAGCTCAGCTGGAACGTGACCGGGAGCCGGTTGCCCAGCTCGCTGGCCACCGTCCGGTTGCTGATGATCGACCGCCCCAGATCGAAGCGCACGATGTCTGACAACCAGGACCCATACTGAACGAGCATGTTGTCGTCCAGGCTGTATTCCTTGCGGATCGCCTCTTTGACCTCAGGCGAGGCGGCGCCGTAGTCGCCGACGATCAGATCGATCACATCACCGGGAGCCAATCGGATAACCGTGAACACGATCAGTGAGACGCCCAGGAGTGTGGGAACGCTCAGCAGCAGCCGCCGTATCAGATATCGCTGCATACCCATCCGCTTGCCCCTCGACAACGATCGCGATTACGCCGGGATCTTGCCGGCCTCGCGCAATTTCTGCTTGAAGAACTCGTCGAAACCGCCGGCCATCAAGATCTGGAACGGCGGGCTGTCTTCCGGCCACGCCTCGGCCTGCAGGCTCCCGCCACGCGTCAGGTTCTCGACCGTGCCCGTGACGATGTCAACCCGGAGCTGATCACCCTCTTCGACGAAATCCTGGATACCAGGACAGACCAGCGTGGCCAAGCCGGTGTTGATCGCATTACGCAGGTGAATGCGCGACACCGACTCGGCCAGCACACAACTGATACCAAGCACCTTGAGCGGTGCGGAGCCATTGCGGCTCGAGCCACACCCGAAGTTGATGCCTGCTACGAGCATGTCTCCAGGCTGAACCTCGGCTGACCACCCCGGCCGATTGGCGCTCATGCAGTATGAGGCCGCCTCTTCGGGCGAGATTCCCGGCTTGGCCAACACCTTGGAGCCGGGCACCATCAGGTCAGTGCTCACCTTGTCGCCGAACTTCCACACCTTGCCCGTGTACACGGTCTGCATAGTCCACTCCTCTATACTCGCTGCCGCGGCCATCAGTCCGACAGGAACTCACGCGGGTCAACGATCTCACCGGCCACGGCTGCGGCGGCCACGGTGGCCGGGCTCGCCAGGTAGGAGAAAGCAAGCGGGCTGCCCATCCGCCCCTGGAAATTGCGATTGCTGGAGGAGATGCATACCTCTTCGTCGCCGAGCAACCCCATGTGACCGCCGTAGCAGGGGCCGCAGGTAGAGTGCTCCACCAGCGCGCCGGCATCGGCCAGCACCTCCAGGTAGCCCCGCTTGAGCGCCTGGCTGAACACTTCCTGTGATGCCGGGCTGACCAGCATCCGCACGTCCGGATGGACCTTTCGCCCCTTCAGGATGCGGGCGGCTACCTCCAGGTCTTCGAGACGGGCATTCGTGCAGGAACCAAGGAACGCCTGATCGATCTTCACCCGTTCGGTCGCCACCTCCGACACCGGCACGCCGTTGCCGGGGTCGCCGGGCTTGGCCACCATCGGCACCAGGTCGCTGAAGTCGAACTCGTGTACCGATTCATAGGCCGCGTCCGGATCGGCATACACACGCTCGTACGGGCGATTGACCCGGCCGTGGAGGAACTCGTCGACCTTGTCATCGGCCTCGAAGATGGCGAACTTGGCGCCGACTTCGACGCCCATGTTCGAGATCGTCCAGCGCTGCGCCAGCGTCATCTGTGAGGCCACCGGCCCGACATACTCGACCGATTTGTACAGCCCAAAGTCGGTGCCCAATTCGGCGGCAACCTTGAGGATCACGTCCTTGCCCACGCACCACGCCGGCAATGTGCCGTTGAGCACCACTTTGACCGACTCCGGCACGCGGAACCACAGCTCGCCAAGGGCGAGGATGTACAGCGCGTCGATGGCAGAGTTGGTGACGCAGGCGTTGAACACACCACCGGACGTGGAGTGCGAGTCGCCCATCGCCACCAACTCGCCGGGGGCGAACATCCCTCGCTCGGCGAACACCTGATGGAGGATGCCGCCGCGGCCATATTCGAAGAAGTTGGTGATGCCGTACTTCTTTACCAGCCGCCGCGTCTCACGGGCTGCGTTCGCCGCCTCAATCGTCGGCGGCGGCGCCAGGTGATCCTCGACCACGAATACTTTGTCGCGGTCCCACACCTCATCCACGCCCACCCGCTCCAATGCCCGCAGGACGTGGCCGCTGGTCGCGTCCACCTTGCACCATAGGTATTCGCCCGGCTGCACGCTGTCACGGTCGGCGTGCTTGGCGAGGATCTTCTCCGCAATCGTCATGCCCATTGTGTGCCTCTCTTGATCGGTGCTCTTCGCTCTTTCCCCACGCCCCCAACACATCGGCTGGGCGGGAGCGGTCCCACGGTTGACGTTGGACCGGCCTATCCGGCTGGCAAGGCAGCGTACCGGGCTTCAATCTCATAGATCTCGGGCAGGCCGAGCAGATCGGTGATCGAGCCGAACTCCAAGCGACTGGAGGCAGACCGGCCATCCCCGCTGCGCGCCTCCAGCATCGCCTTGCGCACCGCCATGTATGACAGGCCATGCCCGCCGCCGGTGATCATCAAGGAGAATCCGCGGGCGGCGATGTCTCCGGTTGGCTCGATCATGCCGTTGTACAAACAGGGCAGGCCGGCACGCACGAGGCGATCGGTGTACTGTTGCAGGTCGTCGGGCGTGCGGATGCCATCCACGAACACCAGGTCGGCCCCGGCCTCGCGGTAGCGGAACACCCGCTCCTCGACCGCATCCCAGCCGCTCACCGCGAGCGCATCGGTGCGAGCGATGATTACAAAGTCCGGGTCGTGGCGCGCATCAACCGCGGCCCTGACCTTCTGCACGGCTTCATCGACAGGGATGACCGCCTTGCCCTCGAAGAAGCCGCACTTCTTCGGGAACACCTGGTCCTCCATGTGCAGCGCCGCCGCCCCGGCCCGCTCATACTCCCGCACCGTGCGGCGCACGTTGAGGGGATTGCCATAGCCGGTGTCCGCATCTGCCACGACGGGGATATCGACCGCCCCGGCGACGTAGCGCAGATTCGCGACCATCTCGCCGAAGCTGATCAATCCCAGATCGGGGAAGCCGGCCTGTGCGGCCGTGCCGTGACCGGTCATGTAACAGGCGCGAAAGCCGTGTGCCTGCGCGATCTTGGCCGTCAGCCCGTCGTAGACGAACGGGGCCACCACCAGGCCGTCGGCGAGCGCCGCTCGCAATTGTCTGCCCTTACCCATGCCCAACCTCACTCCCGCTATCGAACGGCCACGGTCCCGTAGCGGCGTTCCAACTCGTACGCCTCCGACAACCCGAGCAATTCATTCAGCCCTTCGTCGCCGGGAACCTGATACTGCTCACGCACGGAGTGCATCGAGCCGGTTTCCTGTAGTGCCCGCATTGCCTCGTTTGCACTCTGGTACACGGCGCCAAGAGCAAGACCAGCCAGGATCTGAACGCGGAACCCCAACTCCACCGCCTGGTCAGCCGTGACGGCGGCGCCGTTGTACAGGCAGGGGATGCCGCGCTTGGCCAGCCGGCGGCTGTACGACTCCACGTCGTCGGCGGTGCGAATACCATCGACGAACACCAGGTCCGCGCCGGCAGCGTGGTACGCCTCAGCCCGTGCGACGGCGTCATCCCAGCCGTGGGGCGCCAACGCGTCGGTACGGGCGATGATGACGAAGTCAGGATCAGTGCGGGCGTCGAGTGCGGCCCGCACCTTCTGCACCGCTTCATCGACGGGGATGACCTGCTTCCCTTCCATGAAGCCGCACTTCTTCGGGAACACCTGGTCTTCGATGTGCAGCGCCGCCGCGCCCGCCGCTTCGTAGGCCCGCACCGTGCGGCGGACGTTGATGACGCCGCCGTAGCCGGTATCCGCGTCCGCGATCAGCGGCACGGTTGTAGCGGCACAGATCGAGCGCACGTTGTCGAGCATCTCTGTCTGCGTCACCAAGCCCACATCGGGATAGCCGTACTTGGCGGCAGTACCAAATCCCGTCATGTAGATCGCGTCGTAGCCGGTACGCTCCGCCACCTTGGCGAACAGGGCGTTGTACACGCCCGGAGCCAGTACCATGCCCTGCTCCAGCAGTTCGCGCAGTTGTCGCGAACGGCTCATACGTGGCCTCCTTTGTGATCGATCCGCATGCCAGCGGCTACTGCGATTTCCACCAGAATGGGAACTGCTCGCCGCCGCTGGCATAGCCGATCGGCGTGGCGAAGTCGGCGGCGTTCCTCAGCGTCGGCTGGTAGGCGATCCAGGCGTAGCCGCTGCCGAAGGAGCTGGGGATGAGGTACATCTTGCCGGCGTGGTGTCGCTGGATCTCGTGGAACATGTCACGGCGTTTGCCCTCATCCAGCTCGCGCTGCTGGTCACGGGCGAGCTTCTCGAGAACGGGATCATCGGCGCGGCTCTTGTTGAGCGGGTTGGGCGTAAACTGCCGCAGCGGATACGAACCCGGCTCTGGGAAGGAGCTCTCCGGACCGAACGCGATACCGTCGAAGTTCCCTCGATAGGTCTGGGTGTAGTACTTCGCGTTGTAGTCTTGCGCTTCGATATTGGTCTTGATGCCGATCCGGTTGAGGAACTCCGCGCTCGCCTGGGCGACAAGGTTGTGCGAGTTGCCGTAGACGTTGGCGGAGTATTGATATTTGGCCTCGAAGCCGTTTGGATACCCGGCCTCGGCCAACAGCTTCTTGGCGCCTTCCGGGTCGTACTTGAAGAACCGGCCGGTTTCGCCGTGAGCCTCCGACTTGGGGTCCAACCAGAAGCGGCTGTGTGCGGCCGGCAGGATGTTGTTCCACACATCCTTGACCTCAATGCCGCCCGCGCGCAGGTTCTTTACGTTATAGGCCAGATCCAGGATCGCATCGCGGTCCAGCGCCATCGACATCGCCTGGCGGACCCGCTCATCGCGCCATGGAGCGTTTGGGTTCCCGTCAAAGTAGAACTGGTACAGCGAAACGCTCAACTGCCCGACAAGCTGGGTCTCCGGCAATTGCTTCTTGAGGTCGACGATGTCGGTTGCGTTGACGCCGTAGGTGTCGAGACCACCGGACTGGAACTGTGCCAGTCCACTGGCGTATTCCTTCACGATCGAAACGTTGACCCCGTCCATCAGCGGGAAGCCGGAGTCGTGCCACTCCGGGTTGCGCTTGAACTTGAAGCCCACTGACGGCGTGTAATTCTCCATGATCCATGGCCCGCTGCCGATCGCGGTGGTGGCCGTATCGAATCCGCCGTCCGCTTCGCGCGGCATGATCCAGAGCAGATTGAGATCGGCCATCACCTCGAGAAAGGCGGCGTTGGGCTCTTTCAGCGTGAAGACGATGGTCTTCGGATCTGGGAATTCTGCCTTCTCGATAAACTCAAGCTGGGACCGGTTGATGCCCTTCTCTCCGGTCGCCCGCTCCCAGGAGTATTTGACGTCGTCCGTTGTGACAGCGCGGCCGTTGACCGGGGCGACGTTGTGGAACTTTATGTTGTCACGCAATTTGATCGTCCAGCTGAGGCCGTCCGGCGTCGACTCGGCCGACTGGGCCAGGTCGCCGGTGGGCGGCGCCTCGGTGCTGACGATGCCGGGACCGCCCTTGTACTTGAACAGGCGGCTGTAGACGTAGGTGGCGAAGCCCTTGGTATAAGTAGCCGCCTGGACGTACGGATCGAGTGCAGGCGGGTCACTGGGGAAGGTCGCGTTCAGGATCCCTCCCCGTTGCACATTCGCGAACGGGTCGCTGTCCGGCGCCGTGGTTGCACGCGGCGCAAGGACGCTCGACAGATCCTCCTGTTCATCGCCCGATCCACCACAGGCGGCCGCGAATATGCCTCCGGCGGTTCCGGCCGCGATGCCCTGTAATATGCGGCGCCGGCTTGTCTTCGCGCCGCCCGCGCGGGACCAATAGGCCCTGGTAGCCATGATTTCCCCCCTCCAGAGTTCCTCGTGACGGTTCATCCCCCACGGCCCGCCACAAAACCGCTCACACCGGCCTCAGGTCGGTGTTCGCATCGGCTGTCCTCGTCCGGACGAACCGAATGACCTGTAGGATATGCCGGCCCCGTGCAACCGACATCGCGCGAAGTTCTCATTTGTCCCTTTCACGCGATGAGTGATACCGGTAACAGCGCGTGGGCCGAACGAGCCATTAATGTGACACCAATGGCCCATATCCGGCATGCTCCCTCATTGGACCTTCCTACGGTTCTCCTTCCGCGTGCTATGGTTGCCGCAGCAAGATCGGTTGACGGGCCGCACCATCGTGCATCCAGCCTTGCATTGAGCTTTAGTTGGGGTGCAGTGGAGATCTTGTGGGGTACAGAAGGGGGCACCATGCAGGGGGCATCCGAGCTTGCCTACATGCGCGAGGTACTACCGGGACTCAACGAGTCGCCGAGTTCCACTGCACGGCAGGCACTGGCACGTCTGCTCAGTGAGGCCAGGCAGGAGACCCTGGATAACTGGGTCGATTTGCTGGCGTTGCAAGGGCTGCCCCACCAGCGCGAGGCGACGCGGGAACGTCCCGAATCTATCCGTGATCAGTTTGATGGCATCCTTGACGTGATCTTCGCCTGGCTGCTTGCCCCGGACCCCCGGTCCGAGGCGGAGACGCGCGACGCGATGCGCGGGCTGTATCGATCGTTTGGGCAACAGTGGGCGGAGCGAAGCGATGCCGGACCAGACCTGGCGGTCGATCCGCCGCGCATCACCCAGGCGATGTGGCGGACGTTGCTGCGCCGGTACGCCACCGACTTCCAGCCGGTCGAGATCCTGCACTGTGCCGTGACGTTGAACGTACTGGCGATGGACCTCGCCATGGCGCGGGTTTCCGGCTATCTCGACTGCAAGGAGGAGATGCTCCGCTCCCAGCAGGACAAGGTCTCCAGTCTGATGGACGAACTGACCCGGGTAGAGACCAACCAGCGTCACGCGCTTGCGCTGGAGCTGCATGACAACCTGGCGCAGCGGCTGGCGAGCCTCTTCAACAGCGTCCAGCACTGCAGCCACCTGATCGAGCGTGACGTGCAGGCGGCCAAGGAGGAGTTGGAGCACCTGCGCCAGGTTTCCAGCGAGTCGCTGCGTGACGCCCGCACCATGATCCGCGACCTGCACTTCGGCGTCTCGTCGGGTGGTCCAGGCCTGTCCACACTGGTCGACTACCTCGCCGACCTGGATGCGGATACCGGGATTCGTCACGAAGCCGATGTTGTCGACTCCTTGCCCGATCTGCCGCCGACGCAGGAGTCGCTCATTCTGCGCGTGATCCAGGAAGCGCTGCGGAACGCACACAAGCACGCCATTGCCACCCAGATTACGGTGACGGTGCGCTCCGATGGGAGCGACCTGCTCGTGGAGATCCGCGACGACGGCCGCGGCTTTGAGTTGGAGGAAGCACTCGCCCGCTCGCAGCGACGCGGGCGCCTGGGGCTGATCGGCATGCGCGAGCGGGCCGGCCTGCTGGGTGGGGAGTTGACTGTTGCCAGTACACCCGGCGCCGGCACGACCGTGCAGCTTCGCGTGCCGCTCACAGGGAAAGGGATACGCCGCCCATGATCCGAGTGATGGTAGTTGATGATCACGCGCTGTTTCGCACTGGCCTCGTGCGGTTGCTCGGCGACTATCCGGATCTACAGGTCGTCGGGGAGGCAGGCTCCGCCGATGAGGCCGCCGACAAGGCCGTAGCGCTGCAGCCGGACGTGATCCTGATGGACATCGACATGCCGGAGCATGACGGTATCGAGGCCACGGAGCAGATCACCACCCTGGTGCCAAACGCGCGCATCGTGATGCTGACCATGTTCGCCCGCAACGACTACCTGATGGGCGCGATTCGGGCGGGAGCACACGGCTACCTGGTCAAGGATGCCACGGCGGAAGAACTCGTGGGAGCGATCCATCTCGTCGCGCACGGCGGCGTCGTTGTCACATCTCGACTGGCGAAGCAGATCCTGGCCGACTTTGCCGCACAAGAGCCGTCGGACAAACGCACCCGACCGGCCGGCACCAACGAACTCTCACCCCGCGAAGAGGAAGTGCTTGCGCTGATCGCGGCCGGGGAAACCACACGCTCGATCGCCGATCGGTTGTATCTGAGCGAGCATACGGTGAAGCGCCACACCAGTAGCATTTTCCGCAAACTCCATATCCGCCACCGCAGCCAAGCAGCGTATGAGGCGATCCGACGCGGTCTGGTCCCAAACCCCGGCGCCTCATAGATCCCCTTGAGGGGCTGGGACTTCGCATGTCGCGCTGGCCGATCGTCGCTGATCTGCCTAGCAGGAATTGCTGCTCATTCTGTGGATTCACGGTCAGGATCTCACGCGCGCCGGTGCGGGTGCTGCAACGGCACCCGCACCGGCTGTGACCTACATTGGTGAACCACCGCCGAGGAGTCCGCCGAGGCTACCAAGTGCGTCCGCGGGAATGAGGTCGGTAAGGGGAAGCAAGATCGAATGGATCAGGTCCAAGATCTGGGTGACGTCCATCGAGGGAAGAACCTCCTGTGGCACGATCAGGGTGATCGCTGATGTTTGGCCGGCCACTGCCGACCGTATGGGTGATCACCCGTAAGCCGGATCATCCCATCGGAGTATGCTTGCGAGGAGACACGGCGTGGCTGGCTCGCCCTATGGCGGTATAGCATTCGCCACATTCATCAGGTATGTAGGGTGCCACGGGGGTGTCCGCGTTCAACCCCTCGCTCCTGCCCGACGCCAACGCTAATCAACCCAGCGCCCTGCAGCCAGCCCCACGACGAGCAACAGGCCAAAGACCAGATGTAACCGAGCGGTGAGCAGGTCGAGGAAGCCGAAGGCCACCCGCGACGGCCGGAAGGCGATCCGCACGACATCCCATGCCAGCCAGCCGGAGAGTCCGACGATCGAGCACCACCACGGCAACTCGCCCGCGAGCATCAGCACCAGCGTCGTCAGATACGCGCCGATCACGAGCGCGGCGTAGTAGATGCTGGAACCGCGCGGTCCGAGCACGTGTGCCAGCGTCCGGTATCCGCTCCGTTGGTCTTCGGCAATGTCCCGGAAGTTGTTGCCGTGGAGCACGCCCACGGTGAGCAGGCCGAGCGGCACGGCGACAAATGCGGCGCCCCAGTCCCACGCCTGCGCCTGAACGTAGTACGAGCCGAGCACCATCAGCGGTCCGAAGGCGAGGAAGACGGCGATATCGCCCAGCGCCCGATACTTCAACCCGATCGGGCGGGCGGTGTAGCCGACACCAAGGAGCACACCCGCCAGACCAAATCCGAGGATCGGCAGTCCTCGCGACACCACCAGCACGCCGCCAAGGAGCACACCGGTCAGCAGCAGCAGCAGACCCTCCCACCGCACCGCGGCGGGCTGCATCCAACCATCGACAAGCACGCGGCTCGATCCCAGGACAGTCCACCGATCGGCGCCCCGACGAAAGTCGCTGTAGTCGCTGAGGACGTTGACACCGGCGTGGAGCAGCAAGGCTGCCGCCAGCGTCAGCAGCATCCAGGGTAGGCTGATCGCCGGTGCGAGCAGGGCGCCGGCCAGGACCGGGATCAGGGTGACGGTCAGCGAGAAAACTCGGACCGCCTGAACGTAACTCTTCCAACGTGGTCGCGGCCGGTTGAGCGTCGTCCTCAGGAGTGTCTGCACCGTCTCGTCGACGGGAACGTCTGCCCGCGGCTGCCAGTCCCCGGTGAAGTCCGAGACAAAGAGCCGGGTGGGGCGGATGCGCACAACCTGCACGCCGGGGAAGGACTTGGCGAACGGCACCAGCTCAAACGCATGACGGAAGATGAGATGCCGTTCCGGCCGTTCGGCAATGTCGCCAAGGATCTCCGCCTCACCCTCGCCCTGGACGAAGCGGTCGGGCACGCCGTGATCGACCATGAACGCGATCGAGGGATTCGCCTTCACGTTCTCGAAGTTGCGTCCCTGTTCGAGTGCGATGTAGAGATCACCTTCGTGCTCGGCGAAGTAGACCTTCCCGCCCCAGACGCGGTCGTCGTTGCGGCTGATCAGCGTCAGCGTCTTGTTCTCGGCAAAGACCCGCTTGGCCGCCTGCAACGCGGCGATGGTGCTCTCCGGCGCGACAGTGGGAGTCGTCATCCTGCACCTCGTCAGTGATTGGCGTCCAACGACGAACCGAGCCGAGAATTGTATTCTACGTCCGCGTCTGTGCCGTGGGGGCAGCGGCACAGACGCGGACGGCTATGACGGCACCTGGGCCGGCCGGCGGCCGCGCACGACCTGGGGAATATTGACGGCGATGCCAATGATCAGGATAGCAATGATCAGCAGCGCGACGATCTCACCGGTTGTCGTGCTGGGACTGTCGAACGGCAACTGATCGCCCCAGAGCAGGAGGGCAACGATCAAGCCCACCGGGACAATGATCAGATCCCAGCGCGTGATCCGATCGGCGAGAATGCCGACCAGCGCGCCGAGAATGCCGGCAAAGAGCGCGATCTGACTCTGTACCGGGTTGGCCAGATTATGCCAGCGATCGGTGAGGGCGAAGAAGCCGATCATCGTCGCACCGGCGACGACCGGCGGGAAGGTCGCGCGCCACGCCACCCGCGCCAGGATATCCTGCCGCTGGGCGGCGGCGCTATCGGCGGATCGCGTTTCCCGGACCGTGCCGTACAGGCCCAGGAGCGCGGCGAAAAATCCGACAGAGATCAGCGCGATCACGCCGAGCGTGGCGAAATCACTCTCAATCGTCCACACCCTGCGACCCCACGCGCCGGCAGCGACGACGGCGATACCAAGGACGAGTGACATGCGGCTGAGGGTCGGAGACACCACGGGGACACCCCGATCATCCGGAGGCAACCTCCGGGTGTGTAGCGTTATTGCACGGTGAGCTTGGCTGTCATCTCCGTTGGATGGACATCGCAGATGACGTTGTACGTTCCAGGCTCGGCGATGGTGAACTGGATCGTTTCCGACTGTCCTGCCGGCAGCAACGGCGCCGCGATCGGCTGACCATCCGCGCCCATCACGTTCTGGATATGGAAGTTGTGGATCGCGCTGCCCCGGTTCTCCAGCGTCAGCGAGGTTTGCTCTCCGGCCCGCGCGTTGTACTGCGTCGGCGCGAACTTGTTGTCCGTCGCGATCGAAACGATCGTTCCAGGTCCGGGATTGCCGCCGCCGGAACCGCCCGCATTGCCGGCGGCGCCGGCCGATGCCCCGGCCTCCTCCTCGGAGACGACGACCAATGCACCAACCATCTCCGTCGGGTGAACGTCGCAGAGGAACTGATACTCACCCGGCTCGGCGATCGTGAAATTGATCGACTCCGATTGCCCGCCGGGGAGCAACTGTGTCTGGATCGGCTGGCCGTCGGCACTCTGGACTCCCTTGACGGCCCAGTTGTGGATGGCGCTGCCCTGGTTGCTGAAGTTCATCGTGTACTGCTGGCCGGCGACGATCGTGAACTCGGTCTGTGAGAATCGATTGTCGGTCGCGATTTCTTCCAGGGGACCGGGCGGTGCAATCACCGCGGCGACCGGACCTTCCGCCGCGCCTTCGGGAGCCGGGCGGACGAAGTAATAGAGCCCGACGGCCAGGATCACCGCGGCCGGCAGCGCGGTGATCAGGTAGAGGGGCACACCACGAACCGATGGTTGGCTGTTGATGAACGCGGCGATCAGCAGAATCCCGGCCGCCACAACGATCGCGACCGGCCACGCCTCCCGGGTTGCCTGGACCTCCAGCAGCACATAGCCAAAGCTAAAGATGGTCAGCAGGATCGATCCCACGACCAGGAGGGGGAGCAGGACCGGCAGCCCCAAACGATCTCTCATTGCGTTGTCTCCAGCATCGGCGGTTCGCGCGGTTCCTCCGCGACGCCTACCGCTTCGTTAGCCCCATTCGCTCGAGCTCGGCCTCAACCTCTGGCCAGCGCACATCCGGAACACCGGGCCGTGGAGCGGAACGAGTTCGAGCGCTCGTGGCCCGGTCTTCCTCGCCGAACCAGCGGAAGAAGATCACCGCCATGACGGCCCACAACAACGTGCCGCCTAACAGCTTCATCACCACCGCCGCCCACTTTTGATCGTCCACGACCGAGATCCCCCAGTATCGAACCGGCGCGGAGGCGTAGAACTCGTAGACAACGTTGTCCGCGAAGACCAGGAATGACGCGACGACGCCCGGAACAAGCTGTTGCACGAACAGGTAGATGAGCTGGGCGAAGGGTCCAATCCGCGGCAGTTCCGGCAGCGGGCTGAGCACGGGGAACCACATGAGGATGGCCGTCGCGACGAGCAGCACATGAACAAAGAAGTGGAACATGTGCACTTGAAGCGCGAGGTCCACCACGGGAATCAGGTGCGTAACCAAGACCACGCCGTTGAAAATGGCGAGCGCCGGGAATGGCCGCGTGATCGTATAGGCAACACGCCGGACGCGGTGGTTTTGGATCAGCGGCCGCAACATCCATCCGGGTGTGCCGAGCAGTAGCAGCGGCGGCGCCACCAGCGTGAAGAGCAGATGCTGAAACATGTGCATGCTCAGCAGATACTTCTCGCTGATGTCATGCACCGGGCTACCCGCACCGATGTACAACGTGGCAACGCCGCTCACATAGAGGACGGCCTGCGCCGTGGTCACCTGCTGACGCGGGACGGTCTTCCCTCCCGCCCAGCGCGCGCCGGCGGCGTAGAGGCCGAGCAGCAGCAGTGCCATCAGAATTGCGTCGGGATGCGCGTGCCATTCCATCGGGCGGTTACTCAGCCTCGGGTCGCTAGAAGGCGCGGAACATGAAGAGCACCGCGACGAAAGCCGCAACTGCCATGACCATCGCGCCGGCGAAGAATGTAGTGAAGATCCTACTGTCGAATTTCAGGTGCATGAAGAACGCCGCGACCAACGCGAACTTCCCGGCAGACAGGATCAGCAGGCTGCCGATCAGCGTGGCCTTGTTCAGGTCGAAGTAGTAGATCAGCACTTCGATCGCGGTGATCACGCCGAGGATCAGCGCGATCCGGACGTACTCACCGGCGCCGGGATGCGCGTGCTCCACACCATCGCCGTGTCCCGGCTCCGGCAGGACCATCTCCTGTTCTTGTTCCTGGGTTGCTTCGACCATTGCGTCGCCCTCATCAATCACCCGTCGGTGGCGTCGTTGCCTACGACGGGATCAGATACACCAGCGTGAAGATCACGATCCATACTACATCGACAAAGTGCCAGTAGAGGCCCGCAAGCTCGACGTTCAGGCTCTGCTCCTGTTTGATGCGGCCGCGCGACACCAAATAATAGAGCGACAGCAGGATCAGCACACCAACAGCCACGTGCGTACCGTGGAATCCCGTCAGCACGAAGAAGGTCGTACCGAACAGGTTCGTGCTGAGGTGCAGCCCGTGGTTGTAGAACTCGGTGAACTCAAAGACCTGGCCGCCGAGGAACGTCATGCCGAGCAACGCGGTCGAGAGCAGCCAGATCCGGCAGCCGCGCAGGTCGCCGCGCTGAATCGCGGCGAGCGCCAGCACCATCGTCAGACTGCTCATCAGCAGGACGAAGGAACTGACCGAGGTGAAGGGAATATCGTAGACCTCTTCAGGAAACGGCCCTTCCAGACTCCGTCCCCGGTACAGCATATAGGTGGCGATAAACGAACCGAAGAAGAAGCAGTCCGAGGCGAGGAACAGCCACATGAACATCTTCCGGTTGTCGATGCCGGTACTCGTTGCGTGTTCGTCGTGGGCGAGCGCCGCATCCTGCACGATATCCCCCTTGAGGCCGGCGGCGGGGCGAGCTCTGGCGATGTCAGGTTGCTCGCCACCGCGACCGCGGCCTGCTACGTTGCGTGCTCGATCTCGTGGTCGTCGTGAGCCACCGGCTCCAGCGCCCAGCCATAGACACCGGCGCACATGATCAGCACCCCAAGTCCGGCGAGGGCGTACCACAGCGAATCCTTGTGCGTCAGGAGCAGCCCGTACGCCGCGACCACCAACCCAAACGCGGAAACGAACGGGAAGTACGACGGCGAGGGCATGTGAATGCCGTGACCGCCATGGCCGGCTTCGTGATCGGTGTCATCGCCGCCATGATGGCCGGCCGCGACCGGATGATGGTCGGCGTTCTCGTGCTGCGGTTCCGTGGTGTGCGGATCGACGTACTTGTCATGCCAGAACGGGTCGCGGGCGCGGACCGTCGGAACCGTCTCGAAGTTGTACTCCGGCGGCGGCGACGGGATCGTCCACTCCAGCGTGCGGCCATCCCACGGGTCGTTCCCGGCGGGCTTTCCTCGCCTGATCGTCACGTAGACGTTGTACATGAAGATGAGGATCGACAGCGCGATGATAAACGAGCCGATCGTCTCGACCAGGTTCCAGAAGTTCCATCCCATGCCGTCGGGATAGGTGTAGATGCGCCGCGGCATGCCGTTCAGCCCGAGGATGTGCATCGGCCCGAAGGTGAGGTTCATGCCGATCAGGAACAGCCAGAAGTGCCACTGGCCGATCCCTTCGTCTAGGAGCTTGCCGGTGATCTTCGGCCACCAGTAATAGACACCGGAGAAGATGCCGAAGAGGGCGCCGCCGAAGAGCACGTAGTGGAAGTGGGCGACGATGTAATACGTGTCCTGCTGCTGCGTGTCGGCGGGCACGATCGCGTGGGTGACACCACTGAGACCGCCGATCGTGAACATGCCGACCAGTCCGGCGGCAAACAACAGCGGGGTTTTGACGACAATCTGGCCGCCGGCGAGCGTGCCGAGCCAGTTGAAGATCTTCACGCCGGTGGGCACGGCGATCAGCATCGTCGCGATGCTAAACGCGGCGGTCGCGACCGGTCCCAGGCCCACCGTAAACATATGATGAACCCAGACACTCCAGCCCATGAAGCCGATCGCGATTCCCGAGAAGACGACGAAGGTGTAGCCGAAGAGCGGCTTGCGCGAGAAGACGGGCAGCACCTCTGAGACGATGCCGAACGCCGGAAGAATGAGGATGTAGACCTCCGGATGGCCAAACAGCCAGAAGAGGTGTTGCCAGAGCACCGGGTCGCCGCCCTTTTCGACATTGAAGAAGTTGGCGCCGAAGAACCGGTCGAAGGTCAATTCGAACAGCGCGACGGAGATGACGGGCAGCGCCGTCACCAGCAGGAAGCCCACGACGAGCGTCATCCAGACGAAGACGGGCATCCGGCTGAGCGTCATGCCCGGCGCGCGCATGTTCAGAATCGTGACGACGAAGTTGAAAGCGCCGAGCAGCGACGCGATGCCGAGGATCTGGAGACCGAGCACCCAGAAGTCGATGCCAAGGCCAGGGGAGAACTGCGTCTGCGTCAGGTTGGCGTAGCCGAACCAGCCGTCGTTCGGCGCGGCGTTGAAGAGAAAGCCGGTGTTGATGAAGATACCGCCGCCGAGGAACAGCCAGTAGCTGAGCGCATTCAACCGCGGGAAGGCCACGTCCCGCGCCCCGATCATCAGCGGAATCATGTAGTTAAACAGGGCGACGCCGGTCGGCATGATCACCATGAAGATCATCGTCGTGCCGTGCATCGTGAACAGCTGGTTATAGGCGTGAGCGCTGAGGAAGTCGTTGTTCGGCGTCAGGAGCTGCACGCGGACGAGGAGCGCTTCGATACCGCCGACCAAAAAGAAGAAGAATGCGGTCACGCCATAGAGGATGCCGATCTTCTTGTGGTCGACCGTGTTAAACCACCCCCAGAAGCCCTCGGTTGCCGTGGGCCGCCGCAGAATTCCTGGTAGCGGTTGCGTGATTGTCGCCATGGCCTCACTCCCAGCGGTCGCACGGACCGGTCGCCTTGCCCTCTCTCGCTCGGCGTCATGTCTGATTCATAGATTACCGACACCCCGTGCCGCGTGCGGCTATTCCAGGCTCTGCAAGTACGCGATCAGCAGGTTGATCTGTTCGTCGGTGAGGTTGTAGTTCGGCATCTTCGATCCGGGCTTGATCGCCGGCGGGTCCTTCAGCCAGTCGTACAAATTCTCGGTGTTGTTCTCCAGCCAGGAGCCGGCGAAGCGTTCACGGCTGGCGAAGTGGGTGAGATTCGGTCCAATTTCGCCGATCGCGACCGGATTGCCCTCGATTGCGTGACAGGCGATACATGGCAGGCCGTTGAAAAGCTGCTCGCCCTGGGCGGCAAGGCCGGTCGGATCCTCCGCCGGTTCCTGTTGCTCCCTGATCCAGGCGTCGAACTCTTCCTGCGGCACGGCAACGACGGTGAACTTCATCTTGGCGTGGGACTCAGCGCAGAACTCAGCGCACTGACCGGAGTAGCGGCCCGGCTCGCGCGCGTTGAACCACATCTCGTTCAGCTTCTGCTTCGGGTTATTGGAGGGAACAACGTCCATCTTGCCGGCGAGCTGCGGCACCCAGAAGCTGTGGATCACATCCTTCGACTGGAGCGTCACCTTGACGGGACGGCCCACCGGAATGTACATCTCGTCGGCGGTGACCACGTCCTGACCGGGATACTCAAACGCCCACCACCATTGCTGCGCGGTGACGTTCACTTCCATCGCGTCATCAGGAATGTCGGCAAGGAAACGGATATCGCGGATCGTGGGTATCGCGAGGACGCCCAGGATGATCACCGGGATGATTGTCCAGCTCACCTCGAGCGGCGTGCTGCCGTGGATCTGCGAAGGCAATCCTTCCTGATTGGGACGGCGGCGATAGCGGAGAATGATCACGACAATGCCGACTTCGACCAGGATGAAGACCGCAACCGCAATCCAGAACGTGAGAAAGAAGAGATCGGTGATCCGCGACGAAATGTCGCCGTTGTGCGTCAGCGTATCCTGCGGATCGCCGGTGCAGCCCGCCAGGACTACCAGCAGCAACGGAAGCAGGAGCGCCGCGGCGCGGCGGACCAAGCGTTTCGGGCTTCGGCTTCCCGTCATAGTCTCTCTCACCTCTGCGGAAGGGCACCTCTAGGGGAACGCTAGCAGAGGGTGAAAAGTGGCGCAAGCAGGTTCAGGGCGTGCACGATACTCGCTTACGCGTGTTCCGAATGTTCGCGATTTGGCGGCATGTAGGCGCCGATTGTGCAATCATGAACGAATGAAACGTCCCCCGATCCTCCTCGCATTGCTCTGGATCGTCGCGCTCGCCGCCGCGTGTGGTCAGGATGAGCCGTCCCTGCCTGGCTTCGTCCTCGAACCGGACGACGCTCCGCCGATTGAACTGTCCGACAGCACCGGCCGGCCGGTGTCGCTGGCTGACTATCGGGGCAGGCCGGTGGTGATCAGCTTTCTCTACACCGACTGCCCCGACGTTTGTCCGGTGATCGGTCAGCGGATCGGTCAGGCGCTCGAAACGTTGGATGAGAAATCGGAGGATGTGGCCGTCCTGATCGTCAGCGTCGATCCGGCCGGTGACACGCCGGAGAAAGCTCAGTCCTTCATGGAGAAGCACCATCTCGCCGGAACGGGCCGGCACTATCTGCTTGGCGACGCGGAAACCCTCGCGCCGATCTGGCTGGCCTACGGCGTTGGCACCGCACCACTCAACGGCGCGCAGCAACAAACGGGGGGTGCGGCCCAGTTCGGCAGGATCGGTCACACCGACGCGACCTTCTTGATTGACCGTGAGGGCAAGAAACGGACACTATTACGGGGAGACGCGACCGCGGAAGACATCGCCCGCGGTTTGCGCATCCTGCTCCGGTGAGGAAGGCCTGAGTGGACACTCGCGCACTGTTTCGCATCAGCCTGGTCCTCGGCATCATCGTGCTGGTCAGCTCGGTGATCGCCGTTCGAGAGTTCCACACGGAAGACCGCGGCTTGGAACTGGCTCTGATCGCCGGTATCG
>JBFXAN010000120.1:0-20186 GCA_050184225.1 Dehalococcoidia bacterium | reverse complement strand
GCGCTGCCACACACCCTGATGCTGGCCCATCTTCCGGCGTCCGATGCAAAGCTGAAGACCGCCGCGCCGCTCGCGAGCATGAGACGTGACAGGGACGCCAGCGCCACGGTAATGACTCATCCTGCCCCTGCCATCGCTCCTGCCGCGATTCCCGCTCGATCGCGTCGCCGGGCCATCGTCCGCTGGCCGCTGGCCATCGCGGCAGCCGGCGTCGCCCTCGTCCTGCTCGGTGGCAGCGCCGCCGCCTTCAGCTTCAGCCCGCATGATGGCGATCGTTCACCGCGCATCACCACCGAGAACGCGGAGCAACCCACCCCCTGGCTGTCAGCCGGCACGGGCAACTCCCGCGGACGCTGGGGCACCGCTGCAACGCCCGCATCCGGCGCCACATCACGTCCTGCCCCTCGTCGGTAGCAGAGCGACCGTGGGACAGGCCGTTCGTCGCCGGCAGAACCGTGTGGCATAGTACGACGAAACGGCACCACGTCGGTCCGCCCACCGCCAGGTTGTGCTCGATGGCGCCTGACGACCTGCCCGCCGCCCTCGCCCACTTCGGCATCACCGCCGATGCGATCGATCCGCTGACCGGCGGCGCCGTCAACGCTCATTGGCGCGTGCGCGCGGGCGAACAGCGCTACGTCCTGCGCCGCTATAACGGGCGTCATGATCCGGCCGGCACCGCGTATGAACATGCCGTCCTCGCCCATCTCGCCGGTCGGGGATGGCCGGTCGCGGTGCCCATCCTTGCGGTCGACGGCTCGACGGTGGTCGAGGAAGGCGGCCATCGCTATGCGCTGTTCCCCTTTCTCTCCGGCCGGCCTGCACCGCCTGGCAACCTCGATATGCTCCGCACCAAGGGGATGCTGCTCGCCCACCTGCACCGGGATCTGGCGGCTTGGCCCGCACCGGGTCAGCGGCCGGGGTTCGGGCGGGTCACCGACCTGGATCGCTACCTCGCGCCCGATCGCTTCGCCACGCTCGATGCTCTGCTGGAACATACCGCACGAGACGATCCGCGGCTTGTCGATGCTGTGCGGCGTGAACGCGCCGCGAACCTAGACGAGTTGGGCGCGCTCGGCTTCGACCAGGTACCGGATACGCCGATTCACTTCGAGTTCTACGGCGCCAATCTCCTGTTTGAGGATGGTTCGCTGAGCGCGGTGCTCGACTGGGACTTCGTCCACTTGGATGCGCGCCTCGCCGACATCGGTCGTAGCATCGCGATCGACGGCACCGCCCGTGACGGCGGCATCGATCCGGCCGCGCTGACGGCGTTCCTTGGCGGCTATATGGCCGAGTCGCCGCTCACGGAGACGGAGCTACCGTTGATCGTGCCGCTGATCCGAGCGAATCTCCTCTGGCTCGTCGCCCTGCCGCTCTCGCTGTGGGCGTCGGGCGACCCGGCCCCCTATCTGCTCCCCAGCGCTCGACGGACCGCCACCGTGCAACTCCCACATCTACGCGCCCAGCAGCCCGAACTGGAAGCGGCCGTCCGTGCGGTCACGGGTGCGTGATCTTCCTTACTTGGACGCACATGGCCCGTGCGTACGAAAGTCGTCTGAAATCGTGTAAAATCGGTTCCAGATGGCAAGAGTTGGAGTCGTGGGAAAGGAGCACGGGATGGTACGCGAGATCATGACTCCCGAGCAGGTGGCGGACTTCCTGCAGGTGGACAAAGAAACGGTCTACCGTCTCATCCGGCGGCGACAGCTTGCCGCGACGAAGATCGGCCGCACGTATCGCATCCCCCGCCAGGATCTCGATGCTTTCTTGCTCGCCAACAGCACTCGACCCGAGGTTCAGGAAGCGCTCTTCGATCGTGTGATGGCCGTTGCCGAACGAAATCCCGGGCTCAACAGTGATGATGTTCTGGCTGAGTTGGAGAGAGAAGACGACGACCGCAAGCGACGCCGGGCATCGTCCTGATGCTCCGAACAACGCTTGATGTTAACGTCCTCGTCTCATCCATGATCGGTCCATTGGGTCCGTCTCGGCATGCTCTTGAGGCGTGGCAGGCGGAGCGCTTCAAACTGATCATGTCTGAACACATCATCCAGCATGCCAGCGCCAAGCTGCGACTTCCGCGAATTGCCCGACGTTATCACATCAACGCCGCGGATGCGGACGGGCTTGAGTTGCTTCTCCGCACGGCTGCCGAGTCTATTTCGATCCTTCCAGAGGATGTGATTCCAGTCACTGGCGATCCTGAAGACGACGCCGTGCTCGCCACCGTGCGGCTTGGTCAAGCCAAATACCTCGTCACCGGCGATCACGGGTTGCTGGATCTCGGTGAATATGCCGGCGCTCGCATCGTGAGTCCGCGTACATTCCTCACTTTGCTTGATGAGTAGCCTGTTCATTAGGCCGGCACAGCGCCGGGGGCACACGTGGCTTCCCTCGAAGCCTCTTCGAGAGTAGCGTTGCCGTTGGGGGGCGCATGCAACACGAGCCTGACCGGCCGGAGGCGACGATCTGGACCTACGGCGAATTGATCGCCGTGGCGCTGATCTGGGGCACCGGCTCGGTCGCGATCAAGATCGCGGTCGAAGGGTTTCCGCCGCTCACCGCTGCCGGCCTGCGGCTGGCGCTTGCCTCCGCCCTCTACGCACCGCTGCTCTGGCTGAACCGCCGCACGGCGCCCCTCCCCCGCCGTCGCGACCTGCCGCTGCTGCTCTGGCTCGCCTTCACCGGCTACCTCTTCTTCAACGTCCTCTACTTCCTCGCCCTCGACCGCACGACCGCCACCCATGCCGTCCTGGTCTGGGGCGCGCAGCCGATCGTCACCGCGGTACTTGCCGCCCTGCTGATCGGCGAGCGGATCTCCCGGCAAGCGGTCGCAGGCGTGTTGATCTCCACCGCCGGCGTCGTCCTGATCGTCGCCACGAGCCTCAGCGCCTCCACCGCCCACGGCGCCGATCTGATCGGCGACCTGATGCTGATCTCGATGATGGTGAGTTGGGTCTTCTACACGGTCGCCTCGCGGTCGGCGATGCAGCGGTTCTCACCGCTCGCCACCACCGGTTACGCCTGTCTGCTCGGCTTCGCGATGATGCTGCCGGTGTCGCTGCTCGGTGGTTTCCGTCCGGAGCAACTGGTCGGCGTGCCGATGCGGTCCTGGCTGGCAGTCGGCTTCTCCGGCGGCGTCTCCGTCGTGATCTCCTACATCCTCTGGAATCGGGCGTTGCTGCGGCTCGGACCGACGCGCACCGCTGTCTTCGTCAACCTCTCGCCCGTATGGGGACTGCTCATGTCCTGGTCGCTGGAGGGTGAGACCCTGACCTGGTTCCATGCCCTCGGCGCGGCGCTGATCGTCGGCGGTGTACTCGTCGCCAACCTCGGCCCACGCCGTTCGACGAAGCAGCGCTCTCAGGAGGGCGCGGTCGAACAGGCGACGGCCCGTTAGCGCCTGAGGAGGGGCTCAGTGCTCAACCACGACAACCTGGAGGACTTCCAGGATGCGGAGCATTACGACATCCACGAGAACGACACCGGTGTCGCGTTCTACACGGCGCTGGCACAGGAAACCGGCGGGCCGGTGCTCGAGCTCGCCTGTGGCACGGGCCGCGTCGGTATTCCGATTGCGCGGCTGGGGCTTGCCGTCACCGGCCTGGATATCGTCCCTGGGATGCTCGAACAGGCGCGCCGCAAGTCGCGTGGGCTGTCCATTCGCTGGGTCGAGGGGGACGCGCGCGCGTTCGCGCTCGGTGAGCAGTTTCGTCTGATCTTTTTGACCGGCAACGCATTCCAGATGCTGCTGACGAACGCCGACCAGGCGGCGCTGCTGGAGCGCGTGCGGGCGCACCTGCACGACGAGGGGCTGTTTGCCTTCGAGACGCGGAATCCGCTCTGGGCGGGCCTTCTGACGCGCGCCGGCCAGGAAACGATACTCGAACACGCTCGCCGGCGCGGCGATTTCGTTACGTTCCTCGAGGATCGCGAAGAGGAGAAGGCGGGGATTGACGCCCTCGGGCGTGAGGTGTGGGAAACGCTCGCGCAGATGTACGATCCGGTCACCCAGATCCTGCACCTCACGAACCACAAGCGCTGGCGTGAGGGGGAGCAGGAGCGAACGAAGGTCACGCGGCTTGCGCTGCGCTATACCTTTCCGCAGGAACTCGCGGCGCTCCTTCACACCAATGGCTTCACAATTGAGCGACAGTACGGCGACTGGAACCTCGAGCCGCTGACCGCCGCCAGCACGAGCATCATTGTGGTCTGCCGCAAACGGCCATAGCTGTGTCCGACTGTGACGCACAACGGCGTAGTCCCGCGTACGGATCAGGTCTACGTCTGGTCGTAGATCACTTCGACGATGCTCCCGAGTTCTTTGAGGATGTCGAGGACATCGGTGACCTCCACCATCGGGACGTGCATCACGTAGAGGCCGAAGACGAGCTCGCGGCCGCTCTTGCCGACCATGTATCCGGCGTTGCCCCGCGTCATCAAGATCAACCGCTGGTGCATCAGATCGGCGGCGACGGTCGTGCCGCTCTTGGCGTACGCCTTGCCCGCGACGGGGCTGGTGGGTGGCACCGTGGTCGTCTCCGTACCGTCGACACCAAAGATCGGCATGGAGTTGAAGTAGGTCGGGAAATCGGAACGGGTCGACATGTAGCGGAGCAGTTGCGTCACTGTGCGCGGACTGAAGAGATCGGTGTACTCATTGCCGCGACCGTCGCTCAGGAACACGAGATTATCGTCGATCCCGGCCTTGCGGATGAACGGAAGCAGTTCCGTCATCCCCTCATCGAACGTCCGTTTGCCCGCCTTCACCGCCAACAGGCAGATCAACGTGTCCGCCTGAACATTCATGCTCACCTTGTTGATCAGTTTGATGTTCTCCGAGAACGGCAGTGAGGTGTGGAGGGCGGCGCGATCCGCCGGGACGTAGCTGCCGGGTGGCGGAAGCTGTGCCGTCGGATTGACGCCGGTCGGCGCGGCGGCGACTGTCACGCCCTGCCGAGCCAGCGCCTCGATCAACAGCGTGCGCGCGAACGCCGGTGGATCTTCCACCTGGAACGTGCGCAGCAGTTCCGGTTGATCGACCGGGATCTGCCCCTGGACGACGATCACGCCCGGTTGTGTCGAAACCGCGACCGCTTCCGCATCTGCCCCCGCCGCCACGGTCTGCACCGCCGAACGCACCTGGTAAGCGGCGGATTGCGGCCGCCATTCGACCGATGCCGCCTGCCCGACACCGCCCGGCCGGATCGTGAGGTCGATCAGGTTGTCGTTGATCATGATCGGCGTGAGGATATAGTCGTCCTTCTCCCGCTGCTCGAAGAGGCGCGCATCGATCAGCACGTCACCGCGCACTCGGCGGATACCCGACGCGGCCACCTGGCGGGCGAGATCGTCCAGACCGGCAAGCGGGTCCTGTTCGGTGAGCGTGGCGCCCGGCAAGGCGTTCGCTTCGGCATGGTCCAGCCCGGTAAAGGCGATGCGGCCGTCCGGTGTATCGCGGCCGCCCATCGTCAGGTCACCGCTGGCGACGAGAATCAGGTCGCCGCGTAGTTCGCCCTGGCCATCGACCGGACCATGCCGGTAGACCGGTGTCACAAACCGGAAGTCCGGACCATAGGCGTCGAGCGCGGCGCCCGTGGACCAGAGTTTCGTGGTCGAGGCCGGCAGGACCAGGTCGCCGCCGTTGAGGTCGTAGAGAACGTCGCCGGTGTCCCGGTCGGCGACGTAGAGAAACCAGCGGGACTGACCGTATCGGGGACGGTCCATGATCGCGCGGACGGCGGCGGGGATCGAGCTTTGCGCCGATGCCGATGACACAATCGTCGCACCGGCAGCCGCGGCGAGGACACCGGCGGCCGAGGCGCGGAGCAACTGACGGCGGGATGCAGCGGGATGGGCGGGAAGTCGCGGGGTCATATCATCTCCTTCACATTGAGCGTGACTGGAACAGCAACAAGAAGCATCGGTCCGTATGTCATGCTGCGCGCCAGCGACGGATCTCGGTGGCCGTCTCACCACCAAGATCCGTCGCTGGCGCGCAGCATGACAAGGCCGCTTCTTCTCAAATTAACGATTACGCGCGCTCGTAGATCACATTCGTTATCGCCGCTTGATCGTCAAAGACCTCGGTGACATCGCTGATCGCCGTGATTGGACCGGCATCGTTGACGAAGAGGGCGAAGGCGAGCCGCCGGCCGCTTCTGGCATCGATGTACCCCGCCAGGTTCTGTGCCACGAGCGCGCCGCCGATGATCGTCGTCCCGGTCTTCGCGTAGACGTGCCCGCGTGCCGGCAGATTGACGCCGCTGCCGGCGAGCGAACCGTCGACGCCGAGCACCGGCAGCGCCGCCCGATACGGTGCGGCGACCTCGCTTCTGCCCATCGCCGTGAGCAACTGGACCACCGCCCGCGGCGTCGCCTGACTATCGGGGGAGCCGCTGCCGTTCGTGGGGAAGTGAAATGAATCGGCCGGAATCCCCAAGTAATTGACTAGCGCCGTCTGCTCTGCTGCGAGGGCGCCGTCGATCGTCCGCCGCCGCTGCGTCAGTCCGTAGAGCATCAGGCTGAGATTGGCGCCGAGGTTGAGGCTGACCTTCAGGATCAACTTGGCGTATTCCGCATAGGGGGGAGAGACAAATCCGGCGACGCGGGTATCCGTCGGATAGGCGTCCGCCGGCGGCAACGATCGGGGCCGGTTTGCCGCAACGACCGGCGCGGCAAAGTTCACGCCGGCGCGCTTCAGCGCATCGATCAACGCCGTGCGCGCGAAGGCCGCCGGCTCCTCAATGCGGAAGGTCTGGACCAGCGTGGGCCGGCCGGAGAGCGGTGCCTCGTATCCGATGGGGATATCCCCGGAGAGTGCGCCGGTGCAGCCGGGCGTACCGATGCAGGTCGCCAGACCGTCGCCGGACAGCGTGACCGTATCGGGCTCGCCGGCCGCCACCGTATTGACTGAACCTGTGACCGCGAAGGCACTGGTCTTCGGCCTCCAGTCGATCGATGCGGCGCGGCCCGGCTGCGTGGGCGTCACGGTGACATCGACCATGTTCTCATTCACCATGACCGGCGTGATCAGCAGGTTGCCGTTGGGTACGCGGAAGCGCTGGAACAACCGGTCATCGACGATCACGTCGCCGGCCACGCTGCGGATGCCCGCGTTGTGGATCTGTTGAGCGAGAGCATCGACGCCGTGCAGCGGGTTTTGTGGCGTCAGGATCGCCGTGCCGAGACTGTTGGCGTCGTTGTGGTCGAAGTTCGTGAAGGCGATCCCGCCATCGGCGGTTGCCCGTCCGCCAAAGGTCAGATCGCCGGCGCCTACCAGCACGAGGTCGCCGTGCAACACGCCGCGCCGGTCGATCTCACCCCGCCGATAGACCGGCGTCGTGAAGCGATGCCCGGCCCCAAGCTGTCGCAACGCGAGCCCAACGGAGAACAGCTTGCGCACGGAGCCGGTGAACGCGAGCTGGTCGGGACGCAGTTCATAGACGATCGCACCAGTCTCGACATCGGTGACGAACAGGTTCCAGGTGGCGGATGCATAGCGCGGCTTGTTCATCACCGCCAGGATTGCGTCCGGCAGCGAGCCCTGCGCCGAAGCACGACCCTTGCTCGCCAGCACGACCGCAACCGCCGAACCACCAGCAAGCGCGGATGCGCGGAGCAGGTTCCGTCGCGTTCGCTCGTTCGACCCTGGGTCACGTCTCGCACGTCCGTCGTCACTCATCGGTGTTTCCCCCTTGCCTGCGTTCTCAATAGGCGCCGCCCACCACGTACACCGCCGCTGGAACCATCTGTGTCCGAGCCGGCTGAGCGCCTGTCCGTTGGCCTATATCCAGGAATCCTTAATATAATGAACCCTGATTTAGTGGTCAAGGTTCAAGTATGACCAATCAGGGCGACCCGCCGCCGATCGCTGCATTGCTTCGCGTGCCCTATCACGCGGCGATGACGCACGTCCGGCGACGCCTCACCGTCGAACTCCCCGATCTGCGTCCGGCACACTTGGCCGTGCTTCAACACCTCGCCCTTCCGCCTGCCGGCCCGCGGCTGACCGATCTTGCCGAACGGTCGCAGATCACGGTGCAGTCGATGGGAGAGTTGATCGACACGCTCGAGATCCATGGCTATGTCGAACGTATACCGGATCAAGCTGATCGTCGGGCCAAGCGCATCCGCTCCACCGACCGCGGCTCAGCCGCACACGTTCGCGGTCGTGAGATCATGCTGGAACTCCACGACGCGTGGGCGGGCCAGCTTGGAGTCCTCAGGTTCGAGCAACTGCTCGTGCTGCTGCGCGATCTCGGCGAGAGCCTTCGGGCAGGCACGAACGATACGTGAGCGGCATCATGCCTGACCGGTCCTCATGACCGGCGAGCGTCAACCTCGCCTGACGGTGCATACTGACGAGAGTACATTGCAGGAGTGGGGTCGTGGGGCTGCTCGACGGCAAGGTCGCGGTGATCCTTAATATCACGAACAAGTTCAGCTACGGCTGGGGTATTGCCCAGTCGATGCATCGGGAGGGCGCGAAGCTCTTCCTCGGCTATCAGGGCGAACGCACGGAAAGCAGCACCCGCAAGCTCGCGGAGTCGCTTCCCTGCGCCGAGGTAATCGGCTGCGATGTCGAATACGACGACCAGATCGATGCCGCCTTTGCCGCGATCGAGCACGCGGTGGGCGGCCTGGACATCCTCGTCCATTCGCTCGCGTTCGCGCCGACCGAGACACTGCAAGGGCTCTACGTCGACACCTCACGCGAGGCATTTCGCAAGACGCTGGAGATCAGCGCCTACTCGTTGGCGGCGTTGATGCAGCGGGCAGCGCCGTTGATGGCGCGACGGGGCGGCGGCGCCGCGCTCGCCCTCTCGTATCTTGGTGGCGAGCGGGTCACGCCAGGTTACAACGTGATGGGCATCGCCAAGGCCGCGCTGGAGATGAGCGTCGGCTACCTCGCCTGGGATCTGGGCGACCGCAACATCCGCGTCAACGCGATCTCCGGTGGGCCGGTCAGCACCGCCTCTTCCCGCGCGATCAAGGGCTACCTCGACATGGCGCACAAGGTGAAGGACTCTGCCCCGCTGCGCCGCGGCACGACGATCGAGGAGGTCGGCGACACCGCCGCCTTCCTCTGCAGCGATCTCGCCCGCGGCATCACCGGCGAGATCATCCACGTCGACTCCGGCTTCCACGTGATGGGCATCGCGTAGTCACCGCCTGTATCATTCCCCCGTGTCGACGTTTCGAGGACAGGTGGGAATGGTCTCTGGCCCGCACCAGGTTTCCGGACGCCAATCAACCGCAAGCACGGAAAGACGAGACAATCCCGATCCTGACCCCGCCATATGACGATTCGTACCAGCGAACCGAACTACTATCAGATCCTCGGCGTCGAGCCGAGCGCGAGCGCCGCCGCGATCAAGAAGGCGTACCGCGCCCTGATGATGCGCCTCCATCCGGACAAGAACCCGGACCCGGCGGCAAACGAGCAGGCGAAGCTCGTCAACCGCGCCTTCGAGGTCGTCGGCAATCCGCAGAACCGTGCGTCCTACGATGGCACGCGCGGCGTCCGGCGCCAGCCATCGAGCCACCGGCAGCCGCAGCCCGACACCACCGCTCAAACAGCCCGCGACGCCGACCGCCGGATGCGCCAGGAGGAGGAAGCCCGATGGCGCTCCCAACCGGAGCCGAACCTCGCCCAAACTGATGCGACGTTCATTCAGGGCCACTGGTACGCACACCCGGAGAAAGGTAGCTTTCAGGTCGTCGCGATCGCCGGCGACCGCATTCGGATTCGCTATCGCGACGGCGCGTACGCCAAGTTCCTCGGCGGCAAGCTGTGGAGCGCGTGGCAGGCGTTCCTGCGATCCCCAAACCACCGACCGGCCGATGCCGGCGGGCGTCGGGAAGCACACGATGAGCAACAATCCGCTCCACCGCGTGAAGCGATCGATGCCGTGCAGCGCGCGCGACGCGCCGCCGAACGGCAGGCGAGGTTGAGAGCCGAGGAGCGCCGCTCGCGTGAGCGTGCGGCACAGCGGAGGCAGGAGGCCGAGGATCGGCTCCGGCGCTCGGTTGAAACCAGGCGCAGGAACGTCGACACCCAGGCCCGCGTCGCCAAGGCGCAGGCGAAGCGGGAGGCAGAGCGGCGGACCCGCGAGGAAGCCGAGCAACGCGCACGCCGGGAGGTTGAGCAGCGGGAGCGCATGGAGCAAGAACGCCGGCGCGAGGAGGCCGCCCGCACCGAACACGCACAGCAGGTCGCGGCCGCAAAGCGCCGGGCGCCGGCGATGGCCAAACCAGCGGCGCAATCAAACGTCGATGTCGCCGGAGCGGCACGGCGCGTCGCCGTTGCCGGCGATCCGCATAAAGCCGCCCAGATGCTCGCTCGATCCGGTTGGGTCACGCTGATCGACAAGCGCTCGGAACGCGGACCGCTGATTGTCGTCCCCCACGATGGCCACCGATCCGAGGTCGATCTGCTCTTTCAGGATCTCAAACGCGCCGGAGTTCCCCTCGTCTACGCGCGGGGCGGCGGCGGCGTGACAGAAGGGCAACCGGCGTGGCTGATGCGATGAGGACTCGACAGATTGCCGCAGCGGCCGGAGTCAACGCGCGACAGGGACAGCGGCACCCCGGCGCGATCTCACGGCGACGCCTGATCGCCGGCGGTGGCGCGCTGGCCGGTCTGGCGCTGATGGCGCGGTTTGCCACCGACGGCGTCGATGCGGCTGCCCGCTTCACCGACGATCCGTTCAGCCTCGGCGTGGCATCCGGCGATCCGCTGCCAGACGGCGTCGTGCTGTGGACCCGCCTCGCGCCAGCGCCACTGGATGGTGGCGGGATGCCGCCTGTGCCGGTCCCGGTCGAGTGGCGCGTCGCCGCGGACGAATCGATGCGGCAGACCGTGCAGCAGGGGACGGTGGTCGCACTGCCGGAGTTGGCGCACTCGGTTCACATCGAGGTGGAAGGACTGGAGCCGGACCGTTGGTACTGGTACCAGTTCCACGCCGGCGCTGCATCGAGCGTTGTCGGACGCACGCACACCGCCCCCGCGGCCGGTTCCCAGCCCGACCGCCTGCGCTTTGCCTTCGCCTCCTGCCAGAACTGGGAGCAGGGGTACTTCACCGCCTACCGGCACATGGCCGATGAAGACCTCGACCTCGTCGTCCATCTCGGCGACTACATCTACGAAGGCGCGGCCCAACGCAACCGGCCCCGCAGCCATCAGAGCAACGAACCCGTGTCGCTCGACGAGTACCGCGCCCGGTACGCTCTCTACAAGACCGACCCTGACCTCCAGGCCGCGCATGCGGCGTTTCCCTGGATCGTCACCTGGGACGATCACGAGCTTGCCAACAACTACGCGGCGGCGGCCGATGCCAGCGGCTGGGATCCCGCGGAGTTCCTCAAACGAAGGGCGGCGGCATATCAAGCCTACTGGGAGCATCTGCCGCTGCGCCGATCGTCGATGCCCGTCGGGCCGGACATGACCCTCTACCGGCGCCTCGACTTCGGTGATCTCGCCCGCTTCAATGTGCTCGACACCCGCCAGTATCGAACGGATCAACCGTGTGGCGACGGCCTCCGCCCGCGCTGTATCGAAGCGTTCGATCCGACCGCGACGTTGACCGGCCCCGCGCAAGAGCGCTGGCTGGTTGATAGCCTGGCCGCCTCACCCGCTCGCTGGAATGTGATCGCCCAGCAGGTCATGATGGCAGATGTCGATCGTCGTGCTGGTGCGGACGAGACGTTCTTCATGGACCAGTGGGCCGCCTATCCCGCCGCCCGCGACCGACTGCTCGCTTTCCTCGAAGCGTCGCAGACATCGAATCCAATCGTGATCAGCGGCGACATCCATTCCAATTGGACCGCCGATCTGACCCGGGACTTCCGCGATCCTCGCGCTCCCGTGATCGCCACCGAGTTCGTCGGCACCTCGATCAGTTCCGGCGGTAACGGCAACGACATCACCGATACGTTTCGGCGGATCCTCGCCGAGAACCCACACGTGCGCTTCTACAATAATCAGCGCGGGTTCGTACGCTGCGAGTTGACGCCGGAGCGCTGGCTGACCGAGTATCGCGTCGTTCCGTATGTGTCCACGGCGGGCGCACCGATCAGCACCCGCGCGGCGTTCGTGGTCGAAGACGGCCACGCCGGCACCATCCGCATAGATGCGGAATAGCCGAGCCGCGACGACAACCCTCGCGCGAGAGACGAGTTCGATGAGCGAGCGCCTGACGCCCGAACTGCTGATCCGGGCCTACTGCTCCGGCGTCTTCCCGATGGCCGATCACCGCGACGGCCGGATCGGCTGGTACCGCCCCGATCCGCGCGCGATCATCCCACTCGACGCCTTCCACGTACCCCGCTCGCTGCGGCGAACGATCCGGCATGGTGTCTTCGAGACGACGGTGAACGTGGATTTCCCCGCCGTGATCGCCGCCTGCGCCGCGCGGGAAGAAACCTGGATCTCCGACGAAGTGATCGCGGCATACACGGCGCTGCATCGTTTGGGTTTCGCGCACAGCGTCGAGAGCTGGCGCGAGGGCCGGCTCGCCGGTGGGCTCTACGGCGTCGCCCTCGGCGCGGCTTTCTTCGGCGAGTCGATGTTTTCACGTGAAACAGATGCATCGAAGGTGGCGCTGGCCGCGCTCATCGAACGCCTGCGCGACCGTGGCTACACGCTTCTCGACACCCAATTCATGACCTCGCACCTGGCCCGATTCGGCGCCATCGAGATCCCGCGCCGGGCCTACGAGCGATGGCTAGCGGCGGCGCTGACGATAGATTGCACGTTTGATAGTCCACGCCGTGGCTGAGACCGCACGTTCGACATGGCGGATCGTTTCACGTGAAACGGACATGCCGGCCAATCACCGCTAACCGAGTTGCCCGATCACCTTTTGCAGGACCGTCTCCCGCCGATGCAGTTCTCGGCGCGTCCTATAGTCCTCGGTCTTGCCGATCTCCGCCCGCAGATCGGAGAGGTACGCGGCAAGCGTCTCTTTCAGAATGGCAACTTCATCGGGTTCGAGATCCAATTGCATGGTGGCCCTTCCTCATCACCAAACCATTTCCACGTTCGACGCACGAATCCGTCGATCGCGGCTGATCAGCGGAACACCAAGGTACAACGCCGTCGCCGCGATGATTCGATCGAGCATGTCGGGAATGTCGTCGCGACCGATCCTCTCTATTGCGCGAACGATCGACCGATCGAGGGCAATCTCGAGAAAGGCTGAATCGGGGCGATCGAGGAAGGTCATCACATCGACAAGCGCATCAGCCGGGATGCGTCCCTTCTCGCTGAGGTAGAGGATCTCGACGAGCGTGAAATGCCCACCTCGAAGCCGTCACGACGTTGTGCATCGATGAATGACTTGACCCTGGACGACAGCCGCCGGTCCTCATAGAAGTACCACAAGAATCCGTGCGTATCCGCAACGGCCGTGACCGTCACGCAATGTCCTCACGAGGGAAGTTCGCCCACATTTCCCGTCGAGCTTCGGCGATGTCCTCTTCGGATGGAGCCGGGCCATACTTGGCGAGGATGCCGTAGCCTGACTTCAACGGCATTCGGCTTGCTTCCGGCAGATCGTACTTCAGGACTGACGCCAACCGCTCAATCAGCCGCACCTTGTCCATCGGCGAGAGCTTCAACGCGCTCTGCACCACATCGTCGAACGTTGGTGCTTTCTTGGTCTTCATCGCCGCACCGACTGTTGTCGCGAAGACTTACTTTGCCCGGCCCGTGTTCACCGGCACGTACTTCACCCGACCGTCGTCGAACTGCCGTTCGAGGATGCCCTCCATCACCATGTGTTCCAGGTGCGAGAGCGTCTCGCCGATCGCCGCCCGCTGCATCCACGGCGTGAAGTCGTTGAAATCGCCCGTCACCCACTTCACGTGTGCGGCAATCTGGAAGGCGGTCTTCGGGCTGCCGTTCATGCCGGCCAGCATCTCCTGCATCCGCTCCTCGTGGTGCGCCTCCAACTCGCGGATGCGCTCGTGCAGGTCGGGAAAGTCGTACTCGTGCGCGGGCAGCGCCAGTTCGACGTCGTAGTTCATCAACCGGCGCAGCGAGAGGATGTAGTCGTGCAACGGGTTGCCCGGCTGCTCCGGATGCAGCGAGACGTTCGGCGAGATCGTCGGCAACACATGGTCGCCCGTGATCATGATCCGTCGCTTTGCGTCGTAGAAGCACATGTGACCGGGTGAGTGTCCGGGGGTCCAGATCACCTCCCACTCGTGCTCGCCCACCTTCAGTTTCTCGCCCCCGTGCAGCAACGTGTCCGGGTCGGCGGCGACGACGAAGCCACGCACCTGCATCGAGGAGGAACGCATGTCCGGCATCTTGTCCTCGGGGACGCCGTGACTGCGCAGCCACTCGCCCATCCGGTCGAGCAAACCCTCCGGTTTGCGATAGCGCGTGTTGATGAAGCCGCGCTCCGGCGCACCCAGCATCAACTCCGCGTCGCAGTCGCCCTTCAGCCGGCCGGCCAGACCGTAGTGGTCGGGATGAACATGGGTAAACGCCACGCGGCGCAGTTCCTTCAACGGCACGCCGAGCGCGTGCAACTGCGCCATCAGCGCGCCGTACGCCTCCGGCGCGTTCCAGCCGGAGTCGATCAGGGTATAGCCGTCGTCACCTTCCATCAGGTAGGGAAGGACGTACCCGAGCGGGTTGTTCGGGATCGGTACCTGCAATTGATGAATACCGGGAACGATGGTCTTGTAGGGAGTCGCTGTCGCCACGCCTGCTCCTCCGCGCGATTCGGTCGTCGTGGCCCTCCACCTTGACGCCGAGGTAAGGGTACACCGTGACCGTTTCTGAGGGAACGAGGTGAACGCTTCGATTGGCCGGGACCAGGAGCGTCGAAGCCAGCCGCCACTGTTCGATCAAGAAAACGAGGCCCCTCTCCTTCGTAAAGGGAGGGGCTGACGCGAGTGAAGCGGGGCGAGTAGAGGGATTCGAACCCTCGGTCTCCAGGGCCACAACCTGGCGTCTTGGACCACTAGACGATACCCGCCGTGCACGAGAAAGGCAGGGCGTGGCCCCTGCCTCGTCACTTTATCATAACGAACCACCCGCCGATCCGACAAGATCGGCGGGTGGTATGAACTAGGGCGTGAAGTTCGGTGATGGAAGCGGTAACGTCGGGAAACCGGGAATCGTGGACGGGATAGATGCAGGCGATGACCCGGTCCCGCCACCCGTGTAGGTAAAGGGCCGCGCGTTGCTCGTGCCACCGGGCGTGATCACGGTGACCGGCACGGTGCCGCTCCCCGGTGGTGCGACCGCCGTGCAGGAGTTACCGGCGGGGTTGCAATTGATGCTTGTCGATGCGGTCGTGCCGAAGCTGATCGTGACCAGCGAATTGCCGGGGAAGGCCCCGCCTTTGAGCGTGACGGTGGTCCCACCGGAAGCGGGGCCTGACGTGGGACTGATACTCGTCAACTCCGGCTTGCCATACCAGGTAAACAGCACTGCCGGGTTCCCGGAGCTCATCCGGCCGTTGACGAACGCAACAACGTTCGCGCTGAGCGCACCGCTGGTGAAAACCGAGACCGCAGGCGCGATGGCGGTACAGCGCGTGCCGCTCTGACAGACGACGTCCGTGAACCGGATGCCGCCGGAAATGCTTTCGCCGAATTGGGTGGCGCCGGGCGTCGTGCTGAATCCGCTGCCCGTGATCACCACGTTGGTCTTCGCCGATGACGGTCCGTAATTCGGTGAGATCTGCGCCACTACCGGCGTTGACGCGCCCGAAAGCCCCGGGAGATCCGGCAGGCCAACCAGGGTCGCGTAGGTGAACGGTAAACCGTTGCTCGTCCCGCCCGGCGTGCTGACCGTGACCTGCACGGTGCCGCTCCCCGGCGGGGACACGGCGGTGCAGGCGCTACCGTCGGCGTTGCAGGAGACGTTCGTCGCCGACCTCGTGCCGAAGTAGACCGAGATCGGTCCGGGGTAGCGGCCAGGACTCGGAAAGACCCCGCCGGTCAGCGTTACCGTGGTGCCGCCGGCTGATGGACCAGAGGACGGCTGCACTTTAGTAAGCTGTGGGGTGCCGTACCAGGCGAAGTAGAGATCCTGATTCTGGGCCAACTGACTGCCCACCGTCACCGTGATGCTCTCGCCGAACAGGATGCTGCCGGCAGGCACACTCACCGCCGGTGCGACGGCGGTGCAGCGCGTGGTGCTGACACAGGACACGCTGGTGAACTGGTTCTGGCCGCCGGCGGCAAACTTCGTCGCCCCCGGTGTCATGCTGAAGCCGGCGCCACTGATCGTCACCGGTGTACCGCCCGCAGCCGGTCCGTAGTTCGGTGTGATGCCCGTCACTGCTAACGGCGTCGCGCCTCCGGGCGAAGCCGGGAAAGCGGGAGGCTCCGGAAACGCTGGCAGGTTCGGAACATGGGGAAGACCGGGATGGCTGGGTAGTTCGGGCGACCCAAGGCCCGGCGCTGAATACGTGAATGGAATGCCCGCGCTCGTGCCCCCGGGCGTCGTGATCGTCACCTGTACCGTGCCGGTGCCGGGCGGCGCCTGCCCCCAGCACTCGTCGATGTTCGGACAGGCCACGTTGGCAACAGTCGTGTCGCCAAACTTGATCGAAACCGGACCGCCAAAGGGCGCCTTGCTCGGAAAGACGCCGCCGTGCAGCGTCACCACGGTACCCGCCCGCGCCGACGACGGCGAAAGCTTGGTGATCACCGGTTGGCCGTACCAGACGAATTGCAGTCCGGCGTTGCTCATGGCGTCGCCGACCATCGCGTAGACTTCGCCGACGAAGGCCGACTGTTCGCCGGCTTGCATCGCCAGCGAGGTGGCGGTGCACTCAGTAGAACTGGTGCAGGTGACACTGCTGAAGAGGGGGTTCTCGCCGTCATCCGTGAACTGGGTACCACCGGCGTCCGTGCTGAAGTTCGTACCCAGGATCGTGACGCTCGTGCCACCGGCCGCGGAACTGTAGGTCGGTGTGATCTGCGTTATGGTCGGCGGCGCCGCCTGGGCTGATGCACGCGGGCGGTTGACTGTTCCCTGAACCAGCACCGTCGCCGCGACCATAAGGGCGGCGAGCACGACCGGCTGCAATCGTCGATGCAAAGGACTCCTCCTTCCGGCCGGCGCATGGGATACCGGCCCTGAACGCTTCAACACAACCCAATGGTACAGATCAGAACTACGATATCAACGAGATAAATGGCAGGACGGGCACGGGGATCGGCGGAATCGGTGGCACGCGGATCGGCAGGGATGGTAAGCCGGGAATGCCGGGCAGAGTGGGCAAGCTCGGGATGCCGGGAATGCCGGGCAGAGTGGGCAGACCGGGTATGCCTGGGAAACCCAGCGCACCGGGAAGACCGACGATGCGCAATTCCACGGTGGCACTCCCACCGGCCGTGAATCGGACACTGCCCTCGGCCTCGGCGCCATTCACGCGGAAGACGACCGTCGCCCCATCCGTGCCGCAGCCGGGGATCGTCGCGCTCGACGCGACGCTGAGCGTGAACGCACCGTTGAACACGGCGCCGGCGCCACAGACCGAACCACCGACCCGTGCCTCGATCGCGCCGGCGAGCAGCGTCCGCTCGCCTTGCGTCACCGTGCCGTTCACCTGCATCGGCCGCCAGGGCGAGGTCGGGGCCGGAGTCTCTGTTTCCGGCGGTTGGAGGGAACAAACGTAGATCGCGGTAAAGACGTACATCGACCCACCGGGTGTCTCGACGGTGATCCCCACGGGATAGCCGCCCCATTGGGGGGTGGATTCGGCACACTGGGTGAAGGTGATCCCCAGGTTCGGCACTCTCACGGAGCAGTACCCGTCCCGATAGTGGCACTCGACGTGGTCGGGGGCGGGATACGTGTGGTGGATCTTGACGCGTGTTACCCCCGGCGCCTCGCTACTCCCATCGGCAAATGCACCGCCATAGAGGGCGATCCAGGTGTGAGGCTCGATCAGACAGTCGAGCGGTTTGGTCTTATAGCAACCCGCGAGCTCGGCATACGGCGGGCCGTAGAAGACGAAACGCGCCTGCGCCGGGTCCGTCTGTCCTGCCGCGATAATCTCAAGATCTTTGAGGTGAATCGTATCCACGGAAACCGCTGGGGTGACGGCGGTGCAGGTCGTGCTCGTCGAGCAACGCACGTCTGCGAACGGCGTCCCACTGGCTAGTTGAAACCCCTGATCAGTATCGAATGCCGTTCCGTGCAATGTCACGGTGGTGCCACCTGAACTGGGGCCGTAGTCGGGCGAGACACTCGTGACGATCGGCGCATAACTGAACGGCACGCCGTTGCTCGTATATCCCAGGACGTTCACGATGGTGACCGAAACGTGCAGATCGGCGCCTGCCGGCGGGCTAAACGCCGTGCAGACTGTCGCGCTCGAGCAACTTGTAGCGAGCGCCGGCGCTGAACCGAACATCGCCGTCATCGTCTGCGGTGTTGTGTCGAAGCCGGTGCCGTTGATGGTAACGGCCGTATCTCCCTGGCGAGGTCCGCTATCAGGGCTGATGCTGGTGATCGTCGGCACCGGCACATAGGTATAGGTAAGCGGGGTGGGATCGCTCGTCCCGCCAGGCGTCGTGATCGTCACCGGGACGGTGCCGGTCCCGCCCGGCGTCTGCACGCCACAGACGGTACCGTCTGTTCTGGTGCAGTTCACATGTGTCGCCAGCTCACTACCGAAGCGCACCTCGGGCAAGGGGCCAGGATAGGTGGCATTGCCGGGAAATGTAGAGCCGCTGATCCAGACCACGGTTCCGCCCGCTGCCGGACCGTCGGTCGGATCGAGCCCGGTGATCACCGGACGGCCGTAGGCGGTGAAGGTGTTGCTCTGCGCCGCTGCTGTTTGGCCGACCGCCACGGTGCGGAACGTGGTTACTTCACCCACCAGCGTCCCCATCGCCGGCGTCGTCGCGGTGCAGGTGGAGGCCGATGTACAACTGGCATCGGTAAACGGCAGGCCACCATCGGTCTGAAACTGGAGTCCGTTGACAAAGTTCGTGCCGGTGATCGTCACCAATGTGCCGCCGGTTCCGGAGCCGTAGTCCGGCGAGACGTTGGTTACTACCGGCAGCGATTCCGGCGTATAGCTGAAGTCGTCGGCCGGCGTGTTGGCGCTCGTCTGGCCGGCGACCGTGACGAGCACGTTCACCACGCCGTTGCCGGGCGGCGCCGTCGCCGTGCACTGCGTCATGGATGCACAGGTGACATTCGACGCCTCGATCGAACCGAAGGCGACCGTGGTCTCTCCAGGATCGGTATCGAAGTTCGTGCCAGCGATCATCACGACCGAGCCGCCCGGCCCTTGGTTCGGTATCAGACTGGTGACGGTCGGCGCCGGCACGCGATACAGAAAGTAGTTGACCGCGCTCGTGCCGCCCGGCGTCGTGATCGTCACCTCGACTTCCTTATTCTCGTAGGGGTTGGCAGCGGCCGGTGTATGGACTGAGCAGACCGTGCCGGTCGTGCCCGTACAGTTAACGCCGGTCGCAAGCGCGTCGCCAAACCGCACCTCCGGCGCCGGACCAAAGTAGACCGAGCCATTGGGGTACGTGCCTCCATGCAGGTACACCACCGTCCCGCCCGTCGTCGAACCCTCGCTCGGATCGAGAGAGGCCAGCTGTGGCCGGCCGTAGATCGTGAAGGAATTGCTCTGCGGTGCCCCGACCTGGCCGGCGGCGACGGTGCGGACGTTGATCGATCCGCCATCCGCGACGGTGATGGCCGGCGTTCTGGCCGTACAGCTCGTTGCGCTGTTGCACTGTGCGTCGGTGAACGCCGCGCCTCCATCCGTCGTGAACTGCTGGGTTGATGCGAAGTTCGAACCGGTGATCGTAACGAGTGTGCCGCCGACCGCCGGACCAAAGTCCGGCGAAACGGATGTAACAACCGGCGCACTCTGCGCCCGCATCGGTAAAGGCTGAACGCTGTCGGATGCTACGACAAGGGCGACGCCGGCAAGAAGTGTCACGGCTGCAATGAATCGTCGACTCATGATCGCCTCCTCTTGGCGGCTACCGGCACCGCCGGTCGACCGTCACGGCGGGTCGGGACTAGCGCTCGATCGGCACACCGACGGAATTACCCCACTCGGTCCAGGAGCCGTCGTAGTTGCGCACGGTGGGGAAGCCGAGCAGGTGGCGCAGCACGAACCAGGTATGGCTGCTCCGCTCCCCGATCCGGCAGTAGGCGATCACCTCGTCATTCGGGT
>JBFXAN010000119.1:0-20441 GCA_050184225.1 Dehalococcoidia bacterium | reverse complement strand
GTGACCGGCTGTCCGATGATCTGCGAGCCGCGCTCGGTCAGCCGCCGATCATCTTGCCCGCCTGGGACCCGATGGGCTCGCTTGCACGGTAGCCGAAAAACAAGCCGCGGCAGGGATCGGACTCACTCCGATCCCTGCCGCGACTCTGACTACCGATCGGTCCCGCTCTGGCGGGCCAGTTCGCGGATGTAGTTGATTACCGCCTGGATCTCCTCCGGTGAGAACTGGCTGCCGAACGCCGGCATCGCCGTGCGGGGGACGCCGTTCGCGATCCAGTTCTCCAACTCCTGGTCAGAGTGCAGCGGCACGTGCACGGTCAGGTCCAGCGGTGGCGGCCGTAACCCCGCCGCCAGCGGCCCGTCACCCCGGCCACCGGCGCCATGACACTGGATGCAGTTCTGCTCGTACAGTTCCCGCCCCCGCGCCAGCGGCGCCGCCGGCCGGTTCTCCTCGACCTGGGGCCGTCCCGTCGATTCCGTCAGCGACAGCGCGAAGGTCAAGGTGATGTCGTCGGCCCCCGGCTGCCGCACCACAGCGGCGATCTCCCAGAGTCCCACCGTACTCAGGTAGGCACCGGTCGTCGTAAAGCGTCCGCCGCCGAGCGCCTCCATCGGCGCCTCCGCCGTCCCCGTCTCCTGGTCCAGCGTCGTGATCCGGAGCACCGCACTCGTCTCCGGCGGAACAGGCGCGCCGTTCGGCCGCTGCACACTCAGATCGAAGCGGTTGTTGCCAATCCGACCAGGTGATAGCACCAGGCGCCCCGTGTATCCTTCGCCCGATGTTGCGTCGAGCACGAACGGGCGGAATGGCCCCTCAGGCCCGGCAACCGCCGTCTCTGAGGGCGATACGCCCGTGAGGACGCCGACGACCAGCAGGATGACTGCACCGAGGACGGCCTCGGCGATCACGACCCGTCGAAAAGTAAACCGCAGCGAGGCGGCACGCTCCCGCGTTGCCCGGTCCATCCGTTGCGCGTAGCCGGCCATCCTCGGGCGGATCAGGAGCAGATTGACCGCGCCCAGCGCGAGCAGCAGCACGACAAGCGCCAGCTTCAGCAGCAACGCTCGTCCCCAATCAAGCTCCCTGAAGGCGCTCCACCCGCCCAACAGCCGCCAGGTCTGGTACGACCCGGTGACGATGATCACGCCGACGCTCGCCAGCGCGATCGTCGAGAACCGCGGCACGAGGAAGGCCAGCAACCGCGTCCGAGCCGGACCGGCGAGCGGTCGCAACGAGGGGAAAAACGCCACCGCGAGGAAGATCAGGCCGCCGATCCAGAGCGATGTCGCGCAGAGGTGAATCCAATCGATCGCCGTGGCGAGCGTGGACCGGCTGGTCAACGCCGCCGAGTGACTGCCGAGGCTCGTCATCAGCAGCATCCCCGCGACCAGCACCGCCGGAACGAACCAGAGCGACGGCTTCATCTGCCGGTCCCGCCGGTTGAAGAACAGCAGGAGCAGTGCCGCATACCCGACCGCCAGACCGCTGCGGATCAGCCAGAGCACTCCGCGACGCGTGCCGAGGAGGTCGATCACCGGTTGCCCGATCGCGTCGATCAGCGAGGTTCCAGTCGCTGCTGCCGCATCGACCACCAGCACCAGCAGGCTCCCCGCCGCGAACAAGCCCAATGCGATCCAGCAGCACTGGACGACACGCGCGACCAATGCGCCGGTCATGCGTGCGGGCAGATCCTTCGCCACGGCCGCCTCGCTATTGCCGTTCGCCATCGCTTTCAGCTGTGCACCGACCGGACCGACCAGGAGCGGTACGGCCACGGTCAGTCCGCCGAGCGCCAGCATCGACAACAGCATCATCCAGCGGCCGATCACCCCGGCCGGTCCGCGCTGGACCGATGCTGCCTCGCTCGTCGCCGTGCCGATCGCCTCGGCGGAGAGGGGATCCGGAACTGCTCCCGGATCCCCAACGTTGAATGGAATCAGGCCGCGGGTCGTATGGCCGTCGACCGACGATACCACCTGCCACGAGATCGTATAGACACCGGGCGGCACATCGCCGAGCGTGGCGACGACCGTATTGTCGGTGCCGGGCGCAACCTGGGCATCGCCCCCATCGACCCGGTTCCGATCGCGGTCGAGCACGCTCACCTCGATGAAGCGTGGCTCAACCGGCTCGGTAAAGACCAGTTGAACCTGCTCCGGCGCGCGGCTGACCGACGATTGCGCCGGCGGGTCCGATTGAAACAGGTTCGCGTGCGCGTCCGCCGGCCGAGCCTGCGCGCCTGTCAGCCAGAGGAAAACCAGCAGCACCACCGACCCGCGTGGCAGCCACCGTATTGCAGCGCTGGACATCGTCACAACGTCACCCTCAGACCGGCTCGGCTCCGCTGGCACGCTCACCACCGGATGGCCGATCGCGATTGTTCGCGCGCACGGCAAGCACAATGCCGATCAGGCCGACGATGATGCCGGCGCCACCGACGACGAAACCGATCGTCTGCGCGCGGTCGGCTCGGTCGAGCGCGTCCTGCACGGTGGCGGAGTCCTCGGTCACGGCCGCCTCGGTCCCGGTCGAAGACTGTTGAACCTCGCTTGCCAGCTGGGCATTGGTCGGCACCTGCACCGGGAACTGAAGATCTTCAGTCGACTTGACCTCGTCGAACCGGCCAGGGCCGGACTCGAACCGCTCGTCGATCGCCGTGCCATCGATCGTCCCGAAGAAGCGGAACGCATATGCGCCGGATTTCGTCGGGATGAAACGCGCGACGTAGTGTCCTGGTTGATTGAAAACGGTGGTCAAGTCGAACGTGCGGCTCTCGGCCCCGCTCGTAATCTCAACCTTCAGGGACTGCTGCAACCCCTCGACCGGCGTGCTATCGGCGCGGGTCACCCGCACGCTGGCGGCGTTCGCCTCTTCCGCATAGGCCGGCTCATTCAAGAACCCGACCACGAACGTGTAGTCTCCCACCTGGCGGCGTTCATGTGCCTCTGCCGCTGGTGTAAAGGCAGTGAGTGATACCGCCGTGAATGCTGCCGCGACGACAAGCATCGCGAACGAACGAGACAAGCGCTTGAAAGTAAACATGGTTCCTCCTGAACCGAGAACGTACCGCTGGCGGCGTCGATGCTCCCCGCTGCGATGCCGGGATGTCACACCGTCGATCGGGCGAAGAGTCGTCAAACGGCACCGGTCATGTTGGTGACAGTGGGTGAGAGCGCGGTGACGCTACCCTTGCGGTGGAGGAACCGCCGGTCGAATCTCAAGCCCCGCCGGCAGCGTTCGAGCTTGTGCCGACGCAACCGGTGTGGGCGCCGATGGTGCCGGCATCCGGTCGAGCGTGACACAGTGCATCGAGCCTGCGAGCGCGGAGGCAGCCAATACCTGGTCAGGACTGGGCTGATTGCCGGCGGATGGCAACGGTTTGTGACAATGGTCGTGAATGAATGGCGCCGGCACGCCGTGGGCGCGGACATACTCCGCCTCGCCCGCCACACCATGCAGATGGAGAACGGCGATCCGGGTTGCCGCGGCCCCGTCGAGCACCTGCACGCCGGCATTGCCCGTGAAGCCCACGGCCAGCAGCGCCGCGGCGATCAGTGAAAGCAGGCAGCGTCGCAGCATCACTCCTCGACCGGCTCACACGTGGTCGCGCGCCCCGACTCGATCATCCCGATCGATGGATGGGCGCCGGGTGCAGGCCGCACCACTCCTTACTACGCTACCACAGACCCCTTGGATCGCTGTGCGGTGAGGCCGCAGATAGGCACGACATCCGGATCGATCCAGGCATGCGGTCGATTCCTCTCCACGATCGCCTCGTCCCGGCTACCGCGCCCGCGCGAACGCGCCATCGAAGTAGGCCGGCTCAAGGCCGGAGGCCCAGTACGAGAGTTGCTCGCGGTTGCTCTGGGTCGTCTCCCGCTCGGTGCGGAGCGTCTCGCCCGTGGCGACCGCCTCAAACTCAATCCAGCTGATCCAGGTGCCCCCGGCACGCTCCTCACCATAGAGCCGGATCATGAATCGATTTCCAGCAGCGTCGCTGAGGCCGTCAGGAACGATTCCGATCAGGACCGGTGACTGCACCGACGGCACGCCGGGAACCTCGAGCGGTACCGGGATCGCAGATTCCGGCCCGCTGGTCACATCGCCGTGCCCACCGATCGCCGCGATCACACGCCGCATCGCCTGAGCACAGCGGTCGCAGGCATTGAACCGCACGCTGCCACCGCGCAGATGGCGAACCAGCACCGTCGCGTTCAGTTCAGCCGGCTCAACCGCGCAGAGGTCACAGGCGCCGGCAACTGCCGGCATGCCCGCAATCGATAGCCGCGCCGACTCGACGGTCACAACACCGCTCCGTGCATTGCTCTGCCTGGAGTCTAGTGCGGGCCGCACATCGCCGCCGCCTACCCGATCGGGCGGTTCTTCGCGGCCAGCAACAGAAAGGTCGGTTGGGTGATCAATGGGGAATGGCCGGTGCGGTCGCCGGATCGGTTTCCAGCGCAATGCCGGCGGCCAGGAGCCGGTCGATCGTCGTCTCGTCCAGGCCGCCCACATCGCGCAGCACCCGGCGCGTGTCCTGTCCCACGCTCGGCGGCGGCCCCTGGATCGCGGCCGGCGTTCGGCTGAACTTGAGTGGATGGTTGATCAGTTGGACCGTTCCCAGCTTTGGATGCTGCGCCTCGACGATCATCTGCCGCGCCGCCACCTGCGGCAGCGCCGCCGCCTGCGCGATCGTGTTCAACGCGCCGCTGGGAATGCCGACCGCCTGCAGCTCCGCCAGCCATTCGGCGGTAGGCCGCTGCCGAAACGCCTCGTTCAGGATCGGCTCCAACTGCGCGTGGTTCGCCGTGCGCTTGCCGCTCGTCTCAAACCGCTCATCGTCGATCAGGTCGGTCAGTCCGAGGATGCCGCAGAGCAGGTGCCACGGATTCTCCGTGCCCCAGGAGAGCGCGATCACCAGATACCCGTCGGCGGTCGGAAACGCCTGGAACGGCGTCGCCGCCGGATGGCGTGTGCCCAGTGCCGCCGGCGCCTGGCCGGTGACGAAATAGCGGGTATAGGCGTTCTCCAGCACGGCAAGCTGGCAATCGAGCATGCTCACGTCGATGTACTGGCCGCGTCCGCTCCGCTCTCGCTCGTGCAGCGCTGCCAAAATGCCGATCGCCGCGTAGAGCCCGGCCGCGATATCGCCGAGGCTGACGCCGGGCCGGACCGGCGGCCCGCCCGGCTCGCCGGTGATGCTCATCACGCCGCCCATCCCCTGCACGATGATATCCAGCGCCGGCAGGTCGCGGTCCGGCCCCGTCTGACCGAAGCCGGAGACGGAGCACATGATCAGCCGTGGATTCCGCGCGGCCAGTGTGTCGTAGGCCAGCCCCAGCTTTGCCATCACGCCGGGCGTGAAGTTCTCCATGACGACATCAACCCGCTCCACCAAGCGCAGAAAGGCATCGCGTCCCTCCTCGGTGCGCAGGTCCAGCGAAACGCTGCGCTTGCCCCGGTTGATCGAGATGAAATAGGCGGACTCGTCCTCGACGAACGGCCCGGTCGTGCGGGCGATGTCGCCGTACGGCGGGCGTTCGACCTTGATCACTTCGGCACCGAGGTCGCACAGCGTCATCGCCCCATACGGACCGGACAACACCCAGGTCAGATCCAGGACCCGGACGCCGGCCAGCGGACCGCCCGTCGCCGTCCGGCTGCCGGCCGTCTCGGAACCGTTACCACCCGCCTGCGCCATCACTTCCTCCCGTGCGCCACTGCGGTAGCCGCGAAGCGCGAACCGCTGCGAACGCTCTCAGTCCTGCTGCCCAGCATGCCAGGGTGCGATCACGGGCGCCAGCGATCATCGGTTCGCCGAAACGCGGCGCCATGTTCAACCTGCGCGCGCGTGGGATATGATGCTGTGCAGCAGAGGGAATACACGAGGGAGCCGCACATGACCACGGACACCCGTCCATCTGCACGCCCGGCCGATCTCGATGACGAGCTCGCCGCGCTCCTCGCCGCACGTCGCGAGCTTGGCCGTGACCTGGAGCCGGAGGTAACCGCCGCCTTTCTCGCCCGCGTCGAGGCGTCGGTGGCGGCCAGGCTCGAAGACGATACCGGTATGGCGTCGAACAGAAACCGCTTCACGCAGCGGATCGCCTGGTCGCTCGGGCTCGGCATTCCACTGGTCACGCTCAGCGGCATCATCGGCGGCACGGTCGGCGGTGGCGACGGCAGCACCTTCGGCGCGGTCGCCGCGATGATCGCGACGTTGATTACGATCGTCGGTCTGAACGCCTACTATACCGAGGTCGAAAAGGAGCTCGAGCTGACGCGACTCCGTCGCCGCTGACCTCGATCACACGGCTCGACCTCACTCACGCCTGCAGGAGCGACGCTTGTCCTTTCGTGTCCAGTTTCCGACCCGCCATACCGACACCTACGCCGCCACCGGCTTTGTCCATGCCGGCGTCCTGCTCGCCCTGACCGAACTGGCCTACGCCGCCTACGAGCGGGCCGCTGGCCTGTCCAAGCCGTCGCACATCGTTTCGGTCGAGGTCCGCACCCGCGCCGAATACCGCACGCCGCTTCCCTGGCAGGACGGCGTCGAGATCGAGGTGCAGACCCTCGCCGCGCACGAGGGCGGATTCACCCAGTCGTTCACCCTCCGTAACGCGACGAATGACCGGCGGGTCGCCTCGATCGAACATGACTGGGTCTGGCTGGATACCTCGACGGGGCGGGCGGTGCCGCTCGATGCAAATGTCCAGTCCGCACTGCTGTCACCGATCGATTAGGCTGTACGACCTGATACTGCCTGCTGCGCTGAAAGATGGTCGCCCCGGGAGCGCGGGCATCCTTGCCCGCAACGTCGCTGGCCATTATTGCGGGCAAGGATGCCCGCGCTCCCAGGGATTCGCGGTTCACCGGGCAGAGCGGGCTACGTATCGTCCCATCGCCGCGCCGCTTCGGACACGCCAACATCCTCAGCATCGACGACATTGAGCAGATCCTGGCCCGTGCTGAACCGGCGCAGGTTCTCCAGAAACAATTCCGTGCCCCGCCGGATATGCCAAGGAGAGGCCGGTGCGGTGTGCGGCGTGATCACGACGTTGGGCAGCGTCCACAGCGCGTGGTCGGGTGGGAGCGGTTCGACCTCAAAGACATCGAGCGCCGCACCGGCGATCCGTCCCTCGCGCAACGCTGCTACCAGCGCCGGTTCATCGACGATCGGGCCACGCGCCACGTTGATCAGATAGGCGCTCGGTTTCATCATCGCCAGTTCGGACGCACCGATCGCGCCGCGCGTCGCCCTCGTCAGCGGCGCGCAGATCACGAGATAGTCCGCCTCGGCGCACAGCCGGCCCACCTCGCCCGGTGAGAATAGCTCGTCTACGTTCGCCACCGACTCGGGCCGCCGCCGCAGTCCGAGCACGCGCATCCGAAACGCCTTCGCCAGCCGCGCTACCTCGGTGCCGATGCCGCCCAGTCCGAACAGCGCCACGGTCTTGTCCGTCAGTTCGTCAGACGGCGCGTGCCGCCATGCCCGTTCCCCTTGTGCCTGTTCCCAGATATCCATCCGCTTCGCATGGTGCAGCATCATCAGCAGAATGTGTTGCGCGATCGGGATGCTCTGGCTGCCGGCGCCGTTGGTGAACGTGATGCCGCGCTCGACGATCGGGCGATACATCGGATGGTCAACGCCGATGCTGTAGGTGTGGATCCAGCGCAGGTTCGGCATTCGGTCGATCCCGGTCAGCACTGTCGACACCACCCGGCTCGGATACATGTCGAACGACAGGTACGCCGCCGCCGCATTCACCGGATCGCCGTGCCAGACGTGATCGGCGTCAATCGTTACGAGGTCGAGGTTCGGCGCCACCCGCTCCAAACCAGCGGCATAGGTGGCGGCAACCTGCGACGAAACGACCAGCTTCATGTCACCCTCGGATTCCGGTCGCGTCACCGCGCCGTTCCCACTACTATACTCAGCGTCGTCTCATTACCTGTGACAGGAGGAGCAACCACATGGACGAGCAGGCAGAGGCCGCGAAGAAGACCGCGCTTCTCATGATCCCTTACGGACTGTACGTGCTTGGCGCCAGGGAAGGGGACGAGATCAACGCCGGCACCGTCAACTGGGTGACGCAGTGCTCGTTCCAGCCGCCGCTGGTCGCGATCGGCGTGAAGCGGGACAGTCATCTCTACGCCATGCTGCAATCGACGCCGGTCTTCTCCCTTTCGTTCCTCGAAAGCGGACAGAAAGACCTGGCCTTCGCCTTCTTCCGCCCGGCCAAGGTCGAGGGCGATCAGATCAGCGGATATCGATTCGAGACCTACGATACCGGCGCGCCCGTGATCGCCGACGCGCCTGCCTGGGTTGAGGGCCGCATCGTCGGCGAGATCGCGACCGGCGACCATAGTTGTATGGTCGGCGAGGTGACCAACGCCGGCGTCAAACGCGAGTCGCGTATCCTCACCCTTGAAGAGTGCGGCGTCAAATACGGCGGCTGATCCGCCCCTGTCAGAGGGAATCAACCACCAAGGCGCCACGCATCACTTGATCTTGGCGTCTTGGTGGTGACCAATCCCCGTTAGCAAGCCGATCGGCTACCCTCTCCGCATTGCGAACGGTTGACCGTCCGGAGGAGACGATGGACCGTGCTACGAAGCAGGTGGAGGGAGCGCCGTCATCGCCGCGCGTCCTGCCCAATCTCACGGCGCTCCGCTATCGCGATTATCGTCTGCTGTGGTGTGGCATGCTCGCGATGAGCGCCCTGATGCCGCTCCAGTTCACGACGATGCTGCTCTACCTGCAGGATGCCGCCCCGGACAACCTGCGGTTGCTGCTCGCCGGCATGCTCGGCGCGATGCGCGGCGGCGTCATGATCCTGATCGGCATTCCAGGCGGCGCGCTGGCCGACCGGTTCGACCGCCGCCGCCTGTTGCTGGTCACCCAATCGATCGCGATCGTTGCCAACATGGGCATCGCGCTACTACTCCTCTTTGCCGGCGTCGGCGGGGTGATGCTGGCCGCCATCTTTGCCCTGACCTTCGTCGCCGCCGGGGCGATGACCGTCGATACGCCGACCCGGCAGGCGTTCGTGCCGCAGCTGGTGCCACGGGAGCATCTCGCCAACGCGATCGCCCTCGACGCGGTGGCGATGCAGCTGGCCTTCCCGCTCTCCTTGCCGCTCACCGGCATCCTGATCGATCGGCTGGGCTTTGGTGGTACGTTCGCCGCCAGCCTGATCGGTCACGCGGTGATCTTGCTGATGGTCGTGCAGATTCGAAGCCGGGCGGCCGCGTCGCCGGTCATGCATCGACCCCCGATCGTCACCCAGATCCGTGAAGGTCTCCGCTATACGCGACAGACGCCGGTCGTCTTCTGGTTGATCGTCCTCGTTCTCTCGGTCATGGCGATCGCCTTCCCGCCAGTCGGCAGTCTTGGGCCCGTCTGGGTGACGCAGGTGCTCGACCTCTCGCCGGCGCAGTTCGGGTTCTTCGGTGCGATGTGGGGACTGGGCGCCCTGATCGCCTCGATTGTCATGACCAACCTCGGTGCCGTTCCCCGCCGTGGCCTGCTGGTGGCGGTTGCCGCGATCACGTTTGCCGCCTGCGTCGTCGTCTGGGCGTACTCCCGCTCGGTTCCGCTCAGCGGCCTCGTCAATCTGACGCTCGGCGCTTCGCTTGCCGTGATGCAGATCTCCTCACGTTCGATCATCCAGCGCACCGTGCCAAATGAGATGCAGGGCCGGGTCCTCAGCCTGCTGCTCTTGAACATGGGGGTGGCACAGTTCATGTCAGGCCCAGTCGGCGCTCTCGCCCAGGCGTTCACCCTCGAACGCGTCGTCCCCGTCCTCGGCTGGATCAGCCTCGCCCTCACCGTCACAATCGTCGTCCTCAGGCCGGGCATACGCCGGTCCGGCGTTGAGCGTGTCGTCTCGTGATCGGCGACATAACAACGCGGCTGAATGCGGCTTCTCGCTCCATGTCCGTCACGTCTACGGTGAAGTTGGAAATAAACAGTGGACAGAGAATGAGATGAGTGGCTTGCGGCTGACTCGGATCACACGCGAAATCGTTCAGGTGCCGGTTGTTGGCAGTTCCGTCTTTCTCCTGCTCGGGGAGCGGGTCACGATCGTCGACAGTGGACCGCCCGGCAGCGCCCGGCGCATCCTCCGCGCGCTCCAGCGTGCCGGCCGATCGCCGGATCACGTCGAGCAGATCATCGTCACCCACTATCATCCCGATCACATCGGCGGACTAGCGGGACTGCTCGCGCATGTGCCGGCGCGGGTCGGCCTGCACGCTGTCGAGGCGCCGGTGATCGGCGGTGATGCGCCGATGCCGGCGCCGCTCCGCTATCGGCGGTTCGCCGGCCTGCTCGCTCCGGCGATGCGCTGGGTCCGCCGCTGTCAGGTTGACACGATTCTCAACGATGGTGACGAGTTGCCCGTGCTCGGCGGCCTGCGCATCGTCCACACGCCGGGACACACGCCCGGTCACATCGCCCTCCATCTTCCTCACCGCGGCGTCCTGATCGGCGGCGACGCTTTGCAACGTGGCGCCGCCGGCGTTGGTCCACCGGCGAAGTTAGTGACGGCGGACTGGCTCCAGGCGCTTCACTCAGTTCGCCGGTTGGCGGCGCTGGAGTTCGATACGCTCGCCCTCAGTCACTTTCCGCCCTTGCGGGGAGCGGCCGCCGAGGAGGTCCGCCGTCTCGCCGCGCAGCTGCGATTCCCGAACTCGCGGGGCATAGCGCCGTGCGCGTGATCGACATCTCGCTCGCGCTTGGTCCGGACACGCCAATCTATCCGGGTGATCCCCCGGTAGTTATTGATCGACTCGGCGACGCGACGGGTGGCGATTCGTTCGCGGTCAGCCGGTTGTCATTTGGCAGCCACGCGGGAACCCATATCGACCCACCGGCCCATGTCGTCGCCGGTGGCGCGACCGTCGATGCCATACCTCTCGATGCCTGCATCGGTCCCGCGTTCGTCGTCGATGTCACCGATATGCCGAAGTTGATTTCCGTCGCCGCGCTGGATCGGATTCCTGACGGGATCGCGCGTATCCTCTTCCGTACAAGCGGACCGCCGCTGGACGGCGCGGCACTCGCCCCGGAAACCGCCGTCGCCCTCGTCGAGCGGAACGTCCGTCTGGCCGGCATCGACGCACTCTCGATCGCGCCGGCGACCACGCCCGATGAGGTGCATCGGATCCTGCTCTCTGCCGGTGTCGTCATCCTCGAAGGGTTGGATTTGACCGCCGCGCCGAACGGTCCGGCGACGCTGCTCTGTCTCCCGCTCAGGATCGCCGGTGGAGACGGCGCTCCGGCCCGTGCCGTCCTGCTCTATGACGAATAAGACTCCGCCTGCATCCAGCGGACGATCCGCTCGGCCACCTCCGCGCCCCTGTCCTCCTGGATGAAGTGCCCTGCCCCGGCGACAACGAGCTGCGGCGCGACGTTCTTGAAGATCGCTCGGAGCCGGCCCTCGTCGTGCCCCGTGATCGCGTCGAGCTCCGCCCACGGCAGCAGGACCGGCAAGTCCAACGTCCGCAGGACTTCAACCGCACGTCGGTTGTCATAGGCGCCGGGGTGATCCGGCCGGGTCGGAACCAGCCGCGGAAAGACGAGCGCCCCGGATTGGTACTCGACCGATGGAAAGGGCGCGCCGTAGGCCGCGGCTTCCGCCTCGCTCAGCGTCCGGCCCCGGACGGCATCTCGCATCAGTGCTGGAACATCGAACGCCTGCTGCCGCTGCGAGAACAGCCGCCAGCGCATGAACGCCGCGCCGGGACGCCGCTCCCCAGTTGGGAATCCGGTGTTCATCGCGACCAGCCGGACGAACCGCCGCGGCATCTGGGCGAGCAGCCGCAACCCGAGCAACCCGCCCCAATCCTGGCAGACAAGCGTGACCCGTTGCAGGTCAAGCTCTTCGAAGAAGCGACGCAGCCAGCGCGTGTGCGACCGGTAACTGTACGCGTTCTCTGCCACCGGCTTGTCCGAGCGGCCGAACCCGATCAGGTCCGGAACGATCACCCGACCCGCGACCGCGAGCGGCTCGATCATCTGCCGGTAGAGATATCCCCAGGTCGGTTCACCGTGCAGACAGACGATCGGGTCACCGTCGCCGGCCTCAACATACGCCATGCGCAAGCCCTCGACCTCGATATACCGCGGCGAATGAGGAAAGTCCGGTACGGTGTCAAATCGCTCCTCCGGCGTCCGGAGCACCGCACCGTCAGCCCACGTCGTTCGTATTCCGGCGAATCCCGCGACCCGTTGCACGTCGCTCGGCTCAATCGAGCCGCTGATCGAGGCGAACCAGGTCAGGAAATCAAGCAGGTCCGCGTCAATCTCGTGCTCCGGCGGCCGGGGCTCATAGCGGTCCCAAAATCCATACAACGTGGCGGTCGAAGGCCGATCCCGCCCCAGGTCGCCAAGCTCCAAACCGTACAAGTAGTCGTGCCGCGATCGCCAGTAGACGTATCCACGCCGGACGCCCGTCGCCTGCTCCAATGCCAGCGCAACATCCGGGCGGACGTCGAGTTCCTGCTCGACCAGCAGCGGGTCCGCACGCAGATACGACAGCTCCTCCTCATCCGGCGCGATGAACTTCACAGGCCGTCTCCCTCGCGTGCGCTGATCAGAGCGGCATCCCGCCGTTGCGCGATCCCTCTGGATTCGCCGCCGATCCGCGCGGTTACCGTCCGATCGAGGAAGTCGACGATCAGCCCCGCAATCTCCGGCCCTCGGTCGTCCTGCATGAAGTGATCGGCGAGCGTGACGGGAAACGGACCCGCCGCGTTCGGGAGCAGAACCTTGAGGCGTTCGGCATACGATAGTCCAAAGACACTGTCGTCCGTCCCGTACAGCAGGAGCGTGGGCACGCCGCGCAATTCCGGCAGACGCCGCTCGATCGCCGCCATGTCTGCCCATCCGCGGTCGCCTTCCCGCATCGGGATCGTCCGCGGCCAGGTGAGGGCAACGTGGTCGGAGTCAGGCTCGTCGAAGACATGATGATAGGCACGCGCTTCCGCCTCGCTCATTCCGCGCCGGCTGATCGCCGATGGCCCATGTTGGGAGAGCACTTTATGCCGTCGGTGAAAGAACGGTCCCAGGAGCGGCGCATGCCACGTCGTCCACGGCCTGGGGGAGGAGTGGAACCGGCCGACATCGCCGTTGAACAGCCAGGTGCTCATCAGAACCATCGCGCCAAGCCGCTCGACCCGTTGCAGGGCCGCGCCGACGCCCTGCGGTCCTCCCCAGTCCTGACCGACAATCACGAAGCCGTGCAGGCCGAGCTGTTCGATCAGCGAAACCAGGTCGGCGATGTGATGGGCAAATGTCAGCGCGGCCTCGACGCGCGGGTGGTCCGAGTATCCGGCTCCGATCCAATCCGGCGCGATCGCCCGATATCCCGCCCCGGTGAGGGGGGTGATGAACTCCCGGTACAGGAATCCCCAGGTCGGATTCCCCGACAACAACAGCACCGGCCGGCCGTCGCGCGGACCCTCGTCGATATACGCCATCCGCCGGCCATTGACGTAACGGACGCGTTGTTCAAAAGGAAAGATCTCGGACAACCATGTCGGCTTCGACTGGGCCACGGCGTACCCCCAGATGCGAGCGAATGAGCGCGACAAACAAGGGACGCTCATCCCTGCGCCGCGTATCGCGCAGATTCGCGCTGTCTGGCCGTCGCAGCACTACACGGCGGTCACAGCGGCGATCACCAACAGACCTTCCAGGAATGTTAGCCCGTAGAGCAACGTAAATGCTGATGCCCGGCGCGTCGAGGACAATCTGACACCGGCAAGGCCATTGCCGATCAGAAGCAACCAGGCGAGCGCAGGAATTCCCAGCAACGCCGTGCGGGCGCCGGCCTGTCCCTCATCGGGAAAGTTCAATACGACCTGGTCGGCCAGGCCGGCATAGCGTCCGAAGATGATTCCCGTCGCGAGGATTGCCAGCACCGCCGCGGCGCTCAACGCTGACAACGTCGCCCGATCCTGCCAGGCGAGTGGATGCAAGATCGGGTGCATTTCGATTTGTGGAGATGCAAGGTCGGGAACGACCTCCATCTGTGCCTGGAGGGCGCGGATGAAGCCGGCGCTATCGGCGACGGAGATGGCATAGCCGGCGTTCGGTCCGATCAAGTAAAGGGCGTCCGGTCCGCTCCGATGGAGCGAGAGAAACCGGACATGCCCCAGCCGTGGAACGTCGGCAGCTCCGACGTGGCAGCCCGGCCAGTCGAGGCCGCTCACCCGGACCATGGCGACGCTGCGTCCGCGAACGATGCGCTCAAACAGCGCAACCGGCACATCGTGCCGAACAAGCCCCCAGCGAATCGACAGGATGCCCCCGTCGAGCCGGTAGTCCAGCGTCATGCAGGCCCAGGCCCAGTAGATGCCCAGCCCGCCAACGACCACCAGCACCAGCGCGGTAAGCAGCATCAGGAAACCGGCAAAACTGATCCCGACGACAACCGCGCGCGCGATCAGCACGACCGCAAGCAGGAGCGCGATCCCGCCGGCAATCCCCGGATACCAAGCTCCCTGGCGGCTTGCCGGATAGAAGACCTGCCCCTGGTCGCCTGCTCGAGAAGGTCGGAACGACAACTTCGACATCAGTGCCTCAATCGAGGTGATATGTATGTCGTATCCGATCGCCGCCGCTTGTCGCTACCGCACAGACGTGACGTATTCCGCCAAGAGTGGGATTACGTCGTCGCCAGCTTCGAATACGCGGGCGTCACCCACTCGCTGTATTTCTCGATCTCGCCGAGGCACGCGGCAAAGTAGAGCCGCTGGAGTTTCATCGAGATCGGACCCGCCGCACCGCTCCCAATCGCCCGGTGATCGATCTCGATGATCGGCGTCACATGGGCGGCCGTGCCGGTCATGAAGACCTCGTCGGCGATATACAACTCGCTCCGGTCGATCTGGCGCTCCTCCACGTCCATTCCCAGTTCTTCCTGCGCCAGCCGGATCACCGTGTCGCGGGTGATGCCGATCAAGATGTTGTCGGACTGGGAAGGCGTGATCAGGCGGCCGTTCATGATCATGAAGATATTCTCGCCGCTGCCCTCGGAGACGTGGCCATCGTGGCCAAGCACAATCGCCTCGTCGAAACCGTTCATCTCCGCCTCGGTTTTGGCCAGCGCCGAGTTGACATAGATGCCGGTTACCTTCGCCCGTGCCGGGATGCCGAGATCGTCCACCCGCCGCCATGAAGAGGTGCAGCAGCGGGCGCCCTTCTCGATGTCGAGATACGGCCCAAACGGAGTGACAAAGATCAGGAAGTCATCTTCGAGGTTGTGCATGCGCACGCCGACCAACTCGGACGATTTGTAGGCGAGCGGCCGGACATAGATGTCCTCTTCGAAACCGCACTGCTCCACCAGCTTGACCGTCAGGTCCATCAACTCGGCGTCTTCATAGGGGAAGGAGATGCCGAGGATCTTGCAGGACTTACGCAGCCGCTGAAAATGCTCCAGCGGCCGGAACAGATACATCTGCCCTTCTTTGGCGTTCCAGTTGCCGCGGATGCCCTCAAAACACGCCGTCCCGTAATTGAACGCGTGGGTCATGATGCCGATCTTGGCCTCTTCGAGCGGCACGATCTGTTTCTGAAAATACGCAAAGCGCTGGCCCATCACGACATCTCCCATATACGCCGGCCCGGCGGAGTGACCGCATTATATGGCACCGCGACCGTCGCGGGCACGAGCCGGCGTGATCGGCTGACACAAACGGCCGGCATGGGGATCAACTCGTCAGGAATCGTCCCTGGCGGCGACACGCCGGTGATAGAGGCTATAGATGCTGTAGATGATGTACGCACAGGCGGCGCCAACGATCACGTCGGTGGCGTAGTGCTCGCCCAGATACACGAGTGAGAAACCCATCAACAGCGAGTAGACGAGCAGCACCCGCGCGATCCGCCGGTTCACATCGCGTGCAAACAGGTAGACGGCAAACGTCACGCCCATGTGGAGCGAGGGCATCGCCGCGACGGCGTTCGGCACGCCAAGCGCGTCGTACAGCCGGCCATAGGTGGCTGGATCGACCTGCTGCCCGACATAATCCATGACGCGGCTCACGCCCGGCAACACGCCGTAGTCCGCCGCCATCCAGGGCGGCACCGTCGGAAATAGGAAGTACAACACGAGGCCCAGATAGAACGTCCCCATGATCAAGAAGACGTAGCGGGGGAACAGCTCCCGGCGGAAGATCCAGACGAGCGCCGCGCCGACATGTGGAACAAAGAAATAGGACCAATGCACCTGAACAGTGAGCCAATCCAACGGCCCCACGCGTGCCGGTTGGAAGAGATGCTCCTGCAGCCAGACCGAGGGTACATGGCCGAAGAAGAGATATTCCTCGATCGCGATCACCAGGTCATAACGGGGTGCGATCGCCGTGTCGTCCGCGAACGAACGAAGCACAGTATAGATCAGCAATCCGAGGACATAGAGGGGGCCGTATTGGAGGTACTTCACCCGCCGGGCCAGCGGCAACCAGGCGGCGACACAAAGCATCGCCAGCAGGATGTGGAGCCACGGGGAGCCGATCCATTGACCTGTGATCAGGTCAACGGCCAGCGCCACCATCAGACCTATGCCCGTCGCCAGGATGACCGCTTGGCCGATCTCGCCGCGGGTTCGTGGGAGTACGTCCGCCATCAGCGGCCGTCCCCCACGCCGATCGAGTAGAGACACGTTCCCAAGCCCCTGCGTCGTGACACCAATCCACGCGAATGGTGTCCTCGCTCAATTCCTACATTCTCTCGTACCGATGATCCTATCACCCATCTGCGTCAGAGTTACCTGTACTTCCGTCCGGTATCTGGCGGAGGCGAAGGCGGAACCGGTGACGCTTCACACCGGGCACAGGCCGCGCGAATCTGATACGGTTGCGGCACCACCATGAGTGAATCACTGCACCACATCCCGCCGGTCACGTTGCAGATCGGTGACATCCGCGTCGATGTCCTCTCAGACGGGTTCTTCTTGATGGACACCGGCGGTGTCTTCGGCCTCGTCCCCCGCACGCTCTGGGAGCCGTTGACCGGCCCGCCCGACGACAACAACCGCATTCGTCTCGACCTCAATTGTCTGCTCATCCGTGATGGCACGCGCGCGGTCCTCGTCGATACCGGAATCGGCGCCAAAATCGAGCCGCGCCGGCGGGAAACCGCCTACCCCGGCGACTACGGACATCTCCTCACCAGCCTCGCCGCGCTCGGCGTCGGCCTGACCGAGATCGACACGGTTGTCAACACGCATCTCCATTTCGACCACTGCGGTTGGAATACCGCTATCGTCCACGGCGCGCCGATTCCGACCTTTCCCAACGCCCGTTATTTTATCCAACGAGGCGAGTGGGAGGCTGCTACCCACACCAACGAGCGCACGCGGGCGACCTATCTCGCCGACAATCTCGTCCCGATCGACGAATCTGGCCAGGTCGAGTTGGTCGAGGGCGAAACACAGGTGACGCCCTCACTGAGGATCTTGCCCGCACCCGGTCATACCGCCGATCACAGCATCATCGTCCTCTCGTCGCAGGGCGAAACGGCGGTCTATATGGGCGACGTGGTTCAGCATGCCCTCCAGATCGACCGTCCGGCCTGGATCTCGGCGTTTGATACCCTGCCACTTGTCAGCCTTGAAACGAAGAAACGGCTCGTCGAGGAAGCCTACGTCACCGGCTCCCTGCTGATCACGACGCACGCTCCGTATCCGGGCATGGGCAGAATGCACGACGACAACGGCCGGCGGCGTTACGTACCCATGCCGTAGGAAAACCGGAGTGATGGTTACCGAACCCCTTCGCCGGACACCGCTCTATGACCGCCATGTCGCGCTCGGCGGCAGGATGGTGCCGTTCGCCGGCTGGGAAATGCCGGTGCAATACAGCGGCATCGTCGAAGAGTCCCGTGCCGTCCGCCAGCGGGCCGGCCTCTTCGATGTCTCCCATATGGGCCGCGTCTTCCTCACCGGCCCCAACGCCGTCGATCTGCTCCGGCGCGTCCTCACCTTCAATGTCCGCACGCTCGCCGAGGGGCAAAGCCACTACTCTCTCCTCTGCGATGAGTCCGGCGGTATCCTCGACGACCCTTACCTCTTCCGGCTCGGCGAAGAACGGTGGATGCTGATTCCCAACGCCGCCCGCGTCGAGGCCGACCTCGAACACATCCGCGCCCACGTCGCGCCGGACTGGGACGTGCGCATCGACGACCGCCAGGCGCAGACGGCGATGCTCGCCCTGCAGGGTCCGGGCGCGAAGCACGTCTTCGGCGCGGCGCTCTCCCGCGAGATCGAGGAACGCCTCGCCCGCCGTCACCAGACCGAGATTCAGCTCTACGGCTACAAGGCGGTCGTCTCCCGCACCGGTTACACCGGTGAAGACGGCTTCGAGTTTATCGCCGCCATCGATGCCGGTGTCCACCTCTGGGACACGCTGATCGAGTTGGGCGTGATGCCGTGCGGTCTCGGCGCCCGCGACACCCTCCGATTGGAGGCCTCGCTCGCGCTGTATGGCCAGGACATCACCACCGATACCGACCCGTTCGAGGCCGGCCTCGGCTGGGTCGTCTCCCTCGACGACCAGAACTTCGTCGGCCGAGCGGCGCTGCTCAACCGCAAGGTCGCCGTCACCCACCGCCTCGTCTGTTTCACCGCATCGGCACGCGGCGGACTCATCCGCCACGGCTACGCGCTGCTCGACGGCGATACCGCGATCGGTCAAACAACGAGCGGCGGGTTCTCGCCGACCCTCAATACGAGCATCGGTATGGGCTATGTGCCGCGTCCGCTCGCGCGGAGTGGCACAGCCCTCGCCGTCGATGTACGCGGCCGGCCGCTGCCGGTCACGGTCGTGCCGCGGCCGTTCTATCGATCGCCGGATGCCTGACCCCGATCGATCACTAGATCGCGATGCCGGCTATGGAAAGAGCGATGAGAGACGGTCCATCGCCTCGGCCGGCAGGGTGGCGCAGTAGGCCGCGTCGCGCGCGTCGCCGACCGTCAGCGGATGCCGGGCCGTGTCCTGCGGCGCGTTGCCGCTGAGCGCCCGCTTCTCCGGGTCGCGCACCAGCCGCAGCCCGCGCACCCCCTCGATGAAGACATGCGGCAGCATCAGCGTGTCGCCCGCCACCGACAGCAGCCGGGAAGCGGTCGCGACCAGCAGCGACAGCCGCCGCTCGATCGACGCTGCCGTATCCAATTCGTCATGATACGGCCGGCGCTGCACCTCGCCCGCCGCGACGCAGCCGCTGCGCGTGACGCGAATATAGGCATTCACCTCACCCGGCGTCCGTAGCTCCACCTCGCCAGGACCGATCCGCGGCTCGTGTTCGTTCAGTCCGAAGGCGGCGATAAACGGATCGTCGGGCGGCGCCAGCCAGCCGGCATCCTTTTGCGCGCTGCGGTACGGTTCGCCGGAAGGCAGATGCGTGCTTGCGATCACCGCCAGGCTATAAAAGGCGTAGTGCGAGAGCGTCAGCTTCTCGATCATCGCCTCGACCAGCCGATCCGCCCGTTCCCGTTCGCCGCGTCCTCGCGCATAGAGGTCGTCCAGCGCCCGCCGCGATCGGATCGGTTGCACGCCGTCACTACCGATCCGATAGATGCCGCCGGTGCTGGCAACCAGATGTGGTGCCGAAGGGCTGAGCCGAACGTGGACGATCGCCGCCACTCGTCCCTCGCCCGCCAGCACCCGCGCCTGCACCAGATGGGACACCGGCGGGTCGACGAGTTCCATCGCTCGATTCAGGGCGTACTCGAACTGGTTGCTTTCGACGCCGGGCAGCGCGTAGATCCGGCCCTGTTCGTCCGTCTCCGCGCCGACGAGCAGATCACCGCCGCGACTGTTCGCCATCGCCACGATCGCCCGCGCCAGCGCCTCGATGTCTGCATCGGGCAGGCAGGCCGCTCTCGCCGGGTCAATCACGGCATCAAGCAACGCTTGGATGTCATCGACACCTGCAGGGTCCAGTGGTCGGGCCGGCAACGCATCGCTCATCAACCACTCCTCGCGGTCAGCATCATATAGAGCGCCAGCCAGATCACCGCACACACGATCAATACCACCCACGGCGTGACAGGATTGGACAGCCCATCCAGACCAAACAAAGCGCTCGCACCGATCTCCGTCTCTGTCGAAGATGGTAGACCAGGCAGGATTGTAGGGCGATGGCTACCTAACCCCCCGGCCCCCTTCCCTCGCAGGGAAGGGGGAGTCCTGGTTCACCATGGTTGAATGAGGATGACCTTGTCACTCCCATACGAGATACTGGCACCGCTGGTTGAGTCTGACTCCCCCTTCCCTGCGAGGGAAGGGGGCCGGGGGGTTAGGTATGGACTTCACCCTCTCCGAAGCGCATCGTCTCCTGCGCGACACCGTCGCCGATTGGGCGTCGCGCGAGATCGGACCGATCGCCGAGGTGATCGTTCGGCGCGACGAGTTCCCGCCGGAAC
>JBFXAN010000118.1:0-20482 GCA_050184225.1 Dehalococcoidia bacterium | reverse complement strand
TCAACGACACGGATGCCCCGATCAAGCAGGATCTGATCGGGTCGGCCGAGAGCTTCAGCGCCGTCTTCACCACGATCATTCTCGTCCTCGGCCTCTTCTCGATCGCCGCCGGCATCCTCCTGATCTTCATGATCTTTGTGATGCTCGCCGCCGAGCGGAAGACGGAGATGGGCATGGCCCGCGCGATCGGCGCGCGCCGGAGCAACCTGATCCAGATGTTTGTCTCCGAGGGCATGGCCTACAACGTCATGGCCGGTGCAGTCGGCGCGGCGCTCGGCGTCGGCGCCGCGATCGCGCTCGTCGTCGTCGGCATCCGGCAGGTGGTCGGCGACGACGCATCGTTCCTCACCGCGCATGTGACGCCGCGGACGCTGGTCATTTCCTACTGCCTTGGGGTCGTGATCACCTTCTTCACGGTGGTGATTGCCTCGATGCGCGTCAGCCATCTCAATATCGTCGCCGCCGTGCGCGGGACCGACGACGCGACACCGCGCGAGGGCCGGCGGCGGACGCACTGGCTTTGGGTGGCGCTTGGCATCCCGGCGCTGATCGTGCCGCCCCTGGGACTGTACTGGCTGCTGCGCAAGGGCTTCGGCCTGCCGAGCGCCTGGGTGTGGGGACCGATGGGCATCATCACCGGCGTGTTGTTGATGCTGCTCGGCAAGTCGAGCGACACGCTGTTCCCCTTCTCGCTCGGCATCTCGCTGATCCCACTCTCCGTGGCGGCGCTGGCCTCGTACTACCGCGCGCCGGGCCGGCTCACCTGGTCGATCGTCGGCGCGCTGCTGGCGGTCTATTGGCTGTTGCCGATGGACACCCACGACGCGATCTTCGGTGCGATGACGGGCGACATCGAGATGTTCGTGCTCTCCGGCATCATGATCGTGATCGGCTTCACGCTGCTGATCGTCTTCAATGCCCGCGTGCTCACCGGCCTGTTCACCCGCAGCGGCGAGCACGGTCGCGCGCTGGTCGCGCCGATCGCGCTCGCGGCGGGCGCCGTCGCCTCCGTTGCCGGCGGCATCGCCCTCGGCGACACGGGCGATGGTCTCGGTCAGTTGCTCTATCTGCTGGCGGCGATCCTCGCGGGCGGTGCGGCGCTCAGCTTTGTCGCGGCGACGTTCCCTCGGTTCGCGCCGGCGATGAAGATGGGCGTCGCCTACCCGATCGCCAACCGCTTCCGCACCGGCATGACAATCTCGATGTTCTCGCTGATCGTCTTCTCGATCGTCGTGATGAGCACGATGAACGCGAATTTCACCGCGATGTTCTCCGGTGAGGATGCCAAGGGCGGCTGGGACATCGTCGCCGAGTCCAACCGCAACAACCCGGTGAGCGACCTTCGCGACGAACTGGCCCGCGAAGGATCGTTCGATGTCGCGCAGGTCGTCGCGGCCGGCCGCGTCACAGCGGCGCCGGTCGACGCGGAACAGGCGACGGAAACCGTTCGCCAGGTGGGTGTGCAGGACGGCTGGGAGAAATACCCGGTGCGGGCCGGCGACGACGCTTTCTTCTCGAACGTCGAGGCGAAGCTCGACGGCCGCGCCGCCGGCTATGGCAGCGACCGCGATGTCTTCGAAGCCGTCCGCACCACGCCGGGCCTGGCGATCATGGACGCCCGCCCGACCGTGAGCGACGACTTTGCGAGTGAAGGGACGTGGAAGGTTGAGGGCGTCGAGCTTACCGATGAGAACTTCACGCCGTTCGATGTGGAGGTCCGCGACCCGGTGACGGGCACGACCGGCACGGTCACGGTGATCGGCATCCTCACCGACAAGATCACCTACGGCCTGATGCCCGGCGTCTTTGTCAACGAGGGGACATATGGCGCCGTCTTTGGAACGCCGGACTATCGCACGACCTTCTTCCGGCTGGCCCCTGGCACGGACGGCGAAGTGGCGGCGAAGGGGATCAAGGCGGCGATGCTGACCAAGGGCGTGCAGGCGACCTCGATCCAGGAGCAGATCGATGAGGACTCGGCGGAGAGCATCGGCTTCATGCGCATCTTCCAGCTCTTCATGGGCTTGGGCCTGTTCGTCGGGATCGCCGCACTGGGCGTGATCGCCTTCCGGGCGGTGGTGGAGCGGCGCCAGCAGATTGGGATGTTGCGGGCGATCGGCTATCAGCGGGGGACGGTGGCACTCACCTTCCTCTTGGAGTCGAGCTTCATCGCGCTGATGGGCATCCTCTCCGGCGTGGTCGGCGCCGCCATCCTCGCCCGCAACCTGATGACCTCGGAGTCGTTCGCGGAGACGGGAACGGAGAACTTCTCCTTCTTCATTCCCTGGACCGAGGTGATCGTCTTCGTCGCCATCGCCTTCGTCTTCTCGCTGCTGCTCACGTGGTGGCCGAGCCGCGGGGCGGCGAAGGTGCCGGTCGCCGAGGCGCTGCGGTACGAATAGGCGGGTGCTGCACTCGTCCACATTCGAAGGGGTGGCATTAGAAGCCACCCCTTCTGTGTTGCCGTCCTGGGAGTCATGCATCGATGTGGCAGCTTGACGGAACAGATCTTGTGCCGGTGACTTCGTGCTGATGTACTTGGGAACGGTTTCCATTCCCCATACGCCATCGACTCTTCACGGGTGGAATAGGTGAACGGCCTGGAAGTTGCACGGCTCCGGAGGAAGTGCCCGCCGCCCCCGTTGCCTCCTGATTGCCCTGACATGCGCTACTTCGGTACAGAAATTATGCGGTGGGGCACCCACGACCGGGATGCACTCGGCCGAGTTGCTACAATCACCGTAGAAGACCTCATCGCCCACGGCGTCACACGCGGGCTGATGGTCGAGTGGCTCACGTTCTACGAATGCGAATTCCGACGCGAGCCGCTGAATCCGAGCGTTGTGGGGAGGGTGGAGTTGCTGATCCACATTGTGCGGCGTCTCCACTGGCCGGAAGAGGCGAGCTGATGGCTGATACGACCAATGTGCTCATGTGGCGGGAGACGCTGCACGTCTCAAATGAGGACGCGTCTCCACTGGTGCTGTTCCTGGAGCCGTGGGCCGAGTCATTTGTGATCTCACCCCACTCGGCGATTGAGGTCGTCGCCTATGGGTCCGGCGATGGTCATCTCGTCATCGACGAGGCTGATAACCAGCTTATCGTCTGGGGCTGGACCGGATCGACCGTTCATGTGCTCCAAAATGGGCACGAACTTGCTCCCGTATTCCTCTCTGCCGCCGAAGCGGCGAAGATCACGCGCCGGCGCGCGCGGCCGCCCGTCATCATGCACAAAGATCGCGCCCCGGATACATGATGGCTACCGTAGAGTGCCATTCCAGCGGCCGAGCCGCGAGGTCGGTATGCACTAACGGTGAAAGCTGTAAGAGCAGAAGCCCTCGAGTCCTCAACGAATACGTCTTCGTTGGTCTCCGTGGCAGACGAGGTTGGATTGTGAGCACTCCCACGTACGAAGAGGTCGTGAGGCTAGCCGATGCGCTAACGGCACAGGAACGCCTTCGCCTGATAGCCCATCTGGCAACTACGGCCCAGGTAGACATCGCCGCACCGAAGCCCGGCCGGCGTTGGAGTGATCTCGCCGGCACCGCCCCATATCCGGCGCTGGGAGAGGACGCGCAGGAGTGGGTATCCAGAACTCGTCAGGAGAGCGATGACGCACGCGAAGCGCAACAGCGGGATCGACCGTGAAGGTCGACGATGCACTGAACAATGTAGCGCGACTCTTCCTGGATACAGCACCGCTCATCTACCTCGTCGAGCGAAATCCACGGTACTTTGATGTTGTTCTCTCGATCTTCGATAGAATCGATGATGGCCAAGTCGCGGGCGTGACCTCTCCTGTCACTCTCGCCGAGTGTCTCGTTGTTCCCTACCGAATCCAGTCCCCTAACCTTCGCCAACTCTATATCGACCAGATTGTTGCAGGATCCAATACGACGTTTGTCACTATTGACGATACCGTTGCGAAACGCGCTGCCGATCTCCGTGCCCGTCACAATCTCCGTCTCGCCGACGCCCTTCAGGTCTCCATCGCACTTCTTGCTGGCTGTGACGCTTTGCTCACGAATGACACGACGTTCCGGAGAGTCGCGGACTTGCGTATCCTGCTCATCGATGACGTAGAACCCTAGCTTCGATGTCCCATTCACGTCCAGAGCCGATTGAGGCAGTTCTTACAAGGCTCTTACGTTCGTGAACATTCTCGAACATCGCAACACGCGCGACAGTGCGCCGGTATCGCCGTCGCTACTCTTCCGATACAGCGGGCGCCATGCTGGACCGGATCGCCTCGGAGTGGAAGGAGCACTGTCATGCTGCAAGCGCACTATCGCATTCGTGAAGATGGACGGCTCTACGCGCTGATCGAACGCTCGCCATGGATACTGAATATCCCGCCCATTCCGCCGGGACCAAGAATGCCGCTGGCGTCGGACCCGGACGGCGACCCGGTGCGCGCGTAGGCGCCGGTTCGCCGTTGTTGCGCTCACCATCACGTTCCTGCGACGGCCGCGGATCGACGGCCGCGGCCGTCGTGGTAGCGCCGTGACACAGACGCTTGTGCTGTACCTCCACCAAAAGACGGAATTCAGTTCCGTTCGGTCCCGTACCTATTGCCGAAGGCAATCCGTCCGCCGGGTCAATCCACCGCGCCGGACACTCCGCGATCCTGGTAGGGGGTGGAACCCCACGCGGCCAATGCCGCGCCAAGGATGCAGTGATGGCAAGCGTACTCGTTCCCGAACGGCGGTTGATCCTGGCGCGACGGCGCGGGCTTGAGCATGTCGCCCGCTGGCCGGTGTTCCTGCGGGACATGGCGATCGTCGCCGGCGTGATCGGCCTCTATTTTATCGTCCGCGGCCTCGCACCGGATCGGATCGCCCAGTCGGTTGAGCTGACCACCTGGTTGATCCAGATCGAGCAGGCGCTCCACGTCTATGTCGAACCGCAGGTGCAGGAGATCTCGATCCGGTCCCACGCGGTCAAAGAAGTGGCGAACTTCATCTATGCCTACCTCCACTTTCCGGTGCTGGCCGTGGTCGGCGCGTGGCTCTGGTGGAAGGGACGCGAGCGGTTCGTCTTCATGCGCAACGTGATGTTCATCTCGATGGTGATCGGCGTCGCGTTCTATTACTTGCTGCCGGCGGCGCCGCCGCGCCTGATGGCGCTGCACGGTTACGACCTCGGTTTTGTCGATACGATCTTCGGCGGGGATACGGCGGTGTCCTATGCACAGCCGTCGCTGATCCGCAACGACTACGCGGCGATCCCCAGTTTCCACTTCGGCTGGATCGCGCTCGCCTCGGCAGCAATGTGGGTGAACACCAAGAACCGCCTGCTGCGCGGCGTCGCCGTCGCTCTCGCCGTGGCGATGACGTGGTCGATCGTCGCCAGCGCGAACCATCTCTTCATCGACATGGTGCTGGGCGGCCTGGTGATCGCCGTCGCCTGGTATCTGGCGGCGAAGCTTGCTGCCATGCGCGCGAGCCGCAACGCACCGCCGCCGGCGACGATCACCGCGCTTCCTCTGCACGAAGACCGGCAGGCCGCATAGACATCGGTCCCGGCTCCAGCCGATCGCGACGCGGGGCAATACCTGTCACTCGCTCGCCGGCTCGTCGTGGATCACCGGGGTCTTTGTCTCGCCCACGCTGTAGGGGAACATCTTCGGCGCCGTCTCCGGCGTGAAATTGACGGCAGCACCGTCCATCCCCGGCGACACCGGCGCGTCGATCCGTTCCAGGCGCGCCGCACACGCTTTGTATTCCGGGATCTTCACCGTGGGATCGACGGCTGGGTTGGTCAGCTGGTTCACGGCATCGTGGTGACCGTAGTGGAACGGGATGAAGAGCGTGTCGGGCCGAATCGTCGGCGCCACCACCGCCCGCAGGTCCATCGCACCGCGCGGCGTGCGCACCCGCACGATCTCGTCATGCTGGATGCCGTGGCGTGCCGCTGCCCGCGGATGCATCTCCACCCACGGCGCCGGCGCCTGCGCGTTGAGGAACCCCAGCCTGCGCGTCTGGGTACCGCTGAGGTATTGGTAGACGACGCGGCCGGTGGTCAGGCGGAAGGGGTAGTCGTCGTTCGGTTCCTCGGCGGGCGGGGCGTAGGCGATCGGGAACATCTTCGCCCGGCCATCAGGATGTCCGAAGCGTTCGGTAAAGAGTCGGGGAGTACCGGGGTGGTTCTCGGCCGGACAGGGCCAGAAGACACCCTCCTGTTCGTCGATCTTCTCCCAGGTGATGCCGTAGTAATCCGCCACGCCGCCCTTCGAGGCGACCCGCAGTTCGTCGTAGATGTCGCGTGCGGATGCATACGTGAAGAGATGCGCCTTGCCCAGCCGTTTTGCGAGCTCGGCCATGATCTCCCAGTCACGCCGCGCCTCACCCGGTGGCTCGACCGCCTGGTTGATCTTGATCACCCGCCCTTCCAGGTTCGTCGTCGTGCCCTCATCTTCGCACCAGACGGCGCTGGGGAGCACGACATCCGCATGCTCGGCGGTTTCCGACATGAAGAAGTCGATCACGACCAGCGGGTCGAGGTTGTCCAGCGCCCGCTGCACCACGGCGTTGTCGGGCAGCGACACCATCAGGTTGGAACACATCACCAGGCAGCTCTTGATCTCGCCGGAGGCCGTCAAGTGCACCATCTCCGTTGCCGCCGCTCCCTCCTGCGGCAGCTCCGGCTCCGGAATGCCCCAGACGCCGGCGATGTATTGCCGCTCTTCGAGCACATCGATGTGCCGGTAACCGGGGAGCTGATTCGCCTTCTGCCCGACCTCGCGTCCCCCCTGACCGTTGCCCTGGCCGGTGAGCATCATCGTGCCGCCGCCCGGTCTGCCCACCTGGCCGCGCGCCAGCGCCAGGTTGATGCAGGCGAGGCAGTTGTCGACGCCGTGCGTGCTGTGCTCGATGCCGCGGGCGTGCATGATCAGCGAGGTTTCCGCCCGGCCGTAGAGCCGCGCCGCCGCGACGATCCGCTCGGCGGGCACGCCCGCGATCCGCTCCGCCTCCTCCGGCGTGTACGGTTCGACGGCCGCCCGCACCTCCTTCCAGCCGGTGGTGCGGGCGGCGAGGTAGGCATCGTCGGTGAGGCCGTCATGGATGATCTGGCGCAGCATCGCGTTGAAGACGGCGATGTCCGTGCCGGGACGCACCGGCAGCCAGAGATCGGCGGTGCGGGCGATCGGTGTCTCGCGCGGGTCGATCACGATCAGCCGCGCGCCCCGGTCGCGGGCCGTCCAGATCCAATTCATCACGATTGGAAAGCACTCGGCGACGTTGGAACCGGCGACGAGGATGCAGCCGGCGAGGGGGATATCCGTCATCGGCAGCGGCGCCCGATCGATGCCGAACGCCCGGGCATACGCCATCGCCGCCGAGGACATGCACAGCCGGCCGTTGTAGTCGATGTGCCGCGTGCCCAGGCCCGCGCGCGCGAACTTACCGGCGAGGTAGCACTTCTCGTTCGTCATCGAGGAGCCGCTGTAGACCGCCACGGCATCGCGTCCGTGCGCGGCCTGGATCTCGCGCCAGCGCCGCGTGACGTAGTCGAGCGCCTCATCCCAGCTCGCCCGCTCCAGCCGTCCGCCCTTGCCGTCCCGGCGAATCAACGGATGCGTCAACCGCTCCGGGTGGTCCACCTGCTGGTACGCGACGACACCCTTCGGGCAGAGCGAGCCGCGGTTGTGTGCGTAATCCCGCGACTCGACACCGATCACATGTCCGTCGTTCACCTTGAGATACATGCCGCATTGCACGCCGCAAAAACTGCAATGCGTCGGCACAAGGTGCTCCGGCACAACGTCCGCCTCATGCCACTGCACCGGCTTCCGCCCGGCTCGCTGGAAGTCATAGTTGAAGTCACGACCGCGAATGAAGATATCTTTGTTGACGGACATGGCATCCTCCGGGTGTCGGGGTCAGGAATCAGCGTGGGCCGGCCGCGCCGCCGCTTGATGCCTCACAAAAACCGCTTTCCGGCAAGCTGGTAATATGCCTGTCCGCGAAGGACGCGCTTGCAGGTCGGGCAGTAGTCTTGCAGCGTCCCTCGGTCTTCCCCGAGATCGTAGTGCTGACCAAGCTCGTTCAGCGTCGCCTTGAGGTCGGCGATGAACTGCGCCGACGGCAATGGTGCACCGCATCGCGCGCACCGCCCGGCCGGCTCCCCGCGTCCACCGTTCGCCGGATCGTGACTGACGGTCTGGTAGAGAGTGACGCCGATCGTTGCCGGCCGTTGGACGATGTGAAAGAACTTGCCGAACGGCAGCATCAGCAACCAGGCGACGACGACCACTTGATGGGTCAGAGAGATGAACCAGTAGAACCGGCCCTCCCACCAGAGCGCCGACGCGGTCAGCGCCAATCCGGTGATCGCGATCGCGAAGAGCAGGACCAACGGCATCAGGTCGAAGCCGAACCGCTGCGTCACGATCAGGCCGGCGTCGGTGGTCCGGCGCCAGAGTGCAATCGCGAGGCCGACGAGGAGCAACACCGCCGTAAAGTTGAGCGCGTGGAACACGACGAAGCTCAGCAGCGACTCCAACGGGAACCGGAAAACGGGCAGACCGAAGAACCACGCCTGATATTCGTCCGGCGGCCGAAACGTGAAGCGAATCCAGCCGAAGGTGAGCGGGAACGTAATCGCGCAGGAGAGCACCACGCCCCAGAAGATCGCCAGGTGCATCAGCCATCGTTGCGTACTGCGCGGGCGAATAAAGGTCTGGGCAAGGATGTCCGTCCACCAAGCTTTCGGAATCAGCAGGGTGTACCGGCGAAAGTTGCGCCAGGAGAGGAAATTGGTCCAGCCGGCCCGGAAGTAACGCCAGGTCGGCGGCCGCGTGATCCAGCGGGTATAGCGATAGACCAGTCCGGAAACGGCGAAGATCGTCCCGACGGCGTAGCCGGCCAGGGCCGAGTCGAAGTCCTGCAGCCCCCGCGACCCGATGTAGATCAGGAGCATCAGCAGAATCGCCGCACCGACGGCCATCGCGGCCGCTGGGAACCCACGCTGTGCCATGCGCTCGTCCACCGGGTCAGCGACGGGCCACCACTCATCTGAGTGGAGCGCCTCAATACGGCGGGACTCGGCAACCGCGCGAGCGCGGTCGTCGATTGCGATTGTACGCTGTCACCCCTGGCTCACACGACTGCACGGGCGTTCATCGTCATCACGAGACGCACCGGGTGTGCACTCCGACTTCGGCGACGACTATGGCGGACACCGAGATTGCAGCATGCGAACATGGCATATCAATGCCATGTGAGATACAATCATCGGCATCTAGATGACGTGCTACGGGAGCCATACCACAGTGAGCCGTCCACGGGAGTGGCAATGGAAACCCGCATGGCGCCGTCCGGCCATCCGATCGAGCGGCCCCGCCCGCGTGTCGCCGGAACCGGCGCGCGCCTGATTCCACTGTGGCCGGTCTTCGTGATCGGCCTCTGCGTGGCGCTCCTCGCCGTCTATAGTCTCCTCCGTCTCCAGGCCGACAACGATCGGAGTCATCGAGCGGCGATGCTGCTGGCGCAGTTCGAGGGCGCCGCCGCACGCCAGAACGGCCTCAGCTGGGAAGCGATCACACGCAGTGAGACGTCGTCCGACTTCGAGGAGAAGATGGCGTCGCGCCGGGTGCTCGCGTCGAGCATCCTCGCCACGCTGACGGAGATGGATGATGATTCCGGCTGGGCAACCGCGCTCGCGGACGCCTATGACCGCTACATGGTCGAGGAGCAACAGGCGCTCTCGCTCCTGCGGTCTGGTTCCGCCGACGCGGCCTTGAACGTCCAGGAAGCACGGGTCGCGCCACACTTCGACGCCCTGCGGAGCCTGGTGGCGGAGATCTCCCTGGAGTCGAGCACCAACTCCGCGCAAATGCGGCGGATCACCGGCGCCGGCTCGGTCGCCACGATGATCGCCGCCGCGCTCACGATCGGCTTCCTACTCTGGCGGTACGAGCGCGCCCGCGGCGCTGTCGCGCTGGGCGTTGCTGCTCAGGCGTCGCTGCGCGCGAGCGAGGAGCAATTCCGAAGCGCCTTCGAGCGCTCGGCGATCGGCGTGGCGCTGATCGCGCCGGACGGCTCGTTTCTCCAGGTCAATCACGCCCTATGTACGTTGCTCGGCTATGACGAGATCGATCTGCGCCGCCGCTCGATCGATGACATTGCCCATCGTGATGACCGTGCGGTTGATCGACGGCTCATGCAGCAACTGATCGACGACCATCGGCGGACCTTTGAAGTCGAGATGCGGCTCCGCCACCGGCGCGGTCAAGTGCTCTGGGTGATGCAAAGCGCGTCGCTGGTGCGCGAACCGAGCGGCGCGCCGATGCACTTCATCGCCCAATTTCAGGACATCACTGAGCGAAAGCAGCTACAGGAAGAGATCACCTACCAGGCGTATCACGATGCGCTGACCGGGCTGCCAAACCGGACCTACTTCGTCGACCGTCTGAAGACCGCGCTGGTGCATGCCGGCGAACGCGGGTCGGCGGTGGCCGTCCTCTTTCTCGATCTCGACGGCTTCAAGATGGTCAACGATAGCCTCGGCCATGGCGCCGGCGACCTTCAGCTCCAGGAAGTCGCGCACCGGCTGAAGGGCTGTCTGAGTCCATCCGTCCTGGTTGCCCGCTTCGGCGGCGACGAGTTCACCGTGCTCCTGGAAGGGATCACCGATGCCGTCGATGCGACCGCGATCGCCGGCCGCCTGATCGCGGCCCTTCATCCACCGTTTCGGATCAGGTCATGGGAGATGCGCGCGTCCGCGAGCATCGGCATCAGCCTGCGACAGCCCGCGATCGGTGCGACATCGCCGGACGATCTCCTGCGCGAAGCCGATATCGCGCTCTACCACGCCAAAGCGGCCGGCAAGGGCCGCTTCCAGGTCTTCGACCCCGGCATGAGCGCGATCGCCGTGGAGCGGATGGAGCTCGCGACGGAACTGCAAGGCGCCGTCGCACAGGGCGAGCTCATGCTCCACTACCAGCCCGAGATCGACCTCCTCTCGGAGCGGATCGTCGGCGTCGAAGCGTTGGTCCGCTGGAACCATCCACAGCGAGGCACCGTCTATCCCGGTGAGTTTATTCCCATTGCCGAGGAGACCGGATTGATCCTGTCGATCGGCGAATGGGTGCTGCACGACGCCTGCCGCCAGGCACAGGTCTGGCAATCGCTCCGGCCGGATGGACCGCCGCTTGTGGTCAGCGTCAATCTCAGCGTTCGACAGCTGGCCGAAACCAGCCTCGTCGATGCCGTCGCGCACGCCTTGCAGGAGTCCGGTCTCGATCCGCAAAACCTCCGGCTGGAGATCACCGAGAGTGTCCTGATGGAGGATGCGGAAGGCTCGGCCGCGACATTGCAGGCGATCAAGGCGCTCGGCGTCCGGCTTGCGATCGACGACTTCGGCACGGGCTACTCGTCGCTCAGCTACCTGCGCCAGTTCCCGGTCGACTCGGTGAAGATCGACCGATCGTTTGCCGCTGGCCTGACCCATGATGACGCGACCGCTGCGATTGTCCGCTCCGTGACCGACCTCGCCCACGGCCTGGCGATGGATGTCACCGCCGAGGGGATTGAGGACGCCGACCAGCTGGCGATGGTGCGATTCCTCCAGTGTGACCGTGCCCAGGGATACTATGTCGCCCCGCCACTGCCACCGGATGAGGTCGCCCACCTCCTGTCGATTGAGTCGCTCGCTTCCCGGCTGCCGGTTACGGTTGGTCGTGAGTCACATCGTGACCTGCCCGAGTCTCATCGCCCGCCCGCATCAGCAGGAGGGCGGCCACCGCGCCCACGCTGATCGCGCCGGCGAGTGCCAGCCCTGCCGGCGCGCCGATTGCATCCGCCAGCGCGCCCACCGCCAGCGCCGCGATCACCTGCAACTCCCACGTCGTCTGATAGACCCCCATCACCCGCGCCTGCATCGCCGGTGGTGACCGCCGCTGGATCGCGCTGCTCACGCCGATCGTGTAGACGGCGTTCGACATCCCGGCGCCCGCGAGCAACAGCAGCGACAGGGGATAGTACCGGGACAGGGCGAAGGCGGACACGATCAGCCCGAAGAGTATGGCCGCCGGCATCGCGATCGACGGCTTCGCCATCCGGTCCGGCAACGCGGTGACCAACATCGAGCCGGCGAGGGCGCCCACCCCGGCCGCCGCGAGCATGACACCGATCGCGGACCCGCCCCGTCCCAGCACTTCGATCGCGAATACCGGGGTCATCGCCTGATATGCCATCGCCGTCAGCGCCGGGATCGCCGAGACGAGCATCAAGGTGCGGATCACGCGATGCCCGGCGATGTACCGAAATCCCTGGAGCAGATCGGCCGACACACTCGTTTGCTCCAGTCGGGGCACATGCGGCAACCGGAGCAGGAGCACCGACCAGACCGCGATCAGCTGCCCCACCGCCATCAGGGCAAAGGCGCCTTGCACGCCAACCAGCAGCAGCGCGAGCCCGCCGATCGCCGGCCCGACGATCCGCGATGCCTGCCGCAGCGTGGCGGTCAGCGCGATCGCATGAATCAACTCGTCATGCGGCACGAGATCGTGCACCATTGCCTGGCGCGCGGGAACGTCGATCGCGTAGCAGATGCCGGTGAGCAGGGCGAAGAGGAGGAGATGCCAGGTCTCGATCGTTCCGGCGGTTGTCAGGCCCGCGAACGCCAGCGCCAGCACCGCCACACAGGAGCGGGACACGATCAGGACGAGCCGCCGGTTGATCCGGTCGCCGATGACACCGCCGACGGGCGAGAGCACGATCATCGGGATCGAGTCGCCGCTGAACACGAGCGCCAGGAAAAACGCCGATCCCGTGATATCGTATGCCAGGAAGCCCAGGCCGACGCGTTGGATCTGGAAGCCGAGTACGGCGACGCCAAAACCAATCCAGAAGGTGCGAAACTCGGCATGGCGAAGCACGACGAGCGACCCGCCGCGCGGTCGTGATCGCCGCGCGACCTGGCTGCCACCGGCGGCCGGCGCTGCCGTCGTCGAAACCGATCGCGACGGTTCGCTGCGAGGGTCCATGCCGCGATGATAGCCGCTTCGGCGCCGGACCCACGATCTCAGACCCGCGCGACTTCGTTGACCCGCCTTCCGGTCGATCGATACACTCAAAGCTGAAGCCGATACCATGAATGTTCTTCGCTGCACGCTCGTCGACCACACAGGCAGCATCAGCTTTGTCGCGGACGCCGATGCTTTGCCCGCGTTACTGCGCGGCTGCCAGCAAGGGCCGAACAGCGCCCAGGAATTGCTGCACTTGGCCGAGCCGTACTATCACGGGCTGGAAGAGCGGGTGCTCAACGGCCTGGCCATGTTCGACGAGCGCAATGTCCCCGGTCACTATGACGCCGTGCATCAGGCGTTGGCGTTCTGCGCGCCACACGAACAGCCGCCTTTTCGCGTGGTGGACGACACCACCCGTGAGGCGAGCCTGCAGCCGGTGAAGGCGGGCGCCGTGCTCTTTAACCTGGTGCGCAAGCGCATCGTCCAGATTCAGAACAGCTATCGCGAGATCACCCGCACCGGCCGCGGCCGCATCTTCGACGGCCAGCACCTCACCCGCCAGGTCTTCAGCTACCGCCTGCCGAGTGAGTGGCAGCTTGTCCCGTAGTGTGTATGCCTCAGCAACGGGCGCGCAGCAGCGACGCCTGAACCCCGTCGGAGCCGGTGTCGAACCGGCGACGGAGCGCGAAGCAGCTCAGCGCCCACCTCGCCGCGTGCGAGGTCTGCTATCGGCGGAGCCGCGATGGTATCGACAAGCTGATATGCTGGCGAGTGACATCGGCGGCGGACGTGCAGGGGATGGACCGTATGACGGATTACGGCAACGCCATCACCTTCGGCTACTTCCTTGTGCCCGATACCGCCGACTACGCGGGGCTCGTGCGGCAGGCGCAGCTCGTGGAGGAGTGCGGCCTCGAGCTGATCGGCATTCAGGACCACCCCTATCAGCGCCGGTTCCTCGACACCTGGACCGTGCTTACCGCGCTCGCCACGCAGACCACGCGCGTGTGGCTCTTCCCCGATGTCGCCAATCTGCCGTTGCGCCCGCCCGCCGTGCTCGCCAAGGCAGCCGCCTCGCTCGACCGGATCAGCGGCGGCCGTTTCGAGCTGGGCCTCGGCGCTGGCAGCTTCTGGGAGGCGATTGCGGCGATGGGCGGCCCGACGCGCACCCCCGGCGAGGCCGTGGCCGCCCTTGAGGAGGCGATCGCCGTGATCCGGCTGCTGTGGAGCGACCCGCCGTCGGCTCGCTTCACCGGCCGCTTTTACCGCCTTGCTGGGGCGCGCCCGGGTCCGGCGCCCGCCCACCCCATCGGCATCTGGGTCGGCGCCGTCGGCCCGCGGATGCTTGACCTGACCGGCCGGCTCGCCGACGGTTGGATTCCCTCGTCGTCCTACGTACCGTCGGAGCGGCTGTCTGACATGAACCAACGCATCGATGAAGCGGCCACGCGGGCCGGCCGCGATCCCGCCTCCATCCGGCGGCTGTACAACGTGATGGGCACGATCACCGACGGCCCATCGGCCGGGTTCCTCGACGGTCCCGTCGGTCAGTGGGTGGATGAGCTGACCGCGCTGACGGTGGAGCGCGGCATGGATAGCTACATCTTCGCGCCCGCAGACCAGCCCGAAATCCAACTTCGCCGGTTCGCCCTCGAAGTCGTGCCGCGCGTGCGGGAGGCCGCCGCACGCCGGCGCGGGCGCTGACCTTGGACGCGGCGACCGTAACTCCGCGCGGGACAGCGTGGAGGGAGGGTGAGTCGTGGCGAAACAGATTCTGGCGACGTTCGGGGTCGACATTGATGCAGTGGCCGGATGGATCGGCTCCTACGGCGGTGCCGAGTCGCCGTCCGACATCCAGCGCGGCGTCTGGGCAGGTGAGATCGGGGTCATCCGGCTGCTGAAGCTGTTCGAGCGCTACCAGCTCAAGGCGAGCTGGTTCATTCCCGGTCACTCCCTGGAGACGTTCCCGCGCCAGGTGCAACAGATCGTCGACGCCGGACACGAAATTGGCGCCCACGGCTACCTGCATGAGAACCCGGTCTCAATGACGTCGCGACAGGAGGAGGATGTTCTCGAGAAGTCGGTCGCACTGATCGAGCGGTGTACGGGCCGCCGTCCGCGAGGCTACGTCGCGCCCTGGTGGGAGATGTCCGGCGTCACCGCGGAGTTCCTCCTGAAGCACGGATTCCGCTACGACCACAGCCAGGGCTATCGCGACTTCGTGCCGTTCTATGCGCGTGTCGGCGACCGCTGGACGACGATCGACTACGCGAAGCCGGCGGCGGAGTGGATGCAGCCGCTGGAGCACGGACGCGAGATCGACCTGGTTGAGATCGGCGCGAACTGGTACGTCGATGACCTGCCACCGATGATGTTCATGAAGGCATCCCCCAACAGCCACGGCTTCGTCAATCCGCGCGACATCGAGCAGCTCTGGCGCGATCAGTTCGATTGGATGTACCGCGAGCTGGACTACGCCGTGTTTCCGTTCACCATCCATCCGGATGTCAGCGGCCGCCCGCAGGTGCTGCTCGTGCTGGAGCGGCTGATCGAGTACATCAACGGCCATGACGGCGTGCGCTGGGTGACGATGGAGGAGGTCGCCGAGGACTTCCGCACGCGCTATCCCTTCGCTGAGCAGGAGCGACCGGAGGACCGATGAGCGCGATCGATCGTTGAGGATGGTGACCAGCCTCCCCGAAGGTGGCCCGTCCGGCACCGCCGGCGCCGCACGCCTATCGGGGGCCTTTCTCAAACCACGTCGCAGCGCTTGTACGGCCTCGGGACATTTCCGAACCTACCGGCCATGCACGCCAAGGAGCCGGTTCTGTTCGACATGGATAGAGGAGATCGGAGGAGTCGAACATGCCTGAACCAGTGCGCTTTGACGTGGTTGTGATCGGCAGCGGTGAGGGTGGGAAGTATCTCGCGTGGCACCTGGCGCAGTCCGGTCAGCGGACCGCCGTCGTCGAACGGCAATGGATCGGCGGTTCCTGCCCGAACATCAACTGTCTTCCCAGCAAGAACGAGGTGTGGAGCGCGAAGCTCGCCGATTGCGTGCATCACGCGGCGCAGATCGGGATCAGCACGGGCCAGGCCGTTGTCGATATGGAGCGCGTCCGGCAGCGTAAACGCGACATGGTTGACGGCCTGGTTGCCATGCACCTGGACCGCTACAAGACGAGCGGCGCCGAACTGATTATGGGGTCCGGGCGCTTCACGGCGCCGAAAACGATCGACGTGCGTCTCCGCGATGGCGGCACGCGGGCGCTGGTGGGAGATCGTATCTTCCTGAATCTGGGGACACACGCCAGCATCCCGCCCGTTCCCGGTCTTGCCGATGCTGCGCCGCTCACGCACATCGAAGCGCTCGAACTTGGTTACCTGCCCGATCATCTGATCGTGGTCGGCGGTGGATACGTCGGGCTTGAATTCGCACAGGCGTACCGACGCTTTGGCAGCCGGGTAACAGTAATCGAACACGGTCCCCAGCTCGCCCGCCGCGAGGATGCCGATGTCGCCGAAGAGATCCAGCAGATCCTCCAGGATGACGGCATCGAAGTTCTGCTTCAAACCGAAGTCCTGCGCGTCGAAGGGCGTTCCGGCGCGAACGTCAGGCTGCTCGTGCGCGACCTTCAGGGAGAGCGGACGATCGACGGGAGCGACATCCTCGTCGCCGCCGGACGCACCCCCAACACGGCCGGGATTGGGCTGGAGGCGGCCGGGGTTGCGCTGGACGCTCGGCGCTACATCCAGGTCAACGACCGCCTGGAGACGAGCGCACCCGACGTCTGGGCGATCGGCGAGTGTGCCGGCAGCCCGCAGTTCACACACATCTCTCTCGACGATTTTCGAATCATCCGGGATAGCCTGGCTGGGGGTAGCCGCAGCACACGCGGCCGGCTCGTCCCGTTTTGCATGTTCACTGACCCACCCCTCGCGCGCGTTGGACTGAACGAACGCGAAGCCCAGCGCGGCGGCGTCGCCGTGCGAGTGGCACAGCTCCCGATCGGCGAAGTGCTGCGGACGCGGACAATGCTGCCGACGCGGGGGTTCATGAAGGCGCTGGTGGACGCGCACGCTGGCCACATTCTGGGCTTCACGATGATCGGCCCCGAGGCCGGTGAGGTCATGGCTGTGGTCCAGACAGCGATGCTCGCGGGGTTGCCGTACACCGCTCTGCGCGACGCCATCCTCACGCACCCGACCATGGCGGAGGGACTGAACGCGCTCTTTGGGAACGTCCCGGCCGAGGCGGTCACGGTTCGTGCGTCACCTGCATTCGACCTGGATGAGGGACTGGACCCCTACGACCGTACGGTCGCTCAATCGTTCCCGGCCAGCGACCCGCCGGCGCATGTGTGAGGCGGAGCCGCCGCTCTGCATCCTTGACGAATTCAGGTCGCGGGCCGGCGCCGGAGAGCGGGGGTTGAGAAGCGGCACAATCGTTCGCCGCTGATACCGGCCGCCGGCCGATGCCACGTTACGCCTTCACGCCGGTAAAACGACGGCAAGATACCGACTCCGGGTGATCCAGAGGCGCCAGCGTGCACCGAGAATACGAGGAGCAGGAGAGCAATGGCGGTTCGGGTGTTCCCAAGGCACCACCCGAACCGCCATTGCTGCATGTGTCAGCGAACAGCACCGCCATAGTTGACGTACTCCGATGCGCCATGCCGCTTTGCACCCGCCGGACGAGGAGAAGGAACCGTGTCGAGAGACATTGCCGTGTTCGTTGGGAGTCTGCGAAAGGACTCGTCCAATCGGAAGACGGCGCGGGCGCTGGCGGAACTCGCCCCCGCGTCGCTGAGGCTGGAGATCGTCGAGATCGGCCATCTCCCGCACTACAACCAGGACCAGGAAGACACCCCGCCGGCGGCGTGGACCGAGTTCCGCCGGCGCGTGAAGGCCGCCGATGCCGTGCTGTTCGTCACCCCGGAGTACAACCGCTCGATCCCCGGCGCGCTGAAGAACGCGATCGATGTTGGGTCGCGGCCATTTGGCGCGAACTCCTGGCAGGGCAAGCCGGGAGCGGTCGTGAGCGTCTCGTCGGGCGCCATCGGCGGGTTCGGCGCCAACCATCATCTCCGCCAGGCGCTGGTGTTCCTGGACGTCGCGGCCATGCCACAGCCCGAAGCCTATATCGGTGGCGCTGCCGGCCTCTTCGACGCCGATGGCACGCTGATAAATGAGAGCACGCGCGAATTCCTGCGGACGTTCCTGGAGGCGTTCGACCACTGGATCGTGATGTTCGGCGCGAATGTGCCAGTCGGTGCGGGAGCGAGGTCGTGAGCGTGCCCGACGCGGAATCCGGCCAGATGCTGCTCGCGGTGGTATGGTCTCCCGGTCAGGCCAACCGCCCCGGCGCGACGTAGACGGTTACCGCTTGAAGGTGGTGCGACGAAGGAGGTCGTTATGACCGAGTCCACCGAGGGTGCCGCCGGGCGGATGCCGGCCGTCTTCCTGGGTCACGGCAACCCGCTGAACGCCATCGCGCGCAACGCCTATACGGAAGCGTGGCAGCGCCTGGCCGCAGAACTGCCACGGCCGCGCGCCGTGCTGGCCGTGTCGGCCCACTGGTACGTGCCGGGCAGCCGCGTCACGATCAACGACCGGCCGCGCACGATCCACGACTTCGGCGGCTTCCCCCGCGAGCTGTACGCGGTGCGGTATCCGGCGCCGGGGGCGCCCGACCTGGCACGGCGGGTGCGTGACCTGCTCGCCCCGATGCCTGTGGAACTGGACGAGATGTGGGGACTCGACCACGGCGCCTGGTCGCTGCTGGTGCATCTGTATCCGCAGGCGGACATCCCCGTGGTGCAACTGAGCATCGACGAGACCTGCACCGCGCGGGAGCACTACGACGTCGCCCGCCGGCTCGGCCCGCTGCGCGACGAAGGGGTGCTGATCCTCGGATCGGGTAACGTCGTGCACAACCTGCACACGTATGCCTGGGGGCGCCACGCGGTCGAGCCCTACGACTGGGCGGTGCGATTCGAGTCCCGCCTGCGTGAGTTGATCACGACCCACAACCCCGACCCCGTCGTCGCGTATGAGACGTTGGGCACGGACGCCGCTCTGGCCGTGCCCACCCCGGAGCATTATCTGCCGCTGCTCTACGTTCTGGCACAGTGCCAGGGCGATGAGTCGATCAGCTTCCCGGTGGAGGGCTTCGACGGCGGCTCCGTCTCCATGCTCGGCGTGCGCATCGGCTGACTCGCACGCACAGTGCACCACGACACAGGAGGCCCATCATGCAGATTGCGATCATCGGCGCCGGCAACGTCGGCCGGGCGCTCGCGACGGCGAGTGTCCGCGCCGGCCATGCCGTCACGCTCACGTCAGCGATCCCCAGCGAAGCGGAGCGCGTCGCGGCGGAGGTCGGCGCCGGCGCGGCGCGCTCGAACGGCGAGGCGGTGGCGGATGCGGAGATCGTCATCCTGGCGGTCCCCTTCGACGCCGTCCAGGCGATCGTCAGCGAGCTTGGGGCCGCACTCGACGGCAAAGTCGTGATCGACGTGACGAATCGCTTCGCTCCCGAGCAGCTCGACGGGCCGTCGAACGCGGAGCTGACGCAGGGGATGGCGCCAAACGCAAAGGTCGTGAAGGCGATCAATACCATCCTCGCCGCACATCAAAGCGATCCTCGCGTCGTCGCGATCCCGTTGGACGGCTTCGTCGCCGGCGACGACCACCGGGCGAAGCGCACGGTGCTGGCGCTGGTCGACTCGCTGGGCTTCCGCCCGATCGACGCCGGTCCGCTGGCGAGGGCGCGGGCGCTGGAGGGGATGGCGCTGCTCAACATCAACCTGAATATGCGCGACGGCTGGTCGTGGCAGAGCGGCTGGAAGCTGCTCGGCCCCACCGGTACGGGCATCGGCGTAGGAGGGTGACGCGATGAAGGCGGTTCAATATCGCGAGGTCGGGGCGAAGCCCGAGGTCGTGACCGTGCCCGACCCGGAGCCTGGCCCCGGCCAGGTGCTGCTCAAGGTCAGCGCCGCGGGGATCTGCCACTCCGACCAGGTCGTGATGAGCTGGCCGGCAGAGACGTTTCCGTACCCGCTGCCGCTCACCCTCGGTCACGAGGGCGCGGGCGTGGTCGCCGCCCTGGGCGAGGGGGTGACGGGGTTATCCGCCGGCGACGCCGTCGCGGTGTATGGGCCGTGGGGCTGCGGGCGTTGCATCAAGTGCGCCGAGGGTAAAGAGAACTACTGCGTGAACGCGGCGGCCGCGGGCATCATGCCGCCGGGCCTCGGCGCGCCCGGCGCCATGGCCGAGTACATGATCGTCGACAACGCCCGCCATCTCGTGCCGCTCGGCGACCTCGACCCGGTCGTGAACGTCCCTCTTACGGATGCCGGGCTGACGCCCTACCACGCGATCAAGAACTCGCTGCCGAAGCTGGGAGCGGGCAGCACGGCCGTCGTGATCGGCACGGGTGGGCTGGGCCATGTCGCCATCCAGATCCTGCGCGCCATCACCGGCGCGACGGTGGTCGCCCTGGACATC
>JBFXAN010000117.1:0-20484 GCA_050184225.1 Dehalococcoidia bacterium | reverse complement strand
CGGTGATCGGCGCCGTCAACGGCTGGGCGATGGGCGGCGGCTGCGAGATGGCGCTCGCCTGCGACATCCTGGTGGCGGCGGAGAACGCGCAGTTTGGGCTGCCGGAGCCGCGTGTCGGCCTGGTGGCGGGCGCGGGCGGCATGCACCGGCTGCCCCGCCAGATCCCGCTCAAGATCGCGATGGGCATGATGCTCACCGCCAAGCCGATCAGCGCCACCCGCGCCTACGAGCTGGGTCTCGTCAACGAGGTCGTGCCGCTGGCCGATCTGATCCCCACTGCCGAGCGCTGGGCGCGGGAGATCATGGAGTGCGCCCCCTTCGCCGTGCGCGGCTCCAAGGAGGCGGCGACACGCGGCCTCGAGCTTCCGCTGGAGACGGCGGTCGCCCGGCCTTACGCCAACATCCAAATGCACATGGCCTCCGAGGATCGCATCGAGGGACCCCGCGCCTTCGCCGAGAAGCGGTCGCCGGTCTGGTCGGGTCGCTAACGGCCAGAGACGTGGCCGACAGATGAGCAGGAGGGGGTACCCATGACGGCAGCAGTGAGCGGGCGGGCGGCGATCGCCGGGCTGGGGATCACGGAGATGACGCGGGCGTACACGGGCGATGCGGTGACGCTGGCGTTGCGTGCGATTCACCTGGCGCTGGACGACGCCGGGCTCGCGAAGGACGACCTCGACGGCTTGCTGATTAACTCGGGTGTGTCCTCGATGGGACCAGCCGACCCCGGCAGCCTGGGCTTGAACCTGCAGACGGCAGGCGGCTTCCGCAACCTGCGGTTGTGTACTCACATGAACGCCGCCGGTTCCACCACCGCCCAGATGGTCCACTACGCATCCCTCGCCATCAACGCCGGCATGGCCTCGGCCGTCGCCTGCGTCTTCGCCGACGCCCCGCTCACGCCGGGGCAGTCGGCGGGTGGGGCGTATGGCCGGGTGCGGTCGGTGGCGGGGATGGCGGGCCTGGGTCCGGCCTACGGCTTCTTCGGCGCCAACACCGGCTACGCGCTCGCCGCCCAGCGGCACATGGCGTTGTACGGCACCACCCACGACCAGCTCGGCGCGGTCGCCGTCTCCACCAGGGCGTGGGCGACTAAGAACCCGCGGGCGATGCAGCGGTCCCCGATCACCTTGGAGGACTACCACAACTCGCGCTGGGTGGTAGAGCCGCTGCACCTGCTCGATTGCACGCTCGTCTCCAACGGCGGCGTCGCCGTGATCGTCACCTCCGCCGAGCGGGCGCGCAGCCTCAAGCAACCGCCGGCGTATGTCGTCGGCATGGGTCAGGGCCATCCCGGCAACCCCCGCCGCCACGGCTACGAGAACGAGGTGAACACCGGCGCCGTGCTCGCCAAGGAGACGGCGTTTCGGATGGCGGGCATCACCAATGACGACGTCGACGTCTGCGAGCTGTACGACTGCTACACCTACACGACGCTGGTCACCCTCGAAGACTATGGCTTCTGTGGCAAGGGTGAGGGCGGCCCGTTTGTCGAAGACGGCAAGCTCGGTCCCGGCGGCAGTCTGCCGACGAACACCGGCGGCGGTGAGCTGTCGGGCTACTACATGTGGGGGATGACGCCGCTGTCGGAGGGCGTGATCCAGGCGCGGGGCCAGGGCGGCGACCGTCAGGTCGAGAAGCACGATGTCGTGCTGGTCAGCTGCCAGGGCGGCGTGCTCGACTACCACGGCTGCCTGATCTTGAGCCCGCACCCCTCCGTCCGCTAAGGCAGGAGAAGGAGACGAACGATGACCCAAAGCATCGATGCCCCGCGCAAGCCGGTCCCGCAGCCAGACGAACCGTCGCGGCCGTTCTTCGACGGCGCGGGGCGGGGCGAGTTGATGATCCAGCGCTGCACCGTCTGTAATACGTATCTCGCGCCGGGGAGTCGGGCGTGTACCGAGTGTCTGAGCGAGGCGCTCGACTGGGTGCCGGCCTCGGGGAAGGCGACGCTGTTCACGTTCGCGGTGATGCATCAGAAGTACCATCCGGGCTTCTTCGACGAATTGCCCTACAACCTCGCGGTCGTCGAACTGGAAGAGGGACCGCGGCTCAACACGAACATCGTCGGCATCCCGAACGCCGACCTGCGCGTCGGCATGCCGCTCATGGTGACGTTCGAGGAGGCGGGCGAGGGTGTCCGTCTGCCCAGGTTCAAGCCCGCGGGGTAAGCCGAGCCAGCTCCCGTCCGCTTCGCCGCAGGAGGTGGTGGGCGCCGCGCCAACACCGCGCGCATTGCTCAGGAAAGAGATGGCGTGAACCGATGGAGATTGCGCACGAAACTCTAGTCGATATCGTGACGGGGATGCTCCGCATCCGCGAGTTCGAGGAAGCGGGCGGACGTCTGATGGAGCAGGGCAAAATACCCGGCGCCCTTCATCTGTACGTCGGTGAGGAAGCTGTTGCCGTCGGCGTCTGCGCAAACCTGAACGTTGACGACTTCATCACGTCCACCCACCGCGGCCATGGACACTTGATCGCGAAGGGCGGCGACTTCAAGCATATGTACGCAGAACTATTCGGCAAGGCCTCCGGCTACTGCCGTGGTAAAGGCGGATCGATGCACATTGCTGATCTCGATCTGGGTATGCTCGGAGCCAACGGTATTGTCGGAGGCGGCCCGCCGGTCGCCGTCGGCGCCGCCTGGACTGCCGCCCGCCGCGGACGTGGCCAGGTCGCAGTCTGCTTCTTCGGCGACGGTGCGTCTAATGAAGGATCATTTCACGAGGCTGCCAACATGGCGGCGTTGTGGAAGTTACCGCTCCTCTTTGTCTGCGAGAACAACCTCTGGGGGGAGTACACCCGCCAGGACCGTCACCAGGCGATTACCGACGTCGCCGATCGCGCCTCCGGCTACGGCATGCCCGGCATAGTCGTAGATGGTATGGATGCTATTGCCGTCTACGAGGCAGCAAGTGCCGCCGTGGCGCGGGCCCGCCGGGGCGATGGGCCCACGATGTTAGAGTGCAAGACCTATCGCTACTACGACCATGTCGGAATCAGCGAAACGTCCCAGTATCGTGCGGCAGATGAAGTGAGCTACTGGCGGGGTCGCGATCCGATTACGATCCTCGAGGATCGGCTCATCGAACTGCATGTGCTATCGAGCACAGACGCAGAGGCACTGCGCGCCCGTATTCGTGGCGACATCGCCCAGGCGATTCAGTTTGCTGAGGGGTCTGCCGCCCCCGATCCACGTGAGCTGTTGACTGATGTCTATAGTTGACGCACATGACAAATGCCAGAACTAAGCACTCATGCCAAGCGCCGATGGCCGGGAGAAGGACTCACCATGACGGCAACGGCAGTTCGTCAGATCACCTACACACAGGCGGTAAACGAGGCATTGCGTGAGGAGCTTACCCGTGACCCGGACGTCTTCATCGCGGGCATCGACGTAGGGGAGCATGAAGGGGCCTTCGGCATCAGTCGGGGGTTGCTCAAGGAGTTCGGTCCAGAGCGGGTGGTAGATACGCCAATCTCCGAAGCGGGTATTATCGGCCTTGCCGTCGGCGCTGCGGCGACGGGCATGCGGCCGGTGGTCGAGATCATGTTTATCGACTTCGTGGGCGTGGCGATGGATCAGATCCTGAACCAGCTAGCCAAGATGAAGTACATGTTCGGTGGAAAGGCCCGATTGCCGGTTGTCGTACGCACGGCCTGTGGTGCCGGAATTCGCGTGGCCGCTCAGCACTCGCAGAGTCTTGAGGCGATGCTGTGTCACATTCCCGGTCTCAAGGTAGTCATGCCCGCGACGCCCTACGACGCCAAGGGCCTGTTGCTCTCAGCGATCCGCGACGACAACCCCGTCTTCGTCATCGAGCACAAACGGTTGTTCCGCATTACCGGCGAGGTGCCGGAGGAACTATACACAGTCCCTATCGGCCTTGCGGAGGTAAAGAGAGAGGGCCGAGACGTCAGCATTGTCAGTTGGTCACAGATGGTCCACGAGGCGTTGGCAGCAGCGGAAGAACTCGCCGGACAGGGGATTGAAGCGGAGGTTATTGACCTGCGAACCCTATCGCCGCTTGACCGTGAGACTGTGCTTGAGTCTGTGCGCAAGACGCATCGAGTTGTCGTCGCGCATGAAGCAGTCAAGTTCGGTGGTTTTGGCGGCGAGATTGCTGCACTGATCGCCGAGGAAGCGATCGACTACCTCGACGGGCCTGTCCGTCGCGTCGGGGCACCGTTCTCTCCGGTACCCTTCAGCCCGGTTCTCGAGGACGCCTGGATTCCAGGACGGCGCCAGATCGTCGATGCCGTGCAGAGCCTAGTACTGATTCGATAGTGAAGCAACCGATGGAGGTGGTATCACGGCTTCCAGCAGTACGCCGACCGTCGGTCTAATCGCAAATCCTGCCTCCGGGAAGGATATCCGCCGTCTTGTAGCCCACGCCGGAGTCGTAGGCAACGATGAGAAGGTGAATATTCTTCGGCGAATCTTGCTCGGTTTGGCGGCGACAGGTGTGCGTCGCGTTCTTGCGATGCCCGATCCCTATCGACTTGTTGCTCGAGCGCTCGAGGAGGTTGGCGTCGAACGCCACCTTGATATCGCCTACTGCGCTGTCCCAGGCAGTGGCGACGAAGAAGACACGATCGCCGCGGCACGTGAGCTTGGCGAGACCGGACTTGCATGTATGATCACGCTAGGTGGCGATGGTACAAACCGTGCCGCCGCCCGTGGAACATGTGCTGTTCCGATCCTTCCGGTATCCACCGGCACGAATAATGTGTTCCCGTCGCTCATCGAGGGCACTGCTGCCGGTCTGGCGGCCGGAGCTTTGGCGATGGGCTGTGTCCACGCCGAAGAGGTCGCTCGACCGGCAAAGACACTGCGGCTCTTCGGCGATTTCTCGCACGACAACGGCCGCTCTGGCTGCAACGAAAACCTTGCCCTGATCGATGTGGTTGTCCTCGAACCAGGATTCGTCGGCGCTCGGGCAATATGGAACATGGAGCGGGTGCGTCGTGTGCTACTCACACGCGCCTCGGCAGCGGCGATAGGTATGGCGGCGCTTGGTGGCGCCTTTCGACATATCGAAGCCGACGACCCTATCGGACTGGACCTGGTGCTCGGCGGCCCTGAAGTAGGCATGTGCGTCCGAGTTCCCATCGCACCCGGCAGCATCGTGCCCGTTGCGCTCTCCTCGGTGGAGGAGCGAGCTATCGGTGAGTCTGTCGTGGTGCGGGGGCCATGCCTCATCGCGCTTGATGGCGAGCGTGATGTTGCGATTCCGGCCGGCAACACAGTCTCCGTATCGCTTTGTCGCGACGGGCCGTCGGTGGTGAGTGTCGATCGCTGTCTCCATCTCGCCGCAGAACGCGGATTCTTCAAGGGAGAGACGCCATGGCGACGGACGTAGTCATGCCCAAGCTCGGGATGACCATGGTTGAAGGCACCGTTGAGGAGTGGCTCGCCGAAGATGGTGCCACGGTGGCCAGCGGTCAACCAATCTTCAGGCTGGTGACAGAGAAGGTTAACTTCGAAGTTGAAGCAGAAACCGGAGGCGTACTACGGCACGCGGTGGCGGCCGGCTCGACGGTACCCACCGGGCAACTGATCGCCTACTTGCTTACTCCCGGAGAGGAGCCGCCGTCCGGGTTCGCCGCCCCCATTGATTCCCGCACATCAGCCGCCACTTCGACTGGCGCTGTAACCAATGATAGCGCCCAATTCGCTTCTCGTGAGCGTGTGCGGGCTACACCAGCCGCGCGACGTCTCGCTCGTGACTTGAGATTGGATATCGCTACGGTCACCGCAACCGGCGACGGCCTTATACACGAGGCAGACGTCCGCGCGGCACATGAGCGGTCGGCAACTGCTGCCGCGGCTCTGGCGCAACCAGCTGTAAGCGAGATCCGTGCGACACCGCTCGCCAGGCGTCTGGCAGAACAACATGGAGTCGATCTGCATTCCATCTCCGGCTCCGGTCCTGCCGGGCGTATTGTCCAGGAGGATGTGGAGCGTCGGATCTCGGAGGGCACTTCCGACCAACTCATGTCGTCGGCAGGGGCACACGTGCCCGCGGGAGTCACCATTCCGCTGTCTGGGATTCGACGGACCATTGCCGAACGGATGCACGCATCGCTTCATCAGATGGCACAACTTACGATCAACACCGAAGCTGACGCGACCGAACTGGTCAAGCTGCGCCACCAACTCGTCGAAGAGTGGCAAAACGATGGTGTGCGCCCTTCCTATACCGACCTCGTGATAAAGGCGGTGGCGCACGCGTTGCGCGCGCATCCACGTGTCAATGCCTCGCTTGATGGCGATGTGATCCGCCTGCACGACCGTATCCATATAGGCATGGCGGTTGCGCTGGATGAAGGCCTGCTCGTGCCGGTGCTCCACGATGCCGATCGTCTTCCACTCAAACGTGTGGTGCGTGAGACATCGGCGCTGGCCGAGCGTGCTCGGACCGGTACACTCAGCTATGACGATATCGCCGGCGGCACATTCTCCGTGACGTCCCTGGGCATGTACGAAGTTGATACCTTCACTCCTATTATCAATCCGCCGCAGGTAGCGATCCTCGGAGTCGGTCGTGTGCGCGACAGCGTACGTCTCTCCGGCCAGGAAGTGGTAGCCGGTCGCGTGATAGCGCTGTCTCTAACTATCGACCATCGTGTCCTGGACGGTGCTCCCGCCGCCGAGTTTCTGCGTCGAATCAAGCACCTGCTCGAGCGCCCGTACCTGCTCTTCATGGATGACGAATAGGAGGATGCCGTGGCAGACGCTGACATCATCATCATCGGTGGCGGCCCAGCCGGACACGCCGCGGCATTGCGAGCGCGCGAGCTTGACGCGTCGGTCACCATCATTGAGGAGCAGCAGGCGGGCGGCAACTGTGTGCACCATACCTGCATTCCGACCACGGTTCTGCTCGATACGATCGAGGCGGCGGCTCGGGCGCAGGAGATCGGCTTTGCCGGTGTCCTAAATATTGAGGATGGTTTCTATTGGAATCGGGCGGTGGCACGCAAGCAACAGTTCGTCGCCGCAATGTCGGCAGGGATCCGGCTCCAGCTACGCAATCGTGGAGTTGAGTTCCTCCACGGGCGCGCCCGTCTGACCGCTGCGACCAGCGTTCATGTGTCCCTGTCGGAGGGTGGCGAACGCGATCTCTCTGCAGGAGCGGGCGTCATCCTCGCCACTGGTGCGCGTCCGTCGCCTCCTGTGATTCCCGGTTTGTCTGCGTCCGATGTGCTGTGGGCTGACGCTGCTTTGCGCCTGCCTGTCGCACCGTCTTCAATACTGTTGGTCGCCGGTGGTGGCGCCGGCGCCGCCTTCGTCTTGGAGTTTGCCCAAGTATTTGCGGGAGCGGGCTCGCGGGTGACCGTGCTTCAGCCGGATGAGGATCTCCTGCCCGACGATGAGCCGCCGCTGGCGGAGGCGCTGGCGGAGATGCTTCGCATACAGGGCATCGAGATAATGACCGGCGCACGTATCGTCCGAACCAGTCCGGTTGAGGGAGGGTACACGTTCACCATACAGGCGGGAGATGTCATCCGAGATATCAATGCCGAGACAGTGTGCTCGCCTGATTCCCGTGTGCCGTACTTCGCTGACCTTGGACTAGAAGCACTGGGCGTCGTCCTCGCCGAGGGTGCGGTGATAACCGATGAACACTGTGCGACTAGTGTGCCTAGCCTCTATGCCGCCGGTGACGTTACGGGACCTCCGATGTACTCGCATGTAGCAGCGCATCAGGGTCGAGTCGCCGCGGCAGCAGCACTCGGCGAGCAAGCAGCCGTGGACCTTCGCTATCTGTCGCGGGTGATCACGTCGCAGCCCGAACTCGCAACCGTTGGACTGACCGAAGCGGCTGCGAAAGCGATGGGCTATGCCGTTCGAACCGGCGTGGCGAGCCTCATGACGAATGCGCGTGCTCTGGCAATGGGTCAGCGTGACGGGATCATCAAACTCGTCGCAGATGAGCAGTTAGGCCAGATTCTCGGTGTCCATGCCCTTGGTCCTGGAGCAGCTGACATTGTCGGCCTTGCTGGGCTTTCTATGCAGCTCCAGGGAACGGTCGATGACCTGGCCGCCATGAATCCATGGCACCCGACTCTTGGAGAATCGCTCGTCGAAGCAGCACGACGAGCGACTCGATAGCACGCGGCAAATCTACACTCTCCATCACCCACATGCACACCCTCCCCGGTGCGGATATCCCGCGAATTGGACGTCCATTGGCGATTTCCGCATTATGGATCGTGAATGAATGCACATCCCATCGAACCAACACTAACTCAGCTTCTATCCCGGAGCTCCGGGATGGGCTGCAACTCAGGAGGGTTAACATCGGATGAGCCGGATTGATGACATTCGTGAGACAGCGTTGAGGCTCTTTATCAAGAAAGGGTATGGGACGACTTCGATTCGAGACATCGCTGCGGAGGTCGGGATCAACTCTGCGACGCTTTATCATTACTTCCCGAGCAAATATGATATCCTAATAGACATTGTATCTACATCTTGGAGTAACATCTTCGATGAGATCGCGGAACGACTCTCAATCCCACACGATAACTGGACTCATCGACTTCACACGTTCGTAGATTTCCATGCCGAACACCATTGCAACAATGGAAGCCAAGTTCAAATTACTTCCGAAGCGATTCGACACTTCCACCCAAGCGCACGAATCATCTTTCGAGATCGACGCGATAAGTATGAACATATCCTTCGCGAGATACTTGAAGAAGGAACCGCAACAGGTGAATTTCAAGTGAAAGATGTAAAGGTTACAGCCACAGCTATATTGCAAATGTTAACAGGCATTGCTAACTGGTATCGACCGTCCGGCCGGCTGACGCCGCGTCAGATCAGTGAACTCTACTGGGATTTGGTTTGTGGAATGGTTCGGACCCGAAACGAACCAAAGACCCAAGCCCGGCGAGCATCGAGAGTCTTCAAGCGGTTGCCCAAACAGGCAATCGTATCATGACTCTGGCCCATTCGGCCCATCCGTTGACCACTATGGTCCCTTACATTCCGAGATTCGAATGACACATCATATCACCGAGGTCCTGTGGCAGTACTGTCTGTCAGCGGAGGGATCGTGATGTCGGAGGGTGGCATGAGCAGAGAGCTTGAAGGTCAGGTCGCGCTTGTCACCGGTGCGAGTCGAGGTGTCGGATACTACATGGCCCTTGAGCTTGCGAAGGCCGGCGCGGACATCGTTGTCGCAGCGCGAAGTGAACAGGTATGGGACCCAAAACTTCCTGGAACAATTTACACCGCTGCGGACGATATCCGTCGTCTCGGCCAGCGGGTATTGCCAATGAAGGTGGATGTAGCGAAGGATGAGGAGGTTGACGCTGCGATCAAGCAGACACTGTCCGAATTCGGTCGTATTGATATCCTGGTCAACAACGCGGGCATCATGTTTCCAGGCAATCTCGTCGACGTGCCTATCCGTCGATGGGATCTTATCTGGAAGGTCAATGTACGTGGTTTGATCTACTTCTCACAACAGGTACTGCCGGTGATGATCGCGCAGCGACGCGGTACGATCATCAACATCTCCTCTCGCGGGGCCGACAATTCGGGTGCAGGAAACATTTCGTACAGTGTGACTAAACAAGCGATCCGAAAATTCAGTGAAGGTCTCGCCGGTGAAGTGAAGGTACACGACGTGAAGGTCTTCGCGCTGTCACCCGATGGTTTGGTACCCAGTCCCGGCGCGACGTATCACGGCCTGGATACACGTACTCCGCCCGAACGAATCGAGGCCACGGACGTCATGGGTAGCGCGGCGGTGTATCTCGCCGCTCGCGCGCCAATGGACCTGTCTGGCCAACACTTCTACAGTCAGACCTTGCTCCGCGATCTCGCGCCCGCATAGACCATTGCGCATTCTCCCCAATGCGTCACATGACGGCCCGGCGCAGTGTTCCGCGCCGGGCCGAAGCCGTGCCCTGCTCCCCGATCCGATTCCGCGGAAGTGAACAAGGTACGGCGTGATGTGACATTTCCTTTCCTTGCATTTCGAGCTACTGTGAGCCATAATCACCCAATCAATCGATTGATTGGGAAGACTCGTGACGGAGACGTGGGTCTTGCCTGAGCCAAGGAATTGGCTGGCTTCTCACCGCGCGAAGTCGACGCAGCAACGAAGTACCTGGGGAGGGATCAACAACTGAACTTCTCTCAACAGACTTCTACGTCTGAGAAGAGCTGCTGGGCGTCATGCCCGGCTGCACTATTGATCGAAGCGGGGGGGATCAATGGACTCGATTCGCGTGGTGCTGGTTGACGAGCATCCTGCCGTCCTGCACGGCCTCATCAGATTGCTGCGAGGGGCACCAGACATTGATGTGACTGACACCGCCTGCACAGCATCGACAGCGATTGAGGCAGTGAGGATGGCATCTCCGGATGCTGTTGTGGTTGACCTCTCGATGCAGCCCGAAGGTACAGGGTTGGCACTGGTGCGACGGTTCTCACACCCTCCCATGAGTGCTCGAGTGCTGGCCTTCGGTGATGCCTCAGATCCCGCGATGCAGCGGGCGGCCGCGCAAGCCGGAGCTGTCGGCCTGCTGGCAAAGTCCAGCGACCTCGAACCTATCGTAGATGCCGTACGTCGGGCCGGGAGCAGTGAAGCCGTCGTCTTCTTCTGTGACCCCATTCTCCAGCCCGGCGAGAGTGCCGGCGACGCTGCGCGCGCCGAATGCCTCGGCATCGCTCGTGTTCGTCTCCTTCGCCACGTATCGGCTGGATTGAGCAATCGCCGGATTGCTTCCCTCGAAGGCGTCAGCGAACGGACCGTCAAGCGACGCATCTCTGCGCTCTATGAGCGGCTGGGCGCCTCACACCGTGCGGGAGCCGTAGCTGTCGCCATGCAGCGCGGACTGATCTAGCCAGACGATTGCCTTGATGGATGCGCATGTCGAGGAGGAACTATGGACAAGTTGCGCGTCTTCGTTGCTGACGAGCATCCAATTGTCCGATACGGACTCCAAGATTTGCTTGAGGCTGATCCATCAATCGCTGTCGTTGGAGGTACTGGCCTGGTTTCGGAGGCCTTGCTCCTTCTTCAGACACTTCGCGCCGACGTCACCCTTGTCGACCCGTCGCTCGGTTGCGGCAAGGGGATTGAGCTCATACGGCGCATTTACCGCTTGCCAAATCCACCAGCATCGCTGGCCGTCAGCGATTGCGGCACTGCTGAGCTAATAGAGAAGACATTCCAGGCTGGTGCTCGCGGATTCTTGATCAAGACGGTGCCAGGGCACGAGTTAGTCCAGGCGGTGTGGCGAGTCTTCCGCGGCGATGGAGTTCTCTCTGAGTGCTTGATCACGCCGGTTGTCACGACCTTGGCTCGTCTGGCGCAGGAGCATTCCATTCATGAGTGTGGATTCTCCGATACAGAGTTGAAGATCCTGCGTCAGCTTGCTTCTGGGGCGACGAATCGTGAGATCGCCCGTCACGAGTTCATGAGTGAGCCGACCGTCAAGCGAAAGACGCATGCCATCTATCGGAAGCTCGGCGCGTCTGACCGCGCTGGAGCCGTATCCGCGGCCCTACGTCTCGGCCTTATCTGATCGCACCTGGCATGCCTCGATGCCTCGATGGCGCCCCGGTCCGGGGCCGGGTTTGTCGATGCAGATGAATGCGAGTGGTACCCGGAGCAGTCTTTCCGTCAGTGCGGCGTTCTGTCGTGGCCCACTTGGCACATGTTCTGATCCGACTGCCCCTAGTTGGCCTGTAGCGGTAGCGATAGAACTGTGACCAATCCTTAAGGTCACAGAGTAAGGTCATGGCGCAGGTCCAAGCACGGGTATCGGCTGAGGATCTTCCGCGATTGATGGAATCGATCTGCAACTGGGGTCGCTGGGGCGCCACCGATCAGCACGGAACCCCAAAACCTTATCTAGACCATTAAGCAGGAGGGGGAACAGCCAATGTCGGACAGGACTTATTGGACTAAGATCCTCAGCGCCCGTGTCAGCAGGAGGCGGGCAGTCGTTGGCGGCAGCGTCGTCGGCGCCAGTCTCGCCGCCCTAAGCGCTGTCGGCTGCAGCAGCGGGAAAGGCTCCAACCAGCAGACCCCAGAGAACGTAAGTAGCCTCGTTGCTCATCCTCAGGTCAGCACTGACAACGCAAAACCTGGCGGCACTCTTCAGCTGCAGGTGGCGGTCGACCCCCGAACGTTCGATTCCTCGGGCGGAGGCGCCAATGCTAATCTCTATCTTACGTTCCTCAAAAACACGCTCGGCACCCCCGACAAACCGGCGGATGGCTCGGTCCAACCCAACTTCTTTCAGTCTTATGAGCTGACAGACGACGGCCTTCAGCTCACTCTGAAGACGCGGCCGAACGTCAAGTTCGACGAGCGGGCACCGACGAACGGACGCGTGGCGGACGCCGAAGATGCGGCGTTTTCTTGGGACCGCTGGGTTAACAAGACCGGGCAGGGCGTCATCCTCGCCAACTCCAAGAACAAGTCATCGCCCGTGATTTCGGTGACTGCCGTGGACAAGCAGACGCTTGTCATGAAGTTGGCGTTTCCGTTTGCGCCGTTGCTCCAATACCTAGCTCTAAACGGCAACAGTCCAGTGGTCTTTCCGAAGGAGACGGATTCCGGAGGCTTCGATCCAGCTAACGACGCACGGGGTAACTTCTGGCTGCTCGGCGACGTCACGTCCAGCGTGTCGTACACGTATAAGCGCAATCCGGGATATTACGAGTCAGGCCGGCCGTTCTACGACGCGATTCAATTCAATGTTATCCCGGAGTATGCGACGGGCCTGGCCCAATTCAAGGCCGGCAACCTCGACTGGTTCGGTGTGAGACCGGACGATATCCTCTCCGTCAAGTCAGAGAACCCGAATCTCATCCTGCTTCAGAGGCCGGTTTGGACAAAGAGCACCCTCGGCTGGACGAACTTCGGCCAGTTGCCGGGTTCGCCGTTCTTTGACGACAGGGTGCGCAAAGCCTTCTCACTCTCGATCGATCGGGACACGTGGCTCGACGCGCTGAGCAACAAGCAGAAGTTCGCCGCTGCTGGCGTTGATGTGGAGACAACGTACTACGGATTTGTTGGCCCGAACTGGCCGTTCTTTCTCGATCCCCTCGGCAGTGAAATCGGCGAGGGAGGGCAGTGGTTCAAGTACGACCCGGCCGAAGCCAAGAAGCTCCTTCGGGCGGCCGGCTATACCTCGCCGATCGTCGCCCCCTGGCAGGCGGACGCGGTGATGCCGACCTACCTCGAGGCGATCCGGGCACAGGTCGAGTCATTGGGCGACTTCAAAATGCCGGTCGAACCACATCCCGAGTACACAAGTATGTACCTGTACTTCCACGAGCATCCCGGCAACTACGAGGGGTTGGGCAACTCCTGGTGGGTAGACCAGCCCGATGCCGATTACGAGTTGTCCAACACGGTCCACTCTGCCGGCGGCGACTACTACCTAAAGACCGGCTACCCGAACGGCATTCCCGAATACGATCGCCTGATCGAGCGGGAGCGACAGGAGCTTGACCCGAACAAGCGCGCCGATCTGTTCAAGACCATCCAGCAGGAAATGGCGAGGCAGCTCCACTACTTACCCGGCGTACCGGGCGAGTGGAAGGACTTCAGCCTCGTGCAGCCGTGGCTAGGCAACTGGGGCGCACTGCAAGGCTGGCGCCTGAACATCAACCCGTTCCCTTGTGGAACGTCACCCTGGCTCGATGATATCTCCGCGCACCTCTGGGACACAAAGCGCGACTGAGCGGGAGATTGCCGGTTCACAGTTCATGTTGAAGGCAACGGCAACGTAGGCCCACCAAACGGCCGAGTCCACTCCAACAATGAAGAGGAGGCAATTCGAAGATGGCAGCGATGACGGCCAGTGACGTCGGAGAGCTGACACGTCGCGTGCAGCGGGTGGAAGACATCGAGGCGGTGCGCCGTACCTGGCACGACTACATGGCCTTTCTTGACTCCCGCAGATGGGAGGAGCTGGCCGACGTGTTCACCGCGGACGGCGCGGTGGAGATGATCGGTTTGGACACCAGCCGGCCCGGTGGTGGTACGTCCGGGACGATTCGGGACGGGATCTACCGTGGGCGCCGGTCGATCATCGACGACTTCTACAACGTCGGCGCCCGCTCTGGCCAGCCGGTGACGCGCAGACCGGCAACGGGCCACTTCGGCAACAACCTGCGCGTCGACTTTGACGGTGATGAGGCTCTGACAAGCGCCTACTTCTGGGAAATCGTTCCCGGCGGAGGCGAGAACCACACCTTACTGATAGGTACCTACCAACACCGGATGCGGCGGGAGCCGGATCGGTGGCGGATCAAGTACCTCCGGATCACGATAACGATGGTCGGTCACCTGCCGTGGGCAGGAGAATTTGGCGCTCACACCATCGGGGAAGTCCTGTCAATGCCTCTCCCATAGCGGGAAAGGGGACGACGAACATGGCGAGATCGCTCATGTCCCGAACGACAGACTGGCGCCGGGATTACGAATCGAAGCTAATGTCCGCGGATGAGGCGGCCAAGCTTGTCAAGTCCGGAGACCTTGTTGCCGTCCCGCAGGCCGGGCCGATCGCCGTTCAGGCAGCGCTGGCCCGGCGCCGGGAGGAACTGAGCGACATCACGATCCGGCTCACGACCCCGCCCTCGAACCCTGGCTGGTTCGATGAGGGCTGGGAGCGCACATTCAAGATGGAGTTCGAGCTCTTCGTTGGCCCGAACGCCCGCCACGCAACGGACGCTCTCCGCGCGAGCTACGTGCCCATCCTTTTCTCCACGCAGTTCAAGCACGTCGACGAACGTCCGATGGATTACGCGCAGTACGATGTCGCCCTGATCAATCTCTCGCTGCCAAACTCTGCCGGGTTCTGCAACATGGGCGTGCACATGTGGAACAAGCGCAGCTACATCCGACGCTCGACCACAGTGATTGCCGAGGTGCTGCCGGACCTTCAGATCGCGCACGGCAACACCTGGGTGCATGTGTCCGAGATCGATGCCTTCGTTCAAGGCCCCTCTATCCGCTCGCGCGATGTCGTATCCCAACTTGTCGACCTGGTCGAACCAGACAAGCAGCCAACGGTCGAGACCCTTCTCCGAACTATCGACCCAATACTGTTGATGGGAGCCCGCGCGGTCTTTCAGGATCGGCTTGCCAGCATGACGCTGGATGAACTGAAGACGGCGCTCGCTGCCCTCCAGCCCCCAGCCGAGGCGAAGCCGATCGCCGATTATGTTGCGGAGCTAGTCCGGGACGGCGACTGCCTTCAAATTGGGACCGGCGACCCGGCGCGCTGGATTGTCACGCTGGGCGCCTTGGACGGGAAGAATGACTTGGGCTACCAATCGGAGATGGCCGCGGCGGGGATCGGGAGGCTTGTTGCGAAGGGCGTGATCAACGGCAGCCGGAAGCAAGTATTCAAGAACAAGGCGATTGCCGCGGCCTGGAGTGGCTGCGACGCCGAGGAGCTCGCCATCATCGACAACAACCCTCTCTTTCAACTCGAGGACCCCGCGGAGTTGCTGCGAATCCCGATGGTGTCCTCGAACGACAACATGGTGTCCATCAATAATGCCATTTCTGTCGACCTCACCGGGCAGATCAACGCGGAGACGATCTTTGGCAGTCGGATCTATAACGGGACCGGGGGGCAGCCGGACAATCACATCGGAGCGTTCCTATCCAAGGGAGGTCGGGCGATTACGCTCTTGCCCTCCACCGCAGTTGGCGGCGCCGTTTCTCGCATTGTTACTCAGCTCGACACAGGTTCCGCTGTCACGATCCCTCGCTACTTCGCCGACATCATCGTGTCGGAGTATGGTGTGGCGCGGCTGCTCGGGAAGAGCTTCAAGGATCGGGCGCGAGAACTGATAGCGATTGCCCACCCGGACTTCCGAGCAGACTTGCGAAAGGAGGCTAGCCGCCTCTTCTGAAATAACCACGCAGAAAGCTGACTACCGTAGAGGACACGCGGGTGTGGACTGGGACGAGCTGGCGCCACGTCTGGATCGACGGCACCGTTCCGAGCAGCCGCGACGGGAAGTAGCTCCAGCCCCGAGCCACCGCAGGCTCGACAAGAGGAGGCAATTCGAAGATGGCAGCGATGACGGCCAGTGACGTCGGAGAGCTGACACGTCGCGTGCAGCGGGTGGAAGACATCGAGGCGGTGCGCCGTACCTGGCACGACTACATGGCCTTTCTTGACTCCCGCAGATGGGAGGAGCTGGCCGACGTGTTCACCGCGGACGGCGCGGTGGAGATGATCGGTTTGGACACCAGCCGGCCCGGTGGTGGTACGTCCGGGACGATTCGGGACGGGATCTACCGTGGGCGCCGGTCGATCATCGACGACTTCTACAACGTCGGCGCCCGCTCTGGCCAGCCGGTGACGCGCAGACCGGCAACAGGTCATCTGGGCAGCAATCTACGGGTTGACGTTAGAGACGATGAGGCTCTGACAAGCGCCTACTTCTGGGAGATCGGCAGTGGGGAGAGCCAAACGACTCTGCTCGTTGGGTCGTACCAACACCGGATGCGGCGAGAACCGGATCGGTGGCGGATCAAGGACCTTCGGATCACAATCACCTTCCGTGGTCGTTTGCCTTGGACAGCGGAATTCGGTGCTCAGAGCATCGGCGAAGTATTGGCAAAACCGGCGCCGTAAATGCCGGACTTGGGCGAGTGATGCAAGAAAGTCGAAACATGATGAATCTGTTGACGACATGGAGTAACCATTAGGAAAGCGTACGCGATCCACTGAAACATGAGACCAGGTTAATTGACGGAAAGGAAGAAGCAAGAGGTGCAACGATACATCGTCCGGCGAATTTTGTTGTCGATTCCTACGTTGCTTGTGATTACCATCATCACATTCGTTGGCCTACGGACCCTCCTCCCCAACAGTGTTATCGACATCATTATTGGTGACTTTGGGGGAAACGACCCGCAACTGCGCCAGAGCCTAGAACAGGAGTTGGGTCTAAATTCGAGCATCCCGCAGCAATATCTGGAGTGGATGGGGATTAGCTGGTTCTGGGGTGGACCAACGGGCGTCCTCCAAGGGAACCTCGGCAAGTCGCTGCACAACGGTCGCAGCGTGATATCTGAAGTCAAGCATAGAGTGCCGATAAGCCTGGAGCTCGGGATTTGGGCGCAGATGATAGCCATTTCCTGGTCAATACCGCTTGGTGTCTGGGCAGCCGTAAAACAGGATAAGCTGCCAGACTATGGCCTGCGTGCGATCGCGATATTGATAAGTGCGGTGCCTGGCTTCTGGATTGCTGTGATGATAATCACGTTCGGATCAATCTGGTTCAATTGGGCTCCGCCGATTCAATTCAAAACGCTAACTCAAGATCCTATCGCTCATCTAAAGATAATGCTGATTCCTGCCCTCATAATCGGCCTCACACCGAGTGGCGGTTTACTCCGGCTCGTGAGAACTCAGATGCTCGAAGTGCTCCGCGAAGACTATGTACGTACTGCGCATGCAAAAGGACTGGACTCAACAACGGTTCTATACAAACATGCGTTGCGGAACGCGCTGCTACCGATTGTAACAGTAATCGGTGTCGGGTTGCCTAGCATTATCGCCGGTACTGTCATCTTCGAGCAGATCTTTGTGATCCCGGGCATGGGTCGCTATCTCGTCGACGCTGTCAATCGCCGTGATTATCCGGTGATCCAGGGTCTGAACTTGATATTCGCCACCCTTCTCGTTTTCTCTGTATTGCTCGTCGATGTTCTCTACGCTGTTCTGGATCCTCGCATCCGCTATCGGTGAGGGTTAGGGTTTACGGAGGCCAGCGTTGACAGTCGGAAAGGCAGAGGAAATCTTTACTAGTGAGAAGTCCACTACCGGGAAGATTGGCGCCGAGAAGATAGTTTCTGGTGTGTTCACATTCGCCAGGCGGAAGCCTCTTGGTTTCGTTTGCGCAGTCGTCCTACTTATCCTCGTCATCATTGGCGACCTGATTCCTGTTACTATCAACTTCACTTATCAACTCCTCGGCAAGCCCTTTGGTGGCGGATATGATTCGATTTCTAGTGCGATGATCGCTCCAAATGGCAGTCCCGTTCCCTATATCGGTGGCCTTATTGCGCCTTTCCCCTACGATCAGACTCACTTGCGAGATAGACTTCAGGGACCATCTTTCAAGTATTTGCTCGGTACAGATGAACTGGGGCGAGACATCCTGAGCCGTCTCATTTACGGAGCCCGCGTGTCCGTAATTGTGCCAATCGGAGCTGTTCTCATCAGCCAGATACTCGGCGCTATTATCGGAATAATGAGTGGCTATTATGGTGGTCTCTTCGACACCATCACTGTACGCTTCGTTGACATCTTTCAGGCACTGCCGGGTCTGGTAGTCTTCATCACAGTGTTGGGCATCTTTGGGTCGGGACTGTGGCAGCTCGTCGTCGTGATTGGAGTATACGGTGGGGCCTCGGCTACACGGCTGATCCGTAGTCAGGTGTTTTCAGTGATGTCCAGTCCGTATATCGAGGCCGCCACAGTCATCGGCGGTGGAGATCTGCGAATAATGGTGCGCTACGTGCTCCCCAATGTCTTCCCGCTTGTCATCCTCAGTGCGACCATACAGTTGGGGTTTGTGGTCCTTATCGAGGCAAGCCTGAGCTTCCTCGGCTATGGTTTGCCACCCCCATTCCCATCCTGGGGTCAGATGTTGAGCCTGCAGGGTCGAGAATTCATGAGAACTGCTCCTGGGCTAGCGATCTACCCTGGAGTCGCGATTGCAATTATCGTGTTCTCCTACAACCTATTCGGCGACGCGCTCCGTGACACGATGGACCCAAGGTTGAGGGGCAGTCGCTAGCAGAATAGCAATTCCTGGTCCACCTCAATTCCGAGTTTTGATAGGCTCCTGCCGTCCAGGAAGGAGCGAGGATGGCTGAATGGGTTATGCCTGAGGAGCACATTGGCTTCGACTTGGGATAGGTGTAGTCAGGTCGCCCCGCGTAGCGATCCGCCTGTGGCTCACCGACCCGCGCGGGGATGCGCTCAACCGGATTGACCCGCAGACGAACGCCGTGGTGGCCAGGGTGCCGCTCGGGCTGGCGGAGCCGGCCTCGGGCGATGTCCTGGTGCGGTGGGGCGCTGTCTGGGTGACGCGGCTGGGACCGGCGGCGCCGTACTCACGAGCAAGGAACTGGTGGAAGACCCCCATGCGGAGGCGCGGGGCTTCTTCGAGCCGGTCACTCACCCGTTTAGCGGTGCGCGGCTCTACCTCGGCAGCGGCATCAAGCTCTCGCGTACGCCGGGTCGTATCCACGGTCCCTCGCCGCTGCTCGGACAGCACAGCCGGCAGGTTCTTGCAGATATGCTCGGCCTGACGGACGGAGAGTGTGCGGGCCTGATCGCGGAGGGTGTGGTGCTCGACCCGGATGCAATGCTGCAGACGACCGCGCAGGGATCGGCCGCGGCGGAGGCAGCACGAGTACCGTGGCCGCTCGCTGCTGCGCCGGACTGCCCCAGTGCGCTCGCACGCGCCGGGTCCTGCGTACCTCGTCCGTCGCGCCCAGCAAGGACTCTCTGCCTGCGATCCGAAGCTGCGCGGTCGCTGACGAGCACAGGGTCATGGCCCTGTTGGCACATGATCTGATCCACATGCCCCTGGTTGGTCTGCCTTGATCCGGATAAAACAAGACCCACGCTCGTGGTCGGCAGGTGAGGGCATGGCTGAGGTCAGAACGCAAGTGTCGGCCGCGGATCTTCCGCGATTGATGGAATCGATCAGCAACTGGGGTCGCTGGGGCTCCGAAGATCAGCATGGAACTCTGAACCTCATCACACCTGAGAAGCGTCGCCGCGCCGCCGCACTCGTCTCTGACGGTGTCCCCATCTCGCTCGCCCATCCGTTGCCCACAATGCGCGGACCAGAGAACTACTTTCCGGTACAGCACATGATGCTCCGCGCAGGAGACATTCCCGGGACGACAGGTACGGCCGACTTCATGGGGATCGCATGCCATGGGTTTGCGATAACGCACATGGATGCGCTTTGTCATTTCCTCTGGGACGGGAAGATGTACAACGGCTTCGTGGCTGAGCGAGTCCGGTCCTCGGGTGCGGAAGTGTGTGGGCTCGACGGCGGACAAGGCGTCGTCAGTCGCGGTGTGCTGCTCGACATCCCGGCGGCGAAAGGCCGCGACTGGCTGGAACCGGGAGAATCCATTCATTCGGAAGACCTTGAGGCTGCTGAGCAACGTCAGGGTGTGCGTGTGGAGGAGGGCGATATCCTCCTCGTCCGCACCGGCCGGCAGCGACGGATGGCGGAACTGGGTCCCGTCGTGAACCCAATGGAAGGCTTGGCGGGGTTACATGCCAGTGCGCTTCCCTGGCTTCACGAGCGAGGGATAGCGGTGCTCGGTTCCGATGGAGTGAGCGATGTACTGCCATCCGGAATGGGAGAGGGATCCACCGGAGTGACCGCAACGGGACTGCTGCGCCAGCCCGTCCATACAGGCGCGATCGTCTACATGGGCC
>JBFXAN010000116.1:0-20569 GCA_050184225.1 Dehalococcoidia bacterium | reverse complement strand
ACTACTCACCCCGCCGGGTTGTGCGCGCGGGGGGGTTGGGGTGCGGGCCGCCTCCCGCTTGTGGAATCGGTCCCTGGGGGTTAGGTTTGCTAAGAGATGATTCAATGATGGATCGCGTCTCCGTCACGCGGCGCGCGCTACTGGGGTTGTCCGCGCTGGCACTGCTGGCAGCGGCCTGTGATGACGAGGAATCGAAGACGACACAGGGGGACGTTGTGACCACACCCTCCGGGTTGCAGTATGAAGACATCAAGGTCGGCGACGGCGCGCAGCCGCAGGCCGGACAGACGGTGAGCGTGCACTACACCGGCACGCTGACCGACGGCACGAAGTTTGATAGCTCGCGCGACCGCGGCCAGCCGTTCAGCTTCCGGCTCGGCACCGGCGAGGTGATCAAGGGGTGGGATGAGGGCCTCTCGACGATGAAGGTCGGCGGCCAGCGCAAGCTCACGATCCCGCCGGACCTCGGCTATGGCGCGCGCGGCGCTGGCGGCGTCATCCCGCCGAACGCAACCTTGATCTTCGATGTGGAATTGCTCGACGTGAAGTGACCTCCAGGGTTCAGGTTTCCGGACCAACGTTCTCCCGTTCATACGGAACGTTGACCCAGAAACTCGCTAAACAGGTAGTAGGCTCTAGTGAGTGGCGGATGGACAATAGGCAGGAGACAATAGCCGTGCCGATGCGGGCGTCACCCTGAAGCCCGCGGCCGGGGCCGAAACGTGTCGCATCGTGCGGACGGCTCGCGGTGGTGGAGGCAGTGAGAGGACGAGGGAGAATATCGTGACGACAAGTTTAGAGAGACCGCGAACCGTCGGCGAACTGCGTGCATCCGGCTATCGTGTCCTTCCCGTAAAAGAGGAGATGCGGAAGAACCTGATCGCGAAGCTGCGAAACGGGGAAACGCTCTTCGACGGCATCGTCGGCTATGAGGAATCGGTGATTCCGCAGTTGCAGAACGCGATCCTCGCCGGCCAGGACATCATCTTCCTGGGCGAGCGCGGTCAGGCGAAGTCGCGGATCATTCGCTTGTTGGTTGAACTGCTGGACGAGGAGACGCCGTCGCTCGCCGGCTGTGAGATCACCGAAGATCCGTACGACCCGATCACCAAGATCGGCCGCGACATCATCGCCGAGGCCGGCGACGACGCGCCGATCACCTGGGTCAAGCGCGAGGACCGCTACGGCGAGAAGCTGGCCACGCCCGACATCACGATCGCCGACCTGATCGGCGAGGTCGACCCGATCAAGGTCGCCGAGGGCCGCTATCTCTCTGACGAACTGACGATCCACTACGGCCTGATCCCGCGCACCAACCGCGGCATCTTCTGCATCAACGAGCTGCCCGACCTCGCCGAGCGCATCCAGGTCGGTCTGCTCAACATCATGGAGGAGCGCGACGTCCAGATCCGCGGCTACCGCATCCGCCTGCCGCTCGACGTGATCGTCGTCGCATCCGCCAACCCGGAGGACTACACCAACCGCGGCCGGATCATCACGCCGCTCAAGGACCGTTACGGCGCCCAGATCCGCACGCACTACCCGCGCAGCGTCGAGCACGAGATCGACATCATGGAGCGGGAGACGCTCTCCTTCACGGACGACGCCTACACGGTGACCGTGCCGGCGTACATGAAGGAGATCATCGCCGAGATCACGCGGCTCGCCCGGCGCAGCCCCGACGTCAACCAGCGCTCCGGCGTCTCCGTCCGTGCAAGTATCGCCGATTACGAGAGCCTGCTCGCCAACGCGATGCGCCGCTCGATTAAGCTCGGCGAAGATGAGGTCGTGCCGCGGATCACCGACCTGCCGTACATCGTGCCCGCGATCTCCGGCAAGGTTGAGTTGGAGACGGTCGAGGACGGTCGCGAGGATCAGATCATCGAGAAGCTGATCCAGGGTGCGGTCGTCGCGGTCTTCAACCGGAACTTCAACGTCGGCGAGTTGGAGGAAGTCGTCGCCCGGTTCAAGTCCGGCATCTCCGTCGAAGTGTCGGATTCGTTGCCGTCGGCGGAGTACGCGCGCATCGTCCGCCAAGTCGACGGGCTGGATCGCGCCGTGCAAAAGCTCGGCGGTGGCAGCCCGGCCCAGGAGGCGGCGGCAGTCGAGTTTGTACTAGAGGGCCTGCACCTGAACAAGCGGCTCAACAAGGATCGCGTCTCAGGCAAGGCGCAGTATCGAGGATAGAGGGGTTGCCGGCCCTCACCCCCAGCCCCCTCTCCCGTCGGAACGGGAGAGGGGGTGCCTGTCTTAGTCTTGGTTGAACTGGACTCCCCTCTCCCGCCGAGCGGGAGAGGGGACTGGGGTGAGGGCCGGTAGGGAAGGACACGATCATGGTCGGTCGCTATCGCTATTCGGAGTGGGATGGAACGCAGGAGATTCCGCCGCTGGACCCGGATGAGGTGTTGGAGAGCCTCACCGATGACCTGATGAACTTCGGGGATCTGCAGCACGCCCTCCGCAACCTGCTCCAGCGGGGCATGCGCAACCCGATGGGTCAGCGGATGCAGGGTCTGCGCGACCTGCTCCAACAGCTTCGTCAGCAGCGACGCCAGACGCTGGACCAGTACAACCTTGCCTCCGTCTTCGACGACATCAAGCAGAAGCTGAGCGAGATCGTCGACATGGAGAAGGAGACGATCGACCGCCGCACCAAGGAAACGCTCGGTGGCGACCAGTCCCAGGAGGGTGGGCAGGACGGCTCTCCCCAGGGCGGCGACAACCAGAGCGCGCTCGACCAGGCGCTGCGCGATGCGATGGAAGCGGCGCAGCGGGCGATGGAAGCGGGCGAGCAGGGCGATGGCGAACAAGGACAACAGGGCCAGCAAGGGCAGCAAGGCCAGCAGCAGTCCGGTCCGCGTGGCCAGCAGGGACAGGGCGGTCAGCAGGGCCAGGGCCAGCAATCAGGCTCCCGCTCGCAGCAGGGGCAACAAGGTCAGCAGGGTGGCCAGCAGGGGCAGTCCGGTGAATCCGGCCAGGGCGACGAGCAGAACGAATTCGCCAAGATGCTCCAGCAGATCGCCGACCGCAAGCGCACCTTCCTTGAGAACCTCCCCTCCGACCTCGGCGGCGCCGTCAAGGAACTGCAGAACTACGAGTTCATGGACCCGGAGGCGCAGGAGAAGTTCGGCGAACTGATGGAGATGCTGAAGAAGGCAATGATGGACACCTTCTTCAAAGACCTGCAGTCACAGATCGCCAACATGACGCCGGAAGAGATGCAGCGGATGAAGGAGATGATCCGCGACCTGAATCAGATGATTCAGGAGAAGATGGCCGGTGGCGAGCCGAACTTCGAACAGTTCATGCAGCAGTACGGCGACCTTTTCGGCGACAATCCGCCACAGTCGCTTGAGGAACTGATCCAGCAGATGCAGCAGCAGATCGCGCAGATGCAGAACCTGCTCGATTCGCTCCCCTCGGAGATGCGTCAGCAACTCCAGGACCTGCTGATGGACAAGATCGGCGACCCCGAGCTGCAGTCCGAGCTGGGCGAGCTTGCCCAGAACCTCGAGATGATGATGCCGAACCGGGACTGGCGCAACCAGTACCCTTTCCGCGGCGATGAGGAACTCGACCTCAACGAGGCGATGCGTCTGATGGATCAGATGCAGGGGATGGACGAACTGGAGCGCCAGCTCGAGCGCACGCAGTACGGCGGCGACATCGACGACATCAACGAGAAGCGCCTCGAAGAGATCCTCGGCGAAGAGGCGGCGGAGACGCTGAAGCAGCTGAAGGAGTTCCTCCAGATCTTGGAGGACGCCGGTTATATCCGGCGCAAGGGCAACACCTGGGAGCTGACGCCGCGCGGCACCCGCAAGATCGGCCAGAAGGCGCTCGGCGAGATCTATGCCCAACTGAAGAAGGATTCCTTCGGCAAGCACGCCGTCCGCGAGCGTGGCACCGGCGGCGAGCGCGCCGATGAAACGAAGAAGTACGAGTTCGGCGACCCCTTCCACCTTGACATCGAGAAGACGATCTTCAACTCCTACTATCGCGAGGGGCCATCGCTGCCGGTGCGGCTGGACAAGGAAGACTTCGAGGTCTTCAAGTCCGAGCAACTCACCCAGACGGCAACGGTGATGATGCTCGACCTCTCCTGGTCGATGGCGTTGCGCGGATCGTTCCAGGCGGCGAAGAAGGTAGCACTGGCGCTGAACAATCTGATCCGCAGCCAGTTCACGCGGGACAGCCTCTACATCATCGGCTTCTCCGCCTACGCGCGGGAGCTGAAGGCAGAGCAGCTCCCCTACGTGCGCTGGGACGAGTCCGTCCTCGGCACGAACATGCACCATGCGCTGATGCTGGCGCAGAACCTGCTCGCCAAGCACAAGGGCGGGACTCGCCAGATCATCATGATCTCCGACGGCGAGCCGACGGCGCACCTGGAGCGGGGCCGCTCCTACTTCGCCTATCCGCCCAGCCCGATCACGATCCGGGAGACGCTGAAGGAAGTGAAGCGCTGCACGCAGAAGGGGATCGTGATCAACACCTTCATGCTGGACCGCAACTACTACCTGAAGGAATTCGTCAACCAGGTGGCGAAGATCAACAAGGGCCGCGTCTTCTACACGACGCCGGACAAGCTCGGCCAGTACATCCTCGTCGACTACGTCGCCAGCAAGCGGAAGAACATCGGCGGCGCGTAACGACGGCTCGGTCACTTGTAGCTGTATGGACAGAGAACCGCTATGAGCGTCGTGACACTGGAAGCGATTGTTGAGGATGGGCAAATCCGGCTGCCGGACAACGTACGGCAGCCGGATCGGACCAAGGTCTATGTAGTTGTGCCGGGCCTAGAAGTTGAACGGGTCGTCCGGATCGCCAACCCGCGACCTGCACGGCCGGAGCAGGCGGCGGACTTCGCTCTGGAGGTTGTCGAGACGGAGCCGAATGCCGGCGTATGATCGGACGTGGTTCGATCCGCCGGCACCGCCTGCACATCTCATTGCTAAGCACCGCGACAATGAGTTGACGTAAGTAGAACATTTGTCCACAATGGAACCCTCGAAGTTCCCATGGGGAGCGGCGACTAGTGCGCCTGCTGACGAAACGACAACGTGCTTCCAGTGGGAGGGGTTGTCCTGGGCGAACCGCACCATTAGCCTTCAGCGGAGGCAGAATCTGAACGGTGCCCCGCGCAAATGGATCCAGGAACCCTCGTCTTTGACCGGTTGCATGAAAGGCATCCTGGTGTGACAGAAGCAGTGGGGCGCAACTATGCCGAGGCTGCGGCAATATGCTTCAACCGGTACCATAGCTCGCCGAGCAACGTGACCGTCACGGCCGATGCAACCCACGACAAGGTCTATTTCGCTACCTGGACCAAGCCATCGGCTCGGCAGGAGGCGGCGTGGGCCAACCGTGACGATGCGACGCGGGATGGCGCCTACTGCATCGTTTTGGCTGCGGCCGATCAGCATCTCAATCTGGTGGCAGTTGCGAGAGCGGCGACAAAGTCAGGTGCGGACTATCTGGTAGGACCGCCCGGAGGAGGAATCAACCCGCTCGACGGTGAGTTGGATTTTGAGTCCGAGATCCTTCGCCTAGAGATTTCCGGCATCGATCGCTGTGAGAACGCTTCCCGGCTCCGGGCTCGCGTTGCCGGAAAAGTTGAGCAGGCGCGTAGTGGTCGCTCCGACCTGCCTGCACTTGCAGGTGTGGTCGCATTTGATCTTGCGCGTGTCCTATTCAAGTACGCATGACGGTTTCTGTGAACGCGCATCGACAAGCAGAATCCCTGGTGGGGCAGGCTGAGGCGCTGGCTTCCAGTGGCCAGCGAGCAGAGGCTGGAAGGCTCTATCGTGATGCCGCACTTGCTGAGTTGGATGCGTTCCAACATATTCCAGATGACCGGCAGAAGACCCGAGGGATTATAGCCGTCAGTGCAGTGTCTATGTATTTTCGTGCAGCGATGCTCGCCAGCGACGCTAGCATCCTCGACGGGATGCTGCGCACAGCATACTCATTTCTAGCGACCGGACAACTGCTAGAACCGGCAACACAGCAGATTCTGGACCTCATTGATGAGGCCCGGACAGAGCAGAAGGCTCGAAAGTCTGGACGAACCGTCGGGATCCAAGGATTCTCTGTCTCAATGCGTGGCCCTGGCATCTTCCAAGGCGTCGCCCGTATGGACCTTGTATTGCTCAAACTTCGTCAGCTTGAACACTACACCCTTCGCATCGGTGAGTTCATCGCCGGCAAACCATTCCGCATGAATGGTCCGGTCGACGCGGAGGTCACGAGACTCTGTTCTCCGCTGGTGAGCAAGCCAGCCTCAGGGAGCTTCGAGTTTGAGGTTCGCTTTGAGGCGCCGATACAACCTTCGTTCTTCGATAGGCAAATCGATCTCAGCCCCGAACGCATGGCTGGATTTTCGGTTGGCGTTATCGACAAGGTTGCCAATAACGCGATCGATGAATTGGAAGCGAATATTCCTGATCAGAGGTACCGTACCACCTTCCTCAAGCAAATCAGGAACATCGTTCCCGATGGCAGGGAAGTCGGCAGGATCGAAATCCGACGGGTTGGTGTCGAGGATCCGGTTCCAGCAATTCTGACGCCTTCGGTTCGCACTATAATCCAGCGGAGTATCCCCGGACCGGAGATATCCTCCAGCGTTGCCGGGGAGGAATCTGGTGTGCTTCGCGCCGTTCATCTCAATGAAGGGTGGATTGTCCTTGATGAGGCTCCCAGAGAGCGGAAATGCTACATCGATCAGTATGAAGTGTTCGATGATGTCGTCGGTCCAATGATGAACCAATGGGTACGGGTTCCGGGGCACTGGGAGCGCAATCGCACACGATTTGTCCTCCATGACATCGTCCTGGATACAGGAAATGTCAGTCAGTTGCAGCGGGTCGAGGGAGAGAATGAAGGACCGCCTACTGGCCGTGCTTAGTCTGAGTCCCTTCCCGGCCGAGATCAACAAGGGCCGCGTCTTCTACACGACGCCGGACAAGCTTGGCCAGTACATCCTCGTCGACTACGTCGCCAGCAAACGGAAGAACATCGGTGGGGCATGGGGAGGCGGTGTAGACACTCAACGCTGCTCTGTGTCCCGCCGGAAGCCCAAAGCGGCGAGGATGCCGGTCGTATCGCCGGCGAGCATTGCCACCACGTCGAGGCGCAGGCCAGGGAAGACTGCGCTCTCGATCATGCCGATGGTATCCGGCTCTACGCGGAGATACTCGCCGTCCTGCAACCGGAACCAATCGATCGCACCGTCCAGCACGCGCCAGGGTATGTATTTTTTCACTCCCGCGCGACGATAGGCTTCCTTTTTGTCGTGGAGGTCATAACTGGCGCTGCTCGCCGCGATCTCGACCACGAGATCGGGTGCACCTTCAACGTGGTCGTCGGCCGTCTGTCTGGCCTTCGATGCATGCGGCGGGAGCCAGAACATGAAGGCGTCCGGCTGCACCTCGCCGTCGTCATCCAGGTGAACTGTTCCCTCAATTCCGACGCGAACATCTGGTGTCGTCGCCTCGTAGGCACGCAGCCACAAGGCGACCAGACTATGCGGGTCGGCGTGAGCAGCCAATCGTGTCGGCGAAGCCACGAAGACAACCCCCAATACGAGCTCGGCCTTGCGGATATCTGACCGCAGTTGGTAGCGGCGGTTGAATTCCTCACGTGTCAGACGGTCGCCGTTCTCGAGAACCGGACAAGTGTTTGGCGTGGTCGCCATGACACCACCTCTCGGCTCCCATGCTACTGTGTCTTGTGACAGCCTCGCGAGGCCGCCCGTCAACTACCGATTGCTACACAGGAACATGAACCGCCCCCTGGGAGCGAGGGCACGCTGTCCGGATGGCAGGTATGGCAGACTCAAACGTATCTGGTTCTACAAACGAGCCTCAAGGTCTGAGTCGGTTTGTGCGGGCGCAGGAGGAAAATTACGGACGGGCGCTCTCCGAGATCAGGGACGGTCGGAAGTGCTCGCACTGGATGTGGTACATCTTTCCGCAGATTGAGGGACTGGGGGACAGTTGGATGTCGCGTCGCTACGCGATCAAGGATAGTGCAGAGGCGGTCGCGTATCTGCGCCATCCCATCCTTGGCCCCCGGCTGGTTGAGTGCGCCGACGCGGCGCTCCGCATCGAGGGCCGCTCGGCATTGGAGGTCTTTGGCTCCCCCGACGATCAGAAGCTGCGATCCTGCGCAACCTTGTTCGCATCCGTGTCGCCTCAAGGCTCGGTCTTTCATCGACTGATCGACAAGTACTTCCAGGGAACGTCCGACAGCAGAACTCTCCATCTCCTGGATAGCCCGCTCGCATCTCAGTAGGTCCCGCGGCCACGCGGTCACCACCTGTTGCTGTTCACTTCCGCAGGGCAGAGAGCACGCCGGCTCGGTCGCCGGCCAGCATTGCGGCGACGTTGAGCCGCAGACCGGGGAACACGGTACTCTCGATCACCCCGTCTGCGTTCGGCTGGACGAGCACATATTCCCCGTTCTGAAGGCGGAACCAATCGATCGCTTCATCAAGCACGCGCCAAGCGATGTACTCCAGTACACCGGCACGACGGTACGCTTCCTTCTTGTCGTGCAGGTCATAACTCGCGCTGCTCGCCGCTACTTCGACAATCAGTTCCGGCGCGCCCTCGATATAGCCCTCATCTGTTTCCCGTGCTCCTCTATTCGGTCCGGTGAGCCGAAAGAGAAACGCATCCGGCTGAACCTCATCGTCGGGGGAGAGGTACACTGTGTCGTTGTCACCGACCCCGATCTCTGGGCGATCCATCGCGTAGCCGCCAAGCCACCACTGAACGATCGATTGATGTTTGCCGTGTTTACCCCAGCGCGCAGGAGATGGCACGTAAACGACTCCGTTGACCAGTTCCGCCTTGTGAAGGTCAGGCCGCCGGCAATAGCGACGGTGAAACTCTTCGCGGGTCAGGCGATCGCCGGAATCAAGCTCCGGCCGCACATCGGGGGCGGTCGCCATCACAGCACCTCCGCGACTTCATCCTATCCCGATGCGACGTGCGTTGACGAGGCTCCGGTTCGGTATACGCAACAGTCATCGCGATAGATCTCTACAATCAGCGGCCGGCTGGTTCGTGTTGTGACGGACGGTCGCAAAATCGCTTAGTATCTTCCGGTACAGCGGGTGTGAGGATAGCTGTCCCCATGAGTAAAGGAGAGACGCCGATGACCACCGGAGCGACGCCGTTCACCTCGCCGTTGGAAGCCGCACGGGCGCTCGCGCCCCGCATCCGCTCGCTCGCCGATCGGATTGAAGCCGAGCGGCGCCTGCCCGACGACCTGGTACATGAGATCGCCACGGCGGGGCTGTTCAAGATGGCCGTGCCGGTGCAGAACGGCGGTGGTGGCGTCGATGTGCTGACGACCCTGCGCGTCGTCGAAGAGGTGGCACGGGCGGACGGCTCGACCGGTTGGTGTGTGGCGATGGGCGTCAATACCTTCCGCCAGAGCGCTCAGTTTGGCGAGGAGGCCCGGCTGCGGCTGTTCTACGCCGATCCGATCGGCGTCTCTGCCGGCTCGGCCAATCCGCGCGGGGTCGCGGTCGCGGTCCAGGGCGGCTACCGGGTCACGGGCCACTGGTTCTTCGCCAGCGGTTGCATGCATTCATCGACGCTGCACGGCGCCTGCCGCGTCTTCGATGGCGACGCGCCCCGCCTGCTGCCGAACGGCGAGCCGGAGATCCGCGTCGCCTACTTCCACCCGAAGCCGGTGGCGCAGATCATCGACACCTGGTCCGTCACTGGGATGCGCGGTACCGGCAGCCACGACATCGAGGTGAACGACCTCTTTGTGCCGGAGGAACATACCTTCTCCGCTGCCGAGCGGCGGGGCCGGCTGACCGGTCCGGTCAATGCGATCCCCAGCTTCGACCTCTCCGGCTGCAACTTCGCGGCGGTTGGCCTCGGCGTGGCGCGGGCGGCGATCGATGCGCTAGTCGAGCTTGCCTCGACCAAGACACCGCGGGCGTCAAGCGGCCTGTTGCGCGAGCGGGCGACGGTGCAGGCGCAGGTTGGTGAAGCGGAGGCGGTGCTCCGCTCGGGTCGTGCCTTCCTGTTCGAGGTTGCCGGTGAGTTGTGGGATGGTGTGGCGGCGGGACGGCCGGTGATGCCCCGGCAGCGGGCCGAGCTACGGCTGGCGATGACGCACGCGGCCCAGAGCGCGGCGAAGGCGACGCATCTGATGAGCGTCGCCGCCGGGACGACCTCAATCTTCGATAGCAGTCCGCTGGAACGCTACGCCCGCGATGCCGAGGTCGTCAGCCGCCACGTCCAGCTCCAATACGTGAACTACGAGGCCGTCGGCCGCTCGCTCCTCGGACTGGAGTCGAACAGCCCGCTCTTCTGAAACCCGCCGAAACGCCGATCAACGACTGCCCTGCTATCACCGCCGGTGCCGACGGTGGCAGAATCGAAGGAGGAGCCTGATCGGGGAGATCCGCGTGTCCGTGATTCTGGTCGAGATCAGCGGCGACGACATCGCGCGCTGGGCGCGGGAGAACCTTCTCTCGATCATCATCATTGTCGTCGCCGCGCTGATTATCATCCGGCTGCTCAATCGCGTCATCCCGGCGGCGATCCGCCGCGCCATCCTCGTCGATGTCACGCCGCTGAACGAGCATGACCTCCACAAACGCGCCGACACGCTCAGCAACGTCCTGCTCGGCGTCGAGCGGACCGTCATCATCATCATCGCGGCGCTGATGGTGATCGGTGAGCTTGGCTTCAACCTCGCCCCGGTGATCGCCGGTCTCGGCATCACCGGCATCGCCGTCGGTCTCGGTGCGCAGAGCATGGTCCGCGACGCGATCAACGGCCTCTTCATCCTGGGGGAGAATCAATTCGGCCGGGGCGACATGGTCAAAGTCGCCGGTGTCCAGGGCTGGGTGGAGGAGGTCAACCTCCGCCGCACCGTGCTGCGCGACCTCGATGGCACACTGCACAGCGTGCCCAACAGCGAGATCAAGGTTTCCAGCAACCTCACCCGCGGCTACTCCGGCGTCGATCTGCTCGTCTCCCTCGCCGCCGGGACCGATGTCGACGCCGCCATTCAGGCGATCAACGAGGCCGGACGCGACCTTCTCGACGATGAGGATGTCAGCGATGATGTGCTCGAAGCGCCGCAGGTGTCGCGGATCGAGACGACGACGGCCACCGGCCTCGATCTGCGCATCACCGGCCGGGCGCGGCCTGGCGCCCAGTGGCGGGTGACGAGCGCGCTGCGCCGGCGGATCATCCGAGCGTTCGATGTGCAGAGTATCCGCTTTGGCCCGGCGGCCCCGGCCGCGCCGCCCGCCCCGCCGCCCGCTGCCCCGTCCCCTACCAATCCACCGCCGCCAGTCGCAAGCGCGCGGGATGATGCATAAGTCCGATTTCTACCTAACCCGGTTCGCTGTGCTCACAGCGCCCCTTTCCCTCGCAGGGAAGGGGGAGTCCTCTCCAACCGGGGAGGAACGATCTTCACTTCGCCACGCAGAACCGAGAAGATACTGGCAGACCACGGTAGATGAGAACTCCCCCTTCCCTGCGAGGGAAGGGGGCCGGGGGTTAGGTATCGACGAATTCGCTTCAATCACCCGCAACGATGCTCTGCTCGATCTGATCCGTGCCGAAATCGCCGCTCACGGAGCAATGCCGTTCGCGCGGTTCATGGAGCTCGCGCTCTATCACCCGACGCTCGGCTACTACCGTTCGGGCAAACGTCGGATCGGCGAGCGGGGAGACTATATCACCAGCCCCTACCTCAGCCCGTTGTTTGGGGCGATCGTCGGGCGGCAGGTCGCGGAACTGTGGCGGCGGCTGGATGAACCACCCGACTTCGATCTGGTGGAGATGGGCGCCGGCGACGGGCGGCTGCTGCGTGACATCCTCACCTGGGCGGCGCGAGCGCAACCCGATCTCGCGGCGGCGCTGCGCCCGATGTTGGTCGAGCCCGACCTCTCGCTGCGCGACGCGCAACAACGAACCCTCGCCCATCTCGCCGTGTCGCCGCGATGGGTCGAGCGGCTCGATCAGATTCCGCCGGCAAGCCTCACCGGCTGCTTTCTCTCCAACGAACTGGTCGATAGCTTCCCGGTCCATCTCTTCGTGGCCGGACAGGGACGGCTCGCCGAGGTGTACGTCACGCGCTGGAAGGGAGACCTCGTCGAAATTGAAGGTGATCGTCCCGCCATGCCGCCGCCGGCCCACCTGCGTCCGCTGATCGAGGCGATGCCGGCAGGCGCCCGCATCGAACTGAACGAGGGCGCCGAACGGTGGATGACCGATGTCGCGATCCGTCTTCGCGCTGGCTTCGTCCTCACCTTCGACTACGGCTATCCCGCCGCCCAGATGTACGCATCCTGGCGGACGCAGGGCACGCTGATGGCCTTCTACCGGCATAGCATCTCCCACGACCCGCTGGCCCACCCCGGCGAACAGGATCTGACGGCCCACGTCGATTTCACCACACTGGCGCTGTCCGGCTGTGCCCACGGTCTCGAACCGATCGGCTTCACCAGCCAGCGGGAGTTCCTCACGGCACTCGGCCTCCATGAAGCAGTCGCCGCCGGATTGCCCCTCGAAGAAATCCTGGCCCGGCGTCGGGCCGTGCTCACCCTGACCGACCCCGCCGGCCTCGGCCGCGTGCGCGTCCTCGCTCAGGCCAAAGGCGTGGATGGCACCGGCCTCACCGGGTTCGCTGGGTCGACGCCGCCACGCGCGGCGCTTGACCTCGATCGATGAGGAAAGGACTGAGGCAATGGATGCCGGAGATCGCGCCCCCGATGTAACGCTGGAGGGACCGGACGGAACGCTCCGCCTGACCGATGCCCTGCGCGACGGCCCGCTGGTGCTGGCCTTCTTCCAAGAGGCGAACACCCCCGCCTGTGACGCGGAGGTGCGCGGCTTCGCTACGGAATACGACCTGGTCCAGGAGCTCGGCGGCCGCGTCCTCGCCGTCAGCACCGACCCGCTGGAGGAACAGCAACGCTTCGCCGCGTCCGTCGCCGCGCCGTTTCCCGTGCTCACCGACCCCGACGGCGCCGCCGCCCGCGCCTTCGGCGTCTACGACGAAACCAGCCGGCGCGCCCACCGCGCCGTCTTCGTCATCGGCGAGGACGGCGCCGTCCGCCTCGCCATCCCCTGGTACAACCCCCAGAACTCCGCCCAGTTCCAGGAGGTCTTCGCGGCGCTAGGCTTGGAGCCGGGCGCAGGTTTCTGAACCGTTTTGGAACCGCAGAGGCGCGGAGACGCGGAGGTTAGCTCTGTCATGCTGAGCGGAGCGAAGCATCTGTCTGATGGTATGTCTGTCACCAAGCGAGATGCTTCGTCGCTGCGCTCCTCAGCATGACAGAAAAACCTCTGCGCCTCTGCGCCTTCGCGGTTCCAAGCCGTCACAGCTCAAACCGTGTTCCGACGCTGTTCTGGATGAACGACCCCGGCAGCGCCGCCGCCAGCGCGTGGGTGGCACGCCAGCCGGTGCAGTGGGCGGGGACGATTACCTCCGGTCCAAGCTCGGCGAGCGCGGCGACGACGTGCGGGATCACCGGCTCGAAGAGCGGACCGCCGAGGTGGAACCCGCCCAGCACGGCGTAGACTCGCTCGACGCCGGTCAGCTTCTGGGCGTAGCGGGTGATGTTGACGACGCCCGCATGGCCGCAGCCGGTGAGTACCACCAGTCCCCTGTCCCGCACGTGGATCACGACCGCCTGGTCGTCCAGGATCAGCGGGTCCGGGATCCACTCGTGGCCGTCGAACTTCTGGTGGACGGCAAACCCCCGTTCGTATTCGGTCGTGCGGTCCACCTCACCGGTGATCAGCACCGAGCGGTTTAGCAAGAACGATGGCAGCCGCTCCTCGATCACCTCGAAGCCCGCGCCACGCAATGCGGATTTGCTCGTCGTCGGGATCTCGCGCGGCTCGCTACCGGGCACGGCCAGCCGCCGGCGGCTCCAGAACTCCGGATGGATCATCACCGGCAGATTGGGACGGCCAAGCTCCTTGATCAACCCCGCCATCCCGCCCGTGTGGTCGAAGTGACCGTGGCTGAGCACGACCGCCTCGGCGTCCTTCGGCGTCAGGCCCAACCGGCGCATGTTCTCGACCAAACCGTCCGGCGACACCCCCGTGTCGAACAGGATCGTCTGCTCCCGGCCGTTCTTCACGATCGTGATCAGCGCAGAGAAGCCGTGCTCGGCCCGCAGGGAATCCCGCGACTCACCGCCCTCGAACGTCTCCACCGCGATCCGGGGTACCGACGCCCCCAGGCCGAATGCCCGCTTCGCCGGCCCCTCGCTCGGCAACAACGCATCCGAATAATTGTCCATCAGTGTCGTAATCTGCACGCTGTCAACTGGCTCTAATGGCACGATCATCACCATCCCTCCATATGGAGCAGTGAACCACAACAACACCACGTCACAAAGAGCCTCACGAAGCGCGATGATACTGGAACGGCCCTCACCCCCAACCCCTCTCCCGCCGCAGCGGGTGAGGGGCCGGGGGTGAGGGCCGTTTCCCCGCTTTGACCCGCCTCCGCCTCGATGCTACGGTCTGCCCACGATGGACGAACAAACGGTCCGCAATGCGCTGACCACGGCAGCCGGCACCGGCGACGATCGGCTCCTCGACGCTGCTGACATCGGCGACATCATCGTCGAAGGCGACAGTGTCGTCGTCGTGCTGCGCCGCGAGGCGATGCCGCGCGAACTGCTCGCCCGGATCCATCGTCATCTCACCGGCGCCCTGCCCAATACGACGATCGAGTTGCGGCCCGCCGGTCAGGTCTATCGGGGCGGCGCCGGGTTCGGCGAGGGGCGGCACGTGATCGCCGTCGTCGGCGGCAAGGGCGGTGTCGGCAAGTCCACGATCGCGGTCAACCTCGCGCTGACGCTGACGGCGATGGGCCTGCATACCGGCCTGCTCGACGGCGACCTCAGCGCCCCCGACATCCCCCACATGCTCGGCGTCCACCTGGCCGACCCGCAAGCGCCGCCCGGTGTCCCACGCGGCATGACCGCCGTCCGCGCGCCGCGCCGGCAGGCGCATCACGGTGTGAGCTGGCAACTCTTTCGACCCAAACCCATGCTGCCGTCGCAGCGCATTCGGCCGGAGTCGGCGTATGGGGTCGAGATGATGTCGGTCGGCTTCGTCGTGCCGGAACGGCTGCCGCCGGCGATCACCGGCCGCGTCTACGTTGCCGCGCTGCTCCGCTATCTGATCTTCGACGTCGCCTGGACCGCCAATGTCCTCTTGATCGACGCGCCGCCGGGGACGGGTGAGGAGATCCAGATCATGGCGCGGGAGTTACCACTCTCCGGCGCGATCTTCGTCACCACGCCGCAGGATCTCGCCCAGATGGACGCCGAGCGCACGCTCACCTACCTCCACGACCACGGTGTCCCCGTGATCGGCCTCGTCCAGAATATGGCGGCGCTGACCTGCCCCCACTGCGACCGCGAGATCGACATGTTCGCCACATCGACCCGGCTGACCGACGCCGGCATCCCCATCCTCGGCCGCATCCCCTTCGACACCCGCCTCTCCGTCACCGCCGACCGCGGGCGCCCGCTCGTCCTCGGCGACCCTCGCGGCCCGATCGCCTTCGAATTCGCGAAGATCGGCGCGATCGTGCGGCGGTGGATCCAGACCTAACCCCCCGGCCCCCTTCCCTCGCAGGGAAGGGGGTGCCTAGTTCTACCGAGGGTGCCAGTATCTCGTGTGTCGTCACCGACGAGGCTCGTTCAACCATGGTTGACGAGGACTCCCCCTTCCCTGCGAGGGAAGGGGGCTGGGGGGTTAGGTTACTTCCGCAGTTGCTCCAGCGCTGACTTCGAGAACACCGTCACATCGGTATGTCCTTCACCCACGCGGATATGCCGGGTCGCCTTTCCCTTGTCCAGATCCACCTCGACCAGATCCGCGCTGTCGCGCGCGGCGACCAGCGCCCGGCCGCCCGGCGCGACGGCCATGCCGCTTGGATGTTGACCTACCTGGATCGGCTTCGGTACACCGCCGCCGGCGGGCAGCGCGACGACCTGGTCGTCGTCCCCGATCGCCACCAGCCAGTAGCGGCCGTCCGGCGTCGCGAGCAGATTGTGTGGTGCTCGACCGTCCTCGACCGCCGGACTGAGCGCGATCTCCTTCACCGTGCGGTTGCCCAGCGTGATCGCCGCGATCGACGAGCGTCCCATCGTACCGCTCAACAGCATCGTGCCGTCGTTGCTCAGCGCCAGACCGCCGTACACCCCGGACGGCACCGGCAGCGGCCGTGCCATCCGTCGCTGCTGCACTGGATCGATCACGACAATCGTGTCGTCGCCATCATTCGCCACGAACACGCGCGATCCATCCGATGACACGGCGACTCCCATCGGCCGGTTGCCGACCGGAACACGGCCCAGGACCGCGAGCGATTCCGCGTCGATCACCGCCAGCGCGTTCTCGCCGGACACGGTCACATAGAGCCGTCTCCCATCCGGCGACAACGTCGCAAAGCCCGGCTCCCGCCCAACGTGAACCCGATCGACGACCTCATGATTGAGGACATCGACCACGGCAACGCTGTCCCCCGCGCCATCTGTTACATAGACGCGGCCACGGGCAGCGTCGCGCACCAGGCTCTGCGGCTCACCGCCGACCGAAACGCGATCGGTGATCTTGCCGGAGCCGATCTGCATGAACCGGACCTCGCCACTCGGGCCGTGCGTCAGCACGACCAGTGTGCCCGGGTCCGCCGCACCGCCGGCACAGGCGGCGAGCAGAACCAGCAACGGGACGATTGCCAGGATGCGGGCTGCGCGCAGAGGAATCGACGACATGCCGCAATCCAGTGTCGCCGCCGGCCGCGTTCCGCTCAAGCGCCGCAATCAATACCGGGCAGCCGGCTTGCCCTGCGTCCGCCGCCGAACCGATATACTCACTGTCATCCGGCAAACGGCCGGCGCCAAAGGAGACGCGTCGATGTCGATGCTCGATTTTCTACACATCGTCGAACGCCGGATCAGCCGGCAGCTGGACCGCGCCCTCGGCGACCTGACCGACGAGCAATGGCACACGATCCCCGGCGGCGCCGGCAACTCGATCGCCTTTATTGCCTGGCACTATATCCGCACCGAGGACAACATCATCAACTGGATCATTCAGGAGCGACACCCGACCGTCTGGATGCGGGGCGGCTGGGCGGAGAAGCTCGGGCTGCCGCCCGTCAGCCAGGGGACCGGCATGCCGGTCGCAGAGGCACAGGCCCTCCGGATCAAGGACACGGCCGGCTTCCTCGAATACATACATCAGGTCCGCGCCGACACCGATCGCTTCCTCGAAACCTGGGAACCGGCCGACTACGATACCCGCATTCTGCTGAAGCCCGTCGGCGAGATGACCAAGCTCGAAGCGCTCGGCCAGCAGGGTTTTCCCCACGGCTTTGGTCACATCGGCGAGATCCAGCACATCCGCTGTCTGCTCGGCCTGCCCGGCATCGGCCTCTGAGCGGTCCCGGATCGCCTTACGGCCGATCGTCTGAGTTGCTCAGCTGCTGCTCCAGATGCGCGATGCGGGCCAGCAACTCTGCGTTCCGCCGTTCTGCCTCATCCGCCCGTTGCCGCTCCTGCTCGGCGCGCTGTTGTTCCTGTTCGGCGTGTGTTCTTTCTTGCTCGGCGCGGAGCCGTTCCTACTCCGCCCGCAGCCGTTCCAATTGCGTGCTTTCATCCGGGGTCGGCAGCAGCGTCCCATCGGCCATTGCCCAGCGCAGCCACGTCGCATCGACGCCGCCATAGGCGCCCCGCCAGCGAACCAACGTCAGGCCAAGCCCGAGACAGGGCACGCCACCCCTCTCGTCCGGTCGGCCCAGGCGAGACGGAGCGACTCTGTCAGCAGATACATTTGCAGGACATGGCGCTCCGTCTCCATCGGCATGCCATCGCTGGAGGGTAATTCGTCTTCCGTGGGTGGCCACGGCACATCGGCGTAGGGTACGGTATCCGGTCGGGTTGATTGCATCAGTTCCGGTGCTCCCGCGAGAAGCTCTGGAGTTCATAGAGCTTCTCCTCGCCGCTGGCAACCCGGTCGAGCATGTCCATCACCCGCGGGTCTGCCTTGAATCCCCGGTCCAGCGTGAGGAAGACCATCTCTTCCTCATCACCTTCTCGCAGGAACTTGTGCTCGTAGAGATTGGAATGATCCTGCGTCACCTCATACGGGAATCGCACCCGGCCGGCGGTCAGTTGACAGAGCTCGTCATACTCCATCCAGCCGTCCAGATCGTTGCCGTGGTCAATCGAAAGCACCTCGTCGCCGGTGACCGCGCTGTCCATGTCGCCGCCGGTTGGACCAACACGCACCGAGAGCCGTCCGAACCGATAGCGGACATAGACGGGCCGGTCGTCGTCGGTGCGTCCCTCCCATTGCGCCGGGCAGGCCGGACTTGTCTGGCTAACCCGTCTCACGCGCAACATGATCTCCTCCTTTGCGGCGGGCCTCGCATCACATCACCGGCCGGAGCATCACGCCAAGAACCCGCGACGATGACCGGCAACACGCTGCTGCCGATCATCGTCGCATCCTGCCCGTCTCTTGTCAGCCTACCGAACCCACCACAAGCGTTCCGCGGGACAAACGGTCACGATCAAGACGCCAAGACACCAAGTCAAAGTAATTCTTGGTGTCTTGGCGCCTTGATCGTGACCCTGCCGGCCGTGATGCTCAGGCGGCGTGGACGACGACGGCCTGGTCGAGTCGTTCCCGCCGCACCTCCAGCTCCACCAGCCGCGCCATATCGCCGCCACCCCAGAGGAGGAATTCCATCCCCTCGCCGACGGCGTCGACCACCGAGTTGATCGGCGTCCAGCGCATGAAGAGGTCCACGTTGCAGCCGTATTGATCGTGGATCGCAAGCGCGAGCGCGGTGATCGCGTTGGCGACCGCCGGTCCTTCGCAGCGCAGCATTCGGTATGGCCCCGTCGTCTCGCCCGAAACCAGCAACTGATCGGCAAAGACCGATGGATCGCCGGCGTGAACCTCCAGCAGCAGGAACGGTTCGTCCGGGTCAAGGCGATGCCGCAGCCGTGCCTCGGCGACTTCGGTTTCATACACATCCGGCTCGGTGCCTCGTTGCGGGTCGTGCGTGATCAATCGCAGCGTGCCCTCATGGATTGCAGATGTGACCATCTGGTTGGCCGTGCGGTCGAGCACGACCCGATTGAAGCGAAGCTCAGTGGAGCGCAGCACCCGCGAGACGATCGAGGTTGCCACGATCGCGATGATGAAGAAGCTGGCGACGACGAGGCCGCTGGGCCGCTCGTGTACATTCTGGATGGTGATGTAGAAGAACGCGAGCGTCACGAACGCGAAGGGCCAGACCCAGCGCGAGCGGGATCGCGCCAGCGAGATCGTGACGGCCACCGACGCCGACGACATCAGCACGAGCACGCCGGTCGCATAGGCCGCCCCCTGGGCATCGACATCTGCCCGGAAGATCACGGTCACGGCAAACGCAATCACCATGAAGACAAGGACGAGCGGCCGCTGAGCGGAGGCCCACTGCGGCGCCATGCCGTAGGCGGGCAGGTAGCGCGGCACGAGGTTGAGCAGTCCCGCCATCGCCGACGCCCCCGCGAACCACAAGATCGCGATCGTGCTCAGGTCGTAGATTGTGCCGAAGACGTCACCCAGATCCTCGTGGGCGAGAAATGCCAGCGCCCGGCCGTTCGCCGCGCCCCCCGGATCGAACGCCTCCGGTGGGATGAGCAAGGTCGTCGCTATGCTGCTCGTAATCAGATAGACGCTCATGATCAGCGCCGCTGCCGCGAGCAACTTCTTCGTATTGCGGATGCGGCCGGCGGGGTCGGCTTCGGTATCGCTGGTGTCGCCCTTGACCACCGGCATCACCGCCACGCCGGTCTCGAAGCCCGACATACCCAGGGCGAGCTTCGGAAAGAGCAAGAATGACACGCCGAGCCAGGCGAGCGGGTTGCCGCGTTCGTCCCGCAGCGCGTCGGTCCAGTCGCTCACCAGATGCGGGTTTGCGCCCACATCGAAGAGCGCGCGGATGATGACAACGAAGTTGAGGCCGAGAAAGATCACGACAAGGACAACGGCAACGCCGATCGCCTCCTTGAATCCCTTCAGGAAGACGCCGCCGAGCACCGCCACCAGCACGATCGTGATGCCAATGTCCACGCCGGTGTTGTGCTGCAGCGCGGTTGGAAAGAAGGGATTCTCGACGATATGCGCCGTCGCGTCCGCTGCCGAGAGGGTGATCGTGATGATGAAGTCGGTCGCGGCGAAGCCGAGCAGGACGAGGACGAACAGCTTCCCCCGCCAGCGCGGCAACAGCCGCTCCAGCATGCCAATACTTCCCTGACCGTGCGGACTTTCCCGCGCGACGCGAATATACGTCGGTAGCGCCGCGACGAGGGTGAAGATGACGAGGATGAGCGTGGCGATCGGGGAGAGCAGGCCGGCGGCGAGGTAAGCGATGCCGGGCTGATAGCCGAGGGTGGAGAAGTAATCGACACCGGTGAGACACAAGACCTGGTACCAGGGCCGCGCGGCGTGATGCGCGACCTCCTCCTTCTGGTACAGCCAGCCCGTGATCCGGC
>JBFXAN010000115.1:0-20673 GCA_050184225.1 Dehalococcoidia bacterium | reverse complement strand
GCTTGTTCGACGAGCGCAACTCCGGATCGATCATGCACAACCGGTCCGCCAGCGACTCGACCGCCTCCTCCAGCTGGTCGCGCGGCACCGCCTGGAGCACGAGCCCGATCTGCGCCGCATCCGCACCGGAGATCGAGTCGCCGGTCAGCAAGAGCCGTTTCGCCCACTGTGGACCGCAGAGGTAGGTCCACATGTGCGCCACCGGCGACCCCATCGAGCGCGTCGGCGGGAAGCCGATCACCGCGTCTTCCGCCGCGATCACCATGTCGCAGAGCAGCGCCGTGTCGGTGCCGCCCGCCAGGCAATAGCCGTGCACCTGGGCGATCACCGGTTTGTGCATGTCGAAGATCGCCATCCGCAGTCGTTGCCCCTCTTCGAGCCGCCAGATGTCGTCGTCGATCTTCACCCGGCCGCGATAGACGGTGGCATACGTCTCTCCGGCGGGCGCCTGCCCGCTCCCGGCGCCGGAGAGGTCATACCCCGCCGAAAACGTGCGGCCCGCACCCTTGAGGATGACGACGTGCACGTTCGCGTCGTTATCTGCCTCCCAGAGCGCGTGGTTCAGTTCCGCCTGCAGGCTGCGCGTCAGCGCGTTCATCTTCTCCGGCCGGTTGAGGATGATCCGCGCCTTGCCGCCGTCGCGCTCGTAGATGATCTCCTGATAGTCCATCTCATTCCTCCATACCGAACTCCGAACGTCTCGCCGCTAAAGATGTTGCGCCACGCCGCCATCGACGTGCAGCACCTGGCCGGTGATGTAGCCCGACGCATCTGATGCAAGATAGACCGCGAGCGGGCCGAGTTCTTCCGGATGTCCCAACCGCCGCATCGGAATGTAGCGGACCAGCAGGTTCTCCTCGTGCGGTTCGCCCGCGCCTGGCACGCCTTCCAGCCAGCCGGCCGCGATCGCGTTGACGCGCACGCCCCGATCCGCCAGCTCGATCGCCAGTGTCCGCGTCAATCCGATCACGCCATGATGCGCTGCCGCCAGCATCGAGGCGCCCGCCAGCCCGCGTTCGCCCAGATTGCTGGTAACGAGGACGATGCGCCCGCCGCCGGCCGCCAGCATCTCCCGTGCCGCCGCCCGACAGGCGAAGAACGCGCCGCTCAGATTGACCGCGAGCGCGCGGGTCCATTCCGCGTCCGTCGTCTTCTCCAGCGGCCGGTTCAACACCGAAGCGACCGCGTAGACGAGAAAGTCCAGCCCGCCCATCTCCTTCGTCACCTGGCGGGTGGAAACCTGCACGTTCTGCCCGAGCGTCACGTCAAATGCGTATTCGGCGGACCGCCGGCCGAGCGCCTCGATCGCGCGGTGCGTCCGGCGACAGGCCATCACCTCCTCGCCGTCGAGCGAGGCAGACGCCACCGCCACATCGGCGCCCGCTTCCGCCAGTGCCACCGCGATCGCACGGCCGGCGGGCGTCCCCGCTCCGAGCACCAGACCTTTCTTCCTGGCGAGACTGAATGGATCGTCCGTCATGACGCCGGTCCCTCCAACGTCCAGCCGATCGGCGCGATGCCGCCGGCAAGTCCGCCGCCGTCGATCACAAAGACCTCGCCCGTCACATACGACGATGCATCCGAGGCGAGGTAGACCGCCAGCGGTCCCAATTCCTCCGCCCGGCCGATCCGGCCCGCCGGAATAAACCGGCCTTGTTGGGCGCGTCGTTCGACCTCCGCTTCATCGCGCGGCGGCCGCTGGGCGATGAAGCCCGGTACGATACAGTTCACCCGGATCTGCTCGCGGGCATAGATCACCGCCAACGAGCGCGTCAGCGTCATCACCCCGGCCTTCGCCGCCGCATATGCCCAGCCGGGTGCATAGCCGCGCATGCCCGTGCCCGATGCCACCGTCACGATCACGCCGCCGCCGGCCTCGCGCATCGGCCGGATCGACGCGCGCGCGCAGTAGTAGGCGCTGGAGAGATTCGTGTCGAGCGTGTCGTGCCATTCGTCGTCGGAGGCGGCGTCGGGTGTCTTGCCACCGGCGCCACCGCCCCCGCCCGCATTCGCGATCATCACGTCGAGACGCCCGAACTCCTCCAGGCAGGCGCCGACCAGCGCATCGATCTGTTCGGAGGAGCGTACGTCGGTCGGCACGGCGATCGCACGTCGCCCGATGTCGCGGATTTGTCCGGCGGTTTCTTCGATCTGCTCGCTCGTCCGGGCAGCGCAGACCAGATCCGCACCGGCCCGCGCCAGTGACAGCGCCATCTGCTGACCCAGTCCGCGGCCGGCGCCGGTGACGATACAGACCTTGTCGTCGAGGCGGAACACGAGTGATGGCCCCCTCCCCCAGCCCCGCCCCAACGCCTTGGGGCGGGGAGTGCTGTCGTTTGGTCGGGGCTATCATAGCGGCTCGGCTCATTGGAGGCGCGGCACGATTGATCGCCAAGGCGCCGAGGCACCAGGGCAAGGGGAGGCTTGGTGCCCCGGTGATTTCGCTGCCTCTTCGGCGATCAGCCGTCGTGTGGCTCGTTTGGCTGCGCCGGACGCCAGCGCAGCACCGGCTTGCGCGCTGCCGTCGCTTCGTCGAGTCGACGGAGCGGTGCGGTCGTCGGCGCCTCCCTCAACAGCTCCGGCTGCTCCTCCGCCTCGCGGGCGATCGCCAGCATTGCGTCGCAGAAGGCATCGATCGAGTCCTTCGACTCCGCCTCGGTCGGCTCGATCATCAGCGCCTCGTCGACGATCAGGGGGAAATACACCGTCGGCGGATGGTAGCCGTAGTCGATCAGCCGTTTGGCGATGTCGAGCGTGCGCACGCCGTTTCGCGCCTTCTGCCGCGATGCCGAGAAGACGGCCTCATGCATCACCGTCCGGTCGTAGGGAAGCCGGTAGGCATCGCGCAATCGCACCCGCAGGTAGTTGGCATGCACCACTGCCGCCTCGCTCATCTCGCGGAGTCCTTCCACCCCGAGCGTTCGCAGATAGGTATAGGCCCGCAGCAGGATGCCGTAGTTGCCGTGAAACTGGCTGAGGCGCCCGATGCTCCGCTCCGGCCGGGCCAGCTGTACCAGCCCATCCTCACCCCGTACCGCGTGCGGCTCGGGCAGATACGGCAGCAGGTGCGCCTTCACCGCCACCGGACCGGCGCCGGGGCCGCCGCCGCCGTGCGGCGTGCTGAATGTCTTGTGCACGTTGATGTGCCATGCATCGAAACCGAGCTCGCCGGGCCGGATCTGACCCGCGATCGCGTTGAGGTTGGCACCGTCGCCGTACAACTGCGCGCCGGCGCCGTGGACCATCGCCACGATCTCGGTAATCTTCCGCTCCCATAGCCCGAGCGTGTTCGGCAGGGTCAGCATCAGCGCCGCCGTGCGCTCGTCCAGCTCCTGGCCGAGCCGGTCAAGGTCCATGCCGCCGTCCGCGGCGGTCGGGATCGACACGACCTCGAAGCCGCACATCGCCGCCGTCGCCGGGTTGGTGCCGTGCGCCGAATCAGGGATCAGGATCCGCGTCCGCCCCGATCCGCCCGCGTCCGCCAGGAACGCCTTGATCATCAAGATGCCGGAGAATTCGCCCTGCGCCCCGGCCATCGGCGCGAGCGTCGCACCGTCCATGCCGGTGATCGCGGCCAGCATCTCCTGTAACTCGAGCAGAACAGCAAGCGCCCCCTGCACCGTCTCCGGCGGTTGGCTTGGATGCAGCGAGGCAAAGCCGGGCATCGACGCGACATCCTCATGCACCGTCGGGTTGTACTTCATCGTGCACGACCCGAGCGGATAGACCCCGCTGGCGATGCTGTAGTTCAGTCGGCTCAGCGCCGTGAAGTAGCGCAGTACTTCCAGCTGCGACATCTCCGGTAACCGCACGCCATCCCGCAGCAGCGCCCCATCCGGCAACGCCGACTCCGGTACATCCAGATCGGGCAGCCGCACGCCTTGATGACCGGACACCGAGCGGTCGAAGGTAAGATCAGGCATCGACGGCCCCCTCCCCCGGCCCCTCCCCCACGCTGCGGAGGAGGGGAGATACTGGTAGCCCTCGGTTGATCCTGGCTCCCCGCTCCGCGCGTCAGCGGGGGGAGGGGCCGGGGGAGGGGTTCGCTCCCATCTTCGCCAGCGCATCAACCAGAGCATCGATCTCCGCGCGCGTGTTCATCTCCGTCACGCACAGCGTCATCGCATCGGGACTCTGTGCAGACCGATCGACGCCGCCGATGATACCTCGCGTGAGCAATGCGTCATTGATCGCCGACGGCGGGACTGGACAGCGGACGGTGAATTCATTCCAGAATATCGGCTCAACACTATCCGCCATTCCGTCCGGCCACAGCCGGAAACCAGGCAGCGCGGCAATCCGCGACGCGGCATAATGCGCTTTGTGATAGCACAATTCAGCGATGTGCCGGATGCCGCGCGGACCGAGCACGGAGAGGTAGACAGTCGCGGCCAGGGCGACGAGCTGCTGGCTGGTGCAGATGTTCGAGGTTGCCCGCTCGCGGCGGATGTGCTGCTCCCGTGTCTGCAACGTCAACACATAACCGGTCCGTCCTTCGATATCCTTGGTCTCGCCGACGATCCGGCCGGGCATCTGCCGCAGGAACCGCTCGTTGCACGCGAACAGCCCCACCGACGGACCGCCGAAGTTCAGTCCCGCGCCCAGCGACTGGCCATCCCCGACCACGACATCGGCGCCGTAGCTCGATGGCGGCGCGAACAGTCCGAGCGAGAGCGGCGCCACGCTGACCACGAGCAGCGCCCCCGCATCGGTTGCCGCCTGCCGGACCACCGTGCCATCCTCGAACGCCCCGAAGCAGTTCGGCTGCTGGACCGCCAAACACGCATAGTCATCGGAGAGACGTGTCCCGCGCGCGACGACATCGACCTCGACGCCGTGCGCGCCGGCATAGGTCCGCACTGTATCCAGCAGGATCGGGTCCAGGCTCGCCAGCACGGCGATCCGGCGGCGCCCCGTGACGCGGCAGGCCATCGCGCACGCCTCGGCCAGCGCCGTCGCGCCGTCATACATGCCGGTATTGGCAACGTCCATGCCGGTCAACTCGCAGACCATCGACTGAAACTCGAAGGCGGTCTGCAATGTCCCCTGGGCGATCTCCGGCTGGTACGGCGTGTAGGCAGTGTAGAACTCACTCCGGCCGGTAATGTGCCGGACGGTGCTCGGCACGTAGTGGTGTGCCGCCACCCCGCCGAGGAAACTGCTGAGCCCACCGAGCGGACGATTCCGCGCCGCCAGCGCCGCCATCTCGCGCTGAAGATCGGCCTCCGACAGCGGCGGCGGCAGGTCGATCAGCGGATCACGATACTCCTCGGGCAGGTCGGCAAAGAGATCGTCCGCGCCCGCGACGCCGATCCGCGCGAGCATCGCCGCCCGCTCCTCGGCCGTCGTTCCGACGTAAGGGTTCAGAGGTCCCATGGAACTAGTCGGCCGCGTCCTTGATCAGTTCGCGATACTCTTCGGCGCTGAGGAGATTCTCGAGCTCGGCGGGATTGTCGAGGCGTACCTGCCACAGCCAGCCGTCACCATAGGCCGATTGGTTTACCAGCTCCGGCGAATCAACCGCCAGTTCGTTGACCTCGACGACCTCGCCGCTCACCGGACTGTACAGCTCAGACACAGACTTGACCGATTCAACCTCGCCGCACTTCTCATTTTGGCGAACGTTGACCCCCACCTCGGGCAGCCCGAGATAGACGATGTCCCCAAGCTGATCCTGGGCGAAATCCGTGATCCCAACGGTCGCGATCCCGCTTTCGTCAACGCGCACCCACTCGTGCTCGCGCGAGTACTTCTGGTCGTCGGGAACGTCCATCGGCCGGCTCCACAGTGAGATATCGCCGCCCCATCGTAGCACAGCCATCCCGCCCGCCCACGCGCGTCCGAGCGCCGAACCTCCTCCTGGGAGCGCGGGCATCCTTGCCCACAGCAGCGTGGCATCGATGCGGGCAAGGATGCCCGTCCTCCCCGCTAGACTTCCCGATCCAGCGGCGGAGACGATACAGTACGTGCCATCGACACTCGAAGCAGGAACTCATGGCTCGAATCGCGGTCATTGGCGCTGGCGCGGCCGGTATCAGCGCCGCGCGCACGCTGGTGCCGGCCGGCCATGACGTTGTGCTGGTGGAAGCCGGCACCCAGATTGGCGGCCGGGTCCGCACCGACGTCTCGTTTGCGTCGCATCCGGTCGAACTGGGTGCCGAGTTCGTTCACGGTGAGCGGATCGCGACATGGCCGTGGATTCGTGACTGTGGTGCTCGGACCACGGGTGCCGCCCACACATACCGTATGTGGTTCCATCTCGACGGCCATCTGCTTGACCGAGGCGAGGCAGGTGTCGAATTCGGTACCGATCCCCTCCTCGCGATCGGCCGGTTGACCGAGCAATGGCTGGCGGCCGGGCGTACCGACGCGAGCCTCGATCACGTTCTCGAACTCTGGCCGGAGATTTCCCCGCAGCCGCTGACACCGGAGCGACGCCGGCTCATCGCCAACTACTTCGCCGAGCTGGCCGCCACCGACCTTGAAGACGCCGGCATTGGGTCGGCGATGCCGCGGGTCACCGAGCTTCCCGAGACCTTGCGACACTTCCGCCTGACCGATGGCTATGCCGCCCTCATGATTCAAGCAGCATCGGGACTGCCAATCGAGCTCAACGCGCCGGTGCGAACCGTGCATTGGGATGATCGGTCTGCCGAGCTGACGGTCGGCGGTCGGGTCGAGCGATTCGACCGTGCGATTGTGACGCTGCCGCTCGGCATCCTCAAACGCGGCGATGTCGAGTTTAGCCCACCGCTGCCCGCGGCAAAGCAGGACGCCGTCGTGCGTTTGAACGCCGGTCATATCAGCAAGGTCATCCTCCGTTTCGACCAGGTGTACTGGCCCGCTGACATGACCTTCCTCTGGACGACGCGAAGTACACAGGTTTGGTGGCGGCCGGGACAGGGACAGCCGAACGAGGAACCGATCGTCACCGCCTTCTTCGGCGGCCGTGATGCGGCGGCGCTCGAAACGGCTAGCACCGAGGATGCGGCGGAAGAAGCCGCCCGCCAACTCGGCGACATTCTGGGTGCGTCCCTTTCCGACCGGGTGCGCGATGCGCGATACATCGCCTGGGGCGCGGAACCATATATCGCGATGGGATACTCGTCGCGGCCACCGCACGGGCTTGGACTGCGCGACGCGCTCGCCGCACCCTGCGGCGCCGTCCATTTCGCTGGTGAAGCGACCAACTCCGACCACCCGGCGACCGTTCACGGCGCGATCGAGTCCGGTCAGCGTGCCGCCCGCGAAGTTCTCAATTCGCTGAGGTAGCCATACAATTCGATCCAACCTGTGACCTTCTACCCGGGATAGCCTTGACCTTGCCTTCCCCCGCTCCTACGCTGACGCCAGCAACCCTCCTACATGACAGACGTAATGCTCGCTATGAGAGTGACCTGCGACGCCGAGGTCGATGTTCTGCGAATCCTCTTCAACGATGTGCCCATTGAAGAGAGCGACGAAGAAAAACCTGGCATGATTCTCGACTATGACAGCAAGGGCAACATCGTCGGCCTTGAGATTCTCGACGCTTCGCAGCGGATTGAGAACCCGCGCGCACTCGAATACGCCGTGACCGGGGAATAGAGGATATGTCGATGCTCCCGCTCGACCACATTCGCGTGCTCGACCTGACCAGGCTGGCGCCGGGTCCGCACTGCACGATGATCCTCGCCGACCTCGGCGCCGATGTGATCCGCGTCGGGGAGCCGGGCGGCGGACGCCGGGCAAGTATCGAGCGCTCGCGGCTGTCCGCCGATCAACTGATCGCGCAGCGCCGCCTCGCCGCCTTCAACGCGCTCGACCGCAATAAGCGCAGCATCACGCTCAACCTGAAGCTGCCGGAGGCGCTCCAAGCGTTTCACGACCTCGTCCGCAACGCCGATGTGGTCGTCGAGGGTTTCAGACCGGGTGTGGCAACGCGGCTGGGCGTCGACTATGAGACGCTTTCCGCGATCAACTCCCGCATCATCTGTTGCTCGATCAGCGGCTACGGGCAGGACGGCCCCTATCGCCTCGCCGTCGGCCACGACATCAATTATGTCGCGATGTCCGGCGCACTCAGCATGATCGGCGAGAAGAACGGCCCACCGGCAATCCCCGCCAATCTCCTCGGCGACTACGGCGGCGGCGGCATGCACGCGGCGGCAGGCATCATGGCCGCCCTGATCGCCCGAGAGCGGACTGGCCGCGGCCAATACATCGACATCGCCATGACCGAGGGCGTGATCACGCTTGCCGCGTCCGCCTTCTCGCAGGCGCTCGCGACCGGCGAGCCGATCCTGCGCGGCGAGAACCGGCTCACCGGCGGCGTCCCCCACTACAACGTCTATGCCTGCAAGGACGGCGGCTATATCGCTGTCGGTGCAAACGAGCCGTGGTTCTTCGAAAACCTCTGCCACGAACTGGGCGGCGATGAGTTCGCCGCCGACCATGCTGCCACCGGCGAGCGGCGCGAGCAGGTCTTCGATTTCTTTCGCCGCGCCTTCGCTCAGCACACGCGGGATGAATGGTGGGATCGGCTGAAAGAAAAGGATGTCTGCGTCGCGCCGGTGTATACGTTGACCGAGGCGGCACGTGATCCCCAGGTTCGTGCCCGCGGCATGATTGTCGACCTGCCCCATGAAGAGTTCGGCACGGTCCAGCAGGTCGGCATCTCGATCAAGCTGTCGGACACGCCCGGCGCCGTCCGCCACACGGCACACCAAGCGGGAGAAGACACCGAGTCCGTGCTCCGTGAGGCCGGATGGAGCGCCGATCGCATCGCCGAACTCCAGGCCGCACAGGCGGGAGAATAGTATGAGCGTACAAATTGGCAGGTGCGGTCCACCGGTCATCCTGAGCGGAGCGAAGGATCTCGGACGCAGTCTCACTTCCGAGATCCTTCGCTCCGCTCAGGATGACCGGTGGACCGCGGGCTTCGATTCATGAGTCTGTTGGATACAACACTGTCGCCAGGGAGCGCCGCCGCCATGTTTACCGGTATCGTCGAGGAAGTTGGGGAGGTGGCGGAGACGCCGGGAACCGGTCTGCGGATTCGCGCCAGGACGGTGCTGGAGGATGCTCATCTCGGTGATAGTATCGCCATCAACGGCACATGCCTGACCGTGACCGCGATCGACGAAGGTGGCTTCTGTGTAGACACCGTGCCGGTGACGCTGCGTCGCACGAACCTGGGCGAGCTGCGACCCGGCGACCCGGTCAACCTGGAGCGCGCCCTCCCCGCCGGGGGCCGGATGGGCGGCCACTTCGTCCAGGGCCATATCGAGGGAACGGGCCGCATCGCCGCGATCGATCCTGAACGTGAGGCGCTGCTGATCCGGATCGAGGCGCCGCCGGAGGTGATGCGCTACGTCGTCGAGAAGGGATTCATCACCGTCGATGGGATCAGCCTCACCGTCGTTTCGTGCGACGACAATGGATTTGTGATCACGATCATCCCGTTCACACAGGCGCACACCAATCTGCGGGTGCGTCGGACCGGCGATACCGTAAACTTGGAAACGGACATCCTCGCGAAGTACGTTGAGCAGTTCACGAACCGTGCAGGTGAAGCCCCTTCGAACACCTGAGGACTATGGCAGAGGCAGGGACACCATACTGGGTCTAAGCCGGAAAGGACCGTTGGAATGGCAGGTGAGGGTGCGGGCCGTAGTCGCCGAAACGGTCTGGCCTCGGTCGATGAGGCGATCGAGGAGATTCGTGTCGGCCGGTTTCTGATCGTCGTCGATGACGACGACCGCGAGAGCGAGGGCAGCCTCGTTCAGGCGGCTGAGTTCGTCACCGCCGACTCGATCACCTTCATGGCCAAGTACGGCCGCGGCCTTGTCTGCATCGCCATGACTGCCGACCGCCTCGACGAGCTCAATGTTCCGTTGATGGTCGGTCAGGGCGCGAACACCTCCCGCTCCAGCAACGCATTCACCATCTCGGTCGAGGCCCGACGCGGCGTCACCAACGGTATCTCCGCCTACGATCGTACCCATACGATTCGCGTGCTGATCGATCCACATACCCGGCCGCAGGATATCGCGATGCCCGGCCACATCTTTCCGCTACGGGCGCGCGAGGGCGGTGTGTTGGTCCGCGCCGGCCAGGTCGAAGCGACCGTCGATCTCGTCCGGCTTGCCGGCCTCTATCCGGCGGGGGTGCTCTGCGAGATCATGAAGGATGACGGCACGATGGCGCGGATGCCGGACCTGAAGAAGTTCGCCCGTCGCCATGACTTGAAGATCGTCACCGTCAAGGACCTGATCGCCTACCGCCTCGAACGGGAGAAGCTGGTCGAACGCGTCTCCGAGGCGCGGCTCCCCACCCGGTTCGGCGACTTCCGCCTGATCGGCTACCGCTCCGTTATCGATCCGGCGGAACACATCGCGCTCGTCATGGGCGATATCGCCGACGGCGAACCGGTGCTGGCGCGCGTCCATGACCAATGTGTCACCGGCGATGTCTTCGGCAGCCTCCGCTGCGACTGTGGCGAGCAGGCGGAGCTGGCGCTCCAGCGCATCGCCGAAGAAGGCCGCGGACTCTTCCTCTATATGCGACAGGAAGGGCGTGGCATCGGCCTGCACAACAAGATCCGTGCGTACGCCCTTCAGGACCAGGGCATGGACACGGTCGAGGCCAACGAAGCGCTCGGCTTCCCGGCAGACAAGCGCGACTACGGCATCGGCATGCAGATCCTCGTCGACCTCGGCGTCGAGAAGTTGCGGTTGATGACCAACAACCCGGCAAAGCGGGCCGGCCTGGAAGGCTATGGCCTCGAGGTCGTCGAGCGCGTGCCCACCTACGTCAAGCCCAACCCGCACAACGTCCGCTATCTGATGACCAAGGTCGAGAAAATGGGACACATGCTCCCGATGGCGCCGGATGAGTCAGAGGCGCCCGGTGAGGCGGGTGCGATCGACCTCGTCGCCGAGGCAGAGCCTATTGTCGAACAACCGGCACGCACCAAGCCGCACCGGCGGCGGAAGGAGGCAGGGTGAGCCAGACATTCATGGGATCACTCAACGGCAGCGGCCTGCGCATCGGCATCGTCGTCGGCCGCTTCAATGAAACCGTCACCCGCGGTTTGCTCGACGGCGCGCGTGAGGGCTTGACCCGATTGGGTGTCGCGGCCGACGCGATCGATGTTGCCTGGACCCCCGGGAGTTTTGAGATTCCGCTGGTTGCGCGGCGAATGGCTGACCTCGGCCGCTACGATGCCGTGATCTGCCTCGGCGCCGTGATCCGTGGCGAAACGCCGCACTTTGACTATGTTGCCGGCCAGGCCGCTTCCGGCATCGCCCGCGTCGGGCTTGATACCGGCGTGCCGGTGATCTTCGGCATCCTCACCACCGAGACGCTCGATCAGGCGATCAACCGATCCGGCGCCAAGGCCGGGAATAAGGGATTCGACGCGGCGATGACGGCGGTCGAAATGGCGTCCCTTATGCACTCGCTGCGGCCCGACTAGCGACGGTGCAAGATGGAGCAACGGCCGGCCTGTCATCCTTCACTTCGCTCAGGATGACAGGCCGGCCGTTGCAGCGCGGGATGGAGATTTTTGGGAGGGTTCCGCTATCGTTCTTGGATTTCTCCTCCGGCTGGTCATCAACGCGGCGGCGCTGGGCGTCGCCACGTGGCTGATTCCCGGGATCACGGCCGATAACCTTACCGCGCTCTTGTTTGCCGCCCTGATCTTCGGCATCGTCAACGCGATTGTGAAGCCGATCCTGGCCTTCGTCACCTGCCCTCTGATCGTGCTTACCCTTGGACTCTTCCTACTTGTGTTGAACGCGGCCATGATGGGACTGACCGCGTGGATCGCCGGTCAGTTTGACATCGGCTTCCACATCGAATCGTTCGGCGACGCTTTACTCGGGGCAATCATCGTCGCTATTGTAAGTTGGGCGCTGACCCAACTCACCGATTGAGGGCCGCATTCACCTGGAGAAGGAGATCATACGCATGGCAAGCATGGAGAAGCTGCTCGACAAGCAGTATGAGGGCATGGATTTCGATGAGTTGGTCAATGCTCCGGTCGATGCCATCTCCGGCATCAGTGCGAGCGATGCCGAAATGCTTCAGAAGGCGTTCAACGTCAAGACGATCGGCGACCTCGGCACCAACAAGCACATCCTCACCGCCGTCGCCATCGCCGCCCTCGCCGGCAAGAAGTAGTCAAACGAAAGAGAACCACAGAGACGCAAAGGCGCAGAGGTTTTCTTGTCATGCTGAGCGAAGCGAAGCATCTCGCGGTGCGTCTGTCATCCAGCGAGATACTTCGCCGCTCCGCTCCTCAGCATGACAACACGTTCCTCTGCGTCTCTGCGTCTCTGTGGTTCATATCCACTGGCGTTTGACCGCACCGCCGGAGATGATGGAGGAAGCGCGACACCGAGGGGGGGATCGACATGAGCGGCAAGGTGTGGATGGTCGGCGCCGGCCCCGGCGATCCGGAACTGATCACGATTCGGGGACGAGAGGCGCTGCAGACAGCCGATGTCGTCGTCTACGACGAGGGCGTCAACCCCGACCTGCTCTACCTCACGCCCGATGGTGTCGAGGTGCTCAATGTCGGACAACAGCCGCTCCTGCACTCGATGACCCGCGCTGAGATCACCAGCGTGTTGATTCAGCGGGCCCAGGATGGTCTGCAAGTCGTGCGGCTCCTGGGCGGCGATCCGTTTGTCTTCGGTCCGGGCGTCCATGAGGCCGAGGCGGTCGCCGCTGCCGGCGTCACGTTCGAGATCGTCCCCGGTGTCACCTCCACCGTCGCCGCTCCCGCCTATGCCGGCATTCCGATCCTGCATCCCGACTTCGGCCGTTCGTATGCCGTGCTCGCCGGGAATGCCCCCGACACATCGCCCGAGTCACTGATCGATTGGTCTCGGCTGGCCACCAGCGTCGACACCCTCGTCTTCCCCGCCGCCCGCGACAACCTCGACCCCCTCGCCCGGCAGTTGATCGCGAACGGCCGCGCGCCGGAGACGCCCGCCGCCGTCGTCGGCTGGGGCGCCGATACACGTCAGATGACCGTTGTCGGCACGCTCGCCGATATCGCCCGCCGGGTCGAGGAGGTGGGCGTGGCGGCGCCCGCGATCACGGTCGTCGGCAATGTCGTTCGCCTGCGGGAGCAACTCCGCTGGTACGATGACCGGCCGCTGCATGGCCGCCGTATCCTCCTCGCGCGAACGCGACACGGCGCGAGCGATATCAAGCGGCTGCTCCAGGCGGAGGGCGCGCAGGTGGTTGAGCTGCCCACCCAGGAGATCGTCGACCTGGTCGCCCCGGAGATCATCGGCCGCGTTGTCGATGCGCTGATCGACGGTCAATACAGCTGGGTGATCTTCAGCAGCCCCAGAACCGTCGAGCTCCTCTTCCGGCACCTGACGGCGTTGGGACGCGATACCCGCTCCTTCCACGGCGTCGAGATCGTGGCGATGGGTCCCGGTACAGAAGAAGCGCTCGCCGATCGTGGTGTCCTTGCTGACCTCGTTGTCGAAAGCCCCGCCACCGACGCGGTGCTCGCCGCGCTTCGCGGCCGCGACCTCGTCCGCCGCCGTGTCCTGCTGCCGCGCGCCGAGGAGATCCATCGCAAGCTCCTCAAGGATCTGCGCGAGGCCGGCGCCGAGGTCGAGGACGTGCCGCTCTACATCGCCAGCGTCCCCCGCCAACCGAACCGTGAAGCGCTGGCATTGCTCAAGCGGGGCGAGATCGACGCGGTCGTCTTCCCGGCGTCGATCGCCGTGACCAACCTGATCGGCATGCTCGCCGGTCAGACCGATCTGCTTGGTCGCGTCACGATCGCCTGCATCGGTCCCGTTACCGTGCACGAGGCTCACAAAGCCGGCGTGCGGGTCGATGTTGTCGCCGAACCGGCATCACCCGCCGGTTTGGTGCGCTCCCTCGGCGAGCACGCGGCCCGCCTCGGCACGTTGAGCATGGCCGCCGCGAGAGGTTCAAAATGAGTCTCGCACGACGGCCAAAGGCGATCGCGTTTGATTGTTACGGCACCTTGCTCGATGTCACCGAAACGGATTTCATCCGCGCCTGCGAGACGATCCTCAGTCAACACATGATCGAGCACGACAGCCGTGAGTTCTGGCAGACATGGCTCGCCGCTTCGCGCGCGCTGGCGAAGGAGCACGGCCGCGACCCGGAGAGCCTCGACGGCGACGAACCGGAGTTCGCCCCCTTCCGCACCCGCTGGCCCCAAACCTTTGACCGTGCCTTTCAAGACGCCGGACTCAGCGCCGATGCCGTCGCCGCATACGAGGCGTTCCACGATACCCTCTGCCGAGGCGTCGCCTACCCGGACACCAGACCGGCGATCGAGACGCTCCGCACGCACTTTCGTGTTGCCGTCGTCTCCAACGCCGACGACGACCATCTGATGCAGGCGTTGAGCGAGAACGGATTGACCGACGACGGGCTCTTCGAGTTCATCCTCTCCTCGGAAGGGGCACAATCCTACAAGCCGCGACGGAGCATCTTCGACCAGGCGGCAGCCCGGTTCGACCTCCCGCCGGAGGATGTCATCTACGTTGGGGACAGCCCGATTGCCGATGTCCTCGGCGCCCGCTCTGCCGGCATGTCGATCGCCTGGCTCAACCGTCTCGGCGTGCCACGGCCGGAGCGTGTCCCTGAGCCGGACGTGGAGGTCGCCGACCTCCTCACCCTCGCCGATTTGCTGCTGGCCGTACCATCGGCGTGAGTCGCATCGGCACGATGCGCTATGCTTGAATCAGTGTTTTCCATGCGGGAACAGCACAGACGAAGGAGTAGAACATGTTCAAGTGGCTCGTTATCGCCGGCGTCTTGATCGGCGGCGCGTTCTTCGCGTACAAGCGCCTGCTCGCCCCGGTCGACGATACTTGGGACGACGACATCATGTATGGCTCTGAGCAGATCCACGAAGTCGCCGACACCACCGCCACCGCCCCGGCCACGTAGGAGACGACCTCTCCCCCGCCCCCTTCTCCTCGCAGGGGAGGGGCGTCCTGACCGGGGTGGGACGCCAAGCTTCAACCTCGATGCAGTCTGGCGGTGAACTGGCCCACACTGGCAAACCTCGCTTGAGTTAGACTCCCCTCCCCTGCGAGGGGAGGGGTCGGGGGAGAGGTAAATCACTATCGCGGCGTCCACCGGCTGATCCAATAATGCTGTTCGAGATAGTCCCGCGAGATCGGCCAGGCGGAATAGAGCGGGAAGAAATAGAGAAAGGCGACGACTACCGGGAGGAGATATCCGACGATCACGACGCGCGGCTCGCGGATTCGTGACAATCCATACGCGATCGCCAGGCAGCCGAAGGGCACGCACGGCAGCATGTGATAGAAGAACGAGATCCGTGGCGACAGCATCCACGGCAACCACTGACCGAGAAAGCCCGCGAGCACGACTGCCAGCGCCATCGATCGAAAGCGTCCCCGATACCAGGCGTAGCCCGCAAACGCGATCGCCGGCAGGAACGCCCAGACGATCAACGGATTGCCGAGCGCGTAGATCGTCGCGGTGCGCGCCTCTCCCTGCAGGTAATCGACGTAGTACCACACCGGCACGATCATCAGCGGCCAGGTCCACCACCGCGACGCCCAGGCATGGATCGCCTTCAGGTTCGAGTGGTACTCCCACATCTGCCGCTGCAGCTCGCGCCACTCTGACCAGCTATGGCCCATCGTGAAGAACTGTGTGTAGGCCACCAGATAGATCATGGCCGGCACGACGACGAAGGCGCCGCCGAGTATCGCCACCGCCTGCCAGAGGGGCGCACGCATCCGGCCGGTGAAGAGCAGCCGCCCCTCGCGGACCAGCACGATCAGTCCGATCAGACCAACCGAATAACCCGCCGACCACTTCGTCGCAAACGCACACCCGAGCGCCGCTCCCGTAATCCAGAGATAGTTCCGCGTGCGATCGGCCGGTCCACGCAGATACATGAACAACGAGAGATACGCCACCATGATGAAGACGGCGAGGAAGACATCGTTCATCGCGATCCGCGACTGGACGTACCAGAGCCCGTCCAATGTCAGGAGCGTCGCCGCCAGCAGACCGGTCCAGCGGTTGAACATGATCCGGCCCATCGCGTAGATCAGGCCGATGCCGAGCGCCCCAAAGAGGGCGCTCATCGCCCGCCACCCGACCGCATCGTTGCCGAAGACGCGGATGCCCGTCTGAATCAGCACCTTCGACATCGCTGGATGCGTCCACTCATAGGCGACATTCGGCGGTGGCTGCGTGTACCAGACCCACGCATCGGCGTTGCCCTCGACGATCTCACCGGCGGTGAAGCCGTGATAGACCTCGTCGAAGACATAGCCGCTCGGCACATTCAGTCGCCAGGCATAGAAGATCAACGCGAGCACGATCGCGCCGGCAACGATCCAGGTGTCAGTGCGAATCCAACCGATCGGTTGCGCCTCGATCGGGGCCGGCGGTGCGGGCGCCGCCACGGCCGGGACAGGCTGCGCCGCGGTTCGCGCGTGTCGGGCGCGCGGCATCGGTCGCGCGCGCTGCTTTTTCGCCATGAAGGAGTCAAGCTCCCAATCTCGCTGGACGCGCCCAACGAGCGGTCCGCATCCGTATCATATCGGTAGAGCGCGAGGGTCGGCACGCGGAAACCCTTTGCGAGCGTTCGAGACCAGCGGCCCGCCGGACACTCACCAGTTGAGCATTGACCGCCCGTGAAGATGACGTCAAATCGCCACACTGCTCACGACCACCGCCCTGAGAGTCTGTGCCCGTGATCGGTGCGCTGTTCTCCCTGCTCTATCTTGTTCTTGCCGGTGCGTTCGGCGTCGCCGTCCTCCGGCGAGCCACGTCTCGCCTGTTCGGCTCCCTGGAGCAATTATCGTACGGCGCGCCCCTCGGCATCGCGCTGACGACGCTCATCCTGCTGCTCCTTTCCTTCGCGATGGGCCTGAGCACCGCGACCGTTGTCATCGCCGGTGTGATATCTCTCGGCGGAACTATCGCGCTGCTCCGTACCGGTGAACCCCTCCGGCTCGACCGCCCGCGAGAATGGACCAGGACGCAGGGCGGTCTGCTCCGCATCGGCCTGCAGACCATCCGCTGTCACGTCGGCCTCCTCCCGCTCGTCGTACTGACCGCACTGATCGCGCTCTGGTCATCCTTCTACCTCGGCATGACCTTCGTCCGCGACGGCGATCTCTGGGCGTCGCAGATCCATATCTGGAGCGATATCAGCGTTCATCTTGGCCAGGTCACGGCATTCGCCTACGGCGACAACTTTCCCCCACGCAATCCGTTCTACGCCGGAGAGCCGTTCACCTATCACTACCTGATCTCGCTGACGACCGCGGCAATGGTCGAGCTCGGCATGTCGCCGCTCTCCGCGATCAAGCTGCATGACCTGATCCTGATGACCCTCGCGACGCTGGCCACCTTCGCCTTTGCCCGGCGGCTCATCGGAAACGGGAACGCCGCGGCGTTGGCGACAGCCCTCTTTTTCCTCGGCAGCGGCCTCGGCTGGCTCGTCACCGCCGCCGAAGTCAACCGCTCGCATGACATCACCGGCACGCTCCTCGATCGCGCGTGGGACTACGGCGCCGTCGCCGGCTCGGGAATCCGCTGGGAACCGGTCTTTCTCGTCGCAATCGCACCGACGCGGGGGACGCTCTATGGGCTATCGCTCGGCCTGCTCGTCCTGGCCCTACTCTTCCACGCGATTCAGCGGTCCGACCGGCGCGCGTTCCTCCTCGCGGGCGCCGTCGCCGGCTTCCTCCCGCTCGCGCACATGGGTACGCTGCTGGCGCTCGCCATGATCGCGCCCTTCCTCTTCCTGCTCTTTCCGTCGCGAGGATGGCTGTATTTCTTTGCGCCGTGGGTCGCCATCGCGGTTCCACAACTGATCCTTCAGGGCGGACTCGGTGGCGGCGCGGACCGCGTGCACCGAGACTTCGGCTGGATGGCCGACAAAGAGAACGCCCTCTGGTTCTGGCTCATCAACCTCGGCCTGTTCCTCCCGCTCCTCCTATTCGCGCTGTTTGACCGCGCCTCCACCACCCGCGTCGCGCGTCGCTTCCTCTGGGCATTCATGCCGATCTTCGTCGTCGCCAACGCGGTCGCCCTCGACCCCACCGGCCCCTGGAACAACCTCAAGGTCTTGTTCTACTGGTTCCTCGCCGTATGCATCTTGGTCGCCGCCCTGCTCGTCCGCACCTGGCAGGAGCATCGAACGCTTATGGTGCGCGCCCTGCTGGCCGGTTGTGCGCTCACCATGCTCCTCTCCGGCCTGCTGATGCACCTCCACGTCGCCCGAGGAAAGAACGCCTATATGGTCTTCTCCCGCGCCGAGATCGACCTCGCGCGGCAGGTGCGAGAACGGACATCCCCCGACGCCGTCTTCGTCTCCGGCCTGCAATACAACCCGGTGATCACCGCCCTTGCCGGCCGTTCGACGCTGATCTTCTTCCCTCCGTATCTGCAAAGTTGGGGCATCGACACCGGCATGCGTGAGCGCGATGTGCGGTCGATCTATGCGCTCACACCGAACGCCATCGACCTGCTTCGCCAATACAACGTCAGCTACGTTCTCATCGGACCAAGCGAACGAAACACGCTGCACGCCAACGTCGAGGGCTTCCGCAGCCGGTTCCCCGTGGTCGCCGCCACCGAGGGACATGAGGTCTTCGACGTCCGCGTCCTACCCGATCAGCCGCTCGCAGACCCAGCGACGACTCCATCCTCTGGAGAGGTTGCGTATCCCAACCGCAGCGAAGGCGAATGCATCACCGCGATCTCCGGGGGAACAGCCTACTACCTCGAAGGCGGATACCGCCGCCCGATCCCCGACGACGAGACACGCCGGTCACTGGGCTGTGATGTCGTCTGGCCGTGGGGCGACCAGGAAGTCAGCCGGATTCCTGAAGGTCCACCGGTCCCGCCGGCTCGCTGAACCCGCATGCAGTTGCCGATCACACACCGTCCACGCTAGACCGGCTTCGGCTGCAAAGGTGGTGACTCAGCTTCGACCGCGGCATCATCTTCCAAGCGGGAATCCGTTACCCAGAACGGCATCAGCACGACATATATCCAGAAGCACAGCACGAACAGCACCGACCATACCTTCGCGCTGCCGGCGATCCGGTGATAGAGGCTGTTGTCCGCGGGAACACCACCACTGTTAAAGAAGATGTAGAACTCGTACACCTGGTAGAGGTTGATCGTGTGCAACACCGTCAGCGCGAGGTAGAGAAACAGTGGTACCAGCAGGAATCGCGGCGGGGAAACCCGCGCCGTCGCTGCTCCGGACCAGCGGATATAGCACAACGTGGCGAAGATCAAGAGCAACGGCAGGACGGGATAGAAGTACCGCTCGTGCATCGTCGTCAGCACCATCACCGGCATCAAGGCAAAATACGTGCTGAACAGGAAGACGGTAAACGCCCGGTCCGCACCCCGCCGCATCTCGGTCCACAACATCGAGATGCCGTAGGCCAGACCCATGACAAACAGCGCCAATCCGATGCCCCGTGCGCTCAGCGGTCCGAACACCGAGAGACTGTCGTCGCGCCAGAAACCATAGATACCCCACAGGTTGTAGCTGTACAGCGACGTATAGGCGTACTGCTGTCGGGAATCGGCCAGCAGATTCCACAACCCCGGAATGAACCGCACGCCGAAAAACGGCACGAGCAACACCACCCCGACCAACACGCCCAACCCAATCGCTCTCAGGATCCGTGCAGGCGGATACCAGAGCAGGAGGCTAAGCACCATCACGGGCGCGATCGTGATTGCATGAGGCTTGATCAAGAACGCAACCGCGTAGCTTGCGATCCCGGCCTCCGGACGGCCGCCAATCAGGAAGACCAGCGCCAGCAGCGCCGCCAGCGTAAACGTTGAATCCACCTGTCCCCAGACAGCCGAGTTGAAGATCACCGCCGGATTGAACAACCACAAGGCCGTAACCGTCGCCGGCAACACCGGCCAGGCATCGCCCGCTGTCACACCGGGGACAGTAAACCCCCGGCGCGCCACCTGCTGCTCCACAAAACGAAAGATCACCACCGCGATCGCCAGATCGCAGATCGTGGCCGGCAGTCGGTGGAGGATCTGATACGCGCCGGTTCCCGCGGATGCAAAGAACGCGTGCTTCACCTCGGCGATCAACCAGACGACATAGAGATACCCCGGTGTGTAGTCGGCAAAGTACCCTTCCTGATAAAAGTCATCCGGCCCCACCGCCCGCAGCCGCTCCCCCCAGGCGATCCACGTCGTCATATCGAACGGAAACGGCGGCCAGCGCATCGCCCAAAACCGCACCGCCAAGCCGAGCACCAGCAACACGCCGAGCACGATCCACTTCCGACTGATCGCGAGCGCAGGCAGACGAAATGAAGGCGCAGATTGGTCGGAATGAGCAGTCATAGCATCAGACTAACCGGGGTGTAGAGCGGAACAAACCCCTCCCCTGGCCCCTCTCCGCGCGTCAGCGCGGAGAGGGGCCAGGGGAGGGGTTATAATAGTTCTACATGGCTACCAAGTTCACCGAACAACTGAAAGCGCTGCCGGCCAAACCCGGTGTCTATATCATGCGCAATGCCAAAGGTGACGTGATCTACGTCGGCAAGGCGGCGTCACTGAAGAACCGTGTGCGGTCGTATTTCGGCGCGCCCCGCAGCCTCGAGCCGAAGACACAACGGCTGGTGCAACAGGTTA